>DATBZM010000319.1:0-9422 GCA_036513175.1 Xanthobacteraceae bacterium | reverse complement strand
ATCAGTGACGATGTGACGCTTGCGGCCCTTCACTCTCTTGCCCGCGTCAAACCCACGTGGGCCGCCACTTTCTGCCGTTTTCACGCTTTGGCTGTCGATGATCGCAGCCGACGGCGAGCGTTTGCGTCCCGCCGCCCGGCGCGTGCGCTCGACCAACGTGCGATTGATCCGCCGCCAAATGTTGCAGTCTCGCCAACCGTAAAAATAGTGTTGGACCGTCGTGAATGGCGGAAAATCTTTCGGCAAAGCGCGCCACTGGCAGCCGGTGGCAAGAATATAGAAAATCGCATCCATGATGACGCGAAGATGCCACTCAGGCGGCCGCCCGATGTGACCCCGCTTCGGCAACAGTCGGCTCAGCAAGATCCATTCTTTCGGTGTCGTATCGCTTGCATAGCGCAGTCCATCGCGGCCATATTGTCTGCGGGTGGTTTTGGTCCAAGACATGTTGTGCTCCCCTCGTCGAATCGCAAACACGAAGGAATCACAACAAGGGCCAAAATCACCTGTTTTCTTTTCGGTCAGCCTCTCAGGATGAGGCGGGTCTGGCGCCGAGCCTTGCGCTGGAGCTCGCTCACTTCTTGTCGAACTCGGTTGCGAACGCCTTGAGCTTGGCGTCGGCCGCGACCATCTTCATGTAGTCGTCGGTGACGAACGTCTTCACGTCGGGGGCCTGCGGGAAGGTGCCGACCTCGGCCATGAACTTGCCGATGTCGGTGAGCCAGCCGTCGACCCGGGACGGGCCCTTGCTGCGGTCGAGGATCGCGAGCTGCTGGTCGAGCAGGAAGACCGGGCGCTGGGAGAACTCCTCGTCCATCGCCTTGTCGGAGATCTCGACGCCGCCCTGGGCATAGAATTTCTTCATCATCTCGCGCGCCTCCTTCGGGTTCTTGAGCGCCCAGCCCCAGCCGCGCAGATAGACCGCCAAGTAGGCGGCGACGTCCTTCGGACGCTCCTTGGCAAAATCGGCGCGCACGATCAGCGCGCCGGGCACGATCGCGCCCGCATCGGCGCCGGTGCACAGCGTCTTCGCGCCGGCCTTCTCCTCCAGCGTGTAGTTGTTGGGCGCCCATACGCCGGCGACGTCGCCGTTGTTCGAGCTGATCGCCGTGATGATCTGCGCCTGGCCGAGATTGACGAACTGCACGTCGCTCGCCGCGACGCCGTATTTCTTGAGGCAGTTGCGCACCGCATAGTCGCCGGTCGAGTTGCTGGTAAGCAGAATGCGCTGGCCCTTGAGCTTCATCGGGTCGGCTTTGATGGCGGCGAACCTCGTGCCGCTCACCATCATGACGTTCGCGCGTGACTCGTCATTGGTGATGCCGATGGTCAAGAGGCCGTAGCGCGCGGCGCCGAGCACGGCCGGCACCGAGCCGGTGCCGCCGACGTCCCACGATTTTGCCTGCGAGGCCGCGATCTGCGGCACGCCGGCCGGGAAAACCGAGAAGGTCGGCGCGAGGCCCACGTCCTTCCACCAGTTCTTCTCGGTTGCGATGTAGTAGGGCAGCGCCCAGTAGAGCGCAGGCTGGTAGCTCACGCCGATCTTGGTCTGCGCCTGCGCGCCCGCCGGCAGCGCAAGGATGCCCGCCACCGCGAGCGCGGCACTCAGTCGTTTCCACATTGCTTTCCTCCTGTGATCTCGGGCTTTGCCCTTTTGGTCAGTTGTCATGAGCGCTCTTCTCCTCGCGCAGCGAGCGCCAGATATGGGTGCGCCAATGGATGAAGGACTCGTGGTCCATCACGTCCTCGATGCGCTCGATCTTGTCCCATTTTTCCGCGACGCGCACCGAGCGCACGTCGATCACCTCTTTGACGCGGCCGGGGCGGCGCGACATGACGACGACGCGGTCCGCGAGGTAAACGGCTTCCTCGACCGAATGGGTGATGAACAGCACGGTGCGCGGGTTGAGGCGGGCGAGCCGCACCAGCTCCTCCTGCATGGTGACGCGGGTCTGCGCATCGAGCGCGCCGAACGGCTCGTCCATCAGCAGCACGTCGGAATCGAGCACGTAGGCGCGCGCGATGGCGACGCGCTGCTGCATGCCGCCGGATAGCTGGTGCGGGAAGGCGGCCTCGTAGCCCTGCAGGTTCATCAGCGCGATCGCCCGCGCGATGCGGATCTCGCGCGCCTCGCGCGCGACGCCCTTGTTGCGCAGGCCGAGCCCGATGTTGTCGTGCACGGTCTTCCACGGAAACAGCGCAAACTGCTGAAACACCACGGCGCGGTCGGGGCCCGGCCCGGTGACGCGGCGGCCGTCGACGCTGACGGTGCCGCCGGTCGGAAACTCGAAGCCCGCGACCATGCGCAGGCAGGTGGTTTTGCCGCAGCCGGACGGCCCGACGATCGCGACGAACTCCTTGTCGGCGATGACGAGGTCGATGCGCTCAACCGCGACGACGCCCGTACCGTTGCGGGCAAAGGTCTTCTGCACGGCGTCGAACGTGATCGCGGCCATGGCGGGCGCTCTATGCCAGCCTGCGCCGGCGCACGGCCGCTTCGAGCGCGCGCAGCGCGACGTCGATCGCGAGCCCGACGAGGCCGATCGCCACCATCGCGCTCATCACGGTCGGGGTCGAGGCGGCGAGCTGCGCCTGCACCATCATGAAGCCGACGCCGGTCGAGGCGACGATCAGCTCGGCACCGATCAGCGACTGCCAGCCGAGCCCGGCGGAGACGCGCAGGCCGGCGACGATCGAGGCGGTGGAGGCTGGCAGCAGCACCTCGACGATGATGCGCAGGTTGCCGGTGCCGAGCATCTGCGCCGCCTCGATCAGCGGCCGGGGAACGAAGCGCGCGCCGCGATAGGCATTGATCAGGCAGGGCGGAAAGGAGCCCGCGAAGATGATCAGGATCGGGCCGCCGATGCCGGTGCCGAACCAAAGCGCCGCGAACGGCACCCAGGCGATCGGCGCGATGAAGCGTAGCGCATCGAAGGCCGGCGAAACGATCTCGTCGAGCACGCGGAACCAGCCCATCAGCAGGCCAAGCGGGATTCCAACCACCGCGCCGAGCACGAAGCCGTAGGCGAAGCGCAAGGCGCTCGAGGCGAGGTGCTCCTGCAAGGTCGCGCCCGCGAACGGCGCAAAGAGGAGCTGGAAGAAGCGTGCCGCGACCTCGTGCGGCGCCGGTAGAAATTGGTGCGGCACGATGCCGGACAGCGAGAGGACGCTCCAGACGCCCAGGAACGAGAGCAATCCGATCGCGCCGAGGGCCGCGGTCTGCGGCCGCGAAAGCGTTTGCAGACGAAGCGCGTTCACGGCAGCGCTTCCGCGATCTGGGTCCAGGAGAGCGAGCGCGTCTCGATCGCGGCGAGCACGCGCGTCGTCGCCCAGCCGAAGATGGCGACGCAGGCCATGCCGACGAAGATCATGCCCGGATAGAGGTCGGTCTGCGCGACATTGAGGATGCGGCCGAGGCCGTAGAACGCGCCGACGAGCTCGGCGGCGACCAGCGTGGTCCAGCTCGCCTGCAGCGACAGGCGCAGGCCGGTGAAGATCATCGGCGCCGCGGCCGGAACCAGGATCTCGCGCACGAAGCGGCTGCGCGGCGTGCCCAGCATGCGCGCGGCCTCGATCACCGCGGGCTCGATGCTGCGCACGCCCGCGTGGCTGTTGATCACCGAAGGCACGAAGGCGGCAAACCAGATCACCATGATCTTTGCCGCGTCGCCGAGGCCGAGCCACAGGATTGCGAGCGGGATCCAGGCGAGCGGCGGAATCGGCCGGATGAGCAGAAACACCGGATTGATCAGCGCCTCGGCGCGCGCGCTCCAGCCCATCAGCAGGCCGAGCGGCACGCCGGTGCCGGCCGCGACCAGGAAGCCGAGCACCACCAGGTTCAGGCTGTGCAGGATGTGCTGGTAGAGCAGGCCGTTGGCATAGCCCTTGAGCGCGACCTGCTGCAGCGCGAGCCACACGTCGAGCGGCGAGGGGAAGCGGGTGGGCGAGATCAGCTCGAGCGGCATCGTGGCGAGGTACCAGGCGAGCGCGAGCGTCGCGATGGTCGCGAGGCCGATAGCGGAACGCCGGCTCATCCGTAGATCCCTGGGCCCTGCAAACGTGGAAAATCTGCCTTGGAAACGTTTGCAGCGACACTTTCATCTTTCCTCAGGAGCGTCAACGGACCGGGCGCCGCAGCCCGCAAAAGCGCAAACGCTATTGCAAAAGTTTGCAGGGTGCGGACAATGGGCACATGAACACTGAGCGACCCCGATTGGAGGACGTCGCGCGGCGGGCCGGCGTGTCGATTGCGACCGTCTCGCGCGCGCTCTCGCGTCCCGACATGGTCAACGTGAAGACGCGCGGCCTCGTCGAGCAGACCGCGGCGGCGCTCGGCTATATCCCGATCGGCCCGGCGCGCGCCCTCGTCTCCGGCAAGAGCCGGATCGTCGGCGCGATCGTGCCGACGCTCGACCATGCGATCTTCGCCCGCGCCATCCAGGCGATGCAGACGACGCTCGATGCGGCGGGCTATCAGCTGCTCGTCGCCGCGCACGAATATGCGCCCGCCTCGGAGATCGCCGCCATTCGCGCCATGGTGTCGCGCGGGGTCGATGGGCTGATGCTGGTCGGCGCCGACCGGCCCGACGAGGCATGGGAGCTGCTTAACGTCGCGCAGATGCCCGTGGTGCTGACCTGGTCGTTCGACGCGCGGCTGCCCTGCATCGGCTTCGACAACGAGCTCGCCGGCCGTCTTGCCGCGCAGCATCTGCTCGCGCTCGGCCACCGCGTGTTCGGCATGATCTCGGGACCGCGCCGCTCCAACGACCGCGCACGGCTGCGCATCGAGGGGGCGCGCGCCGTTCTGCGCGAGCACGGCTGCGACCTGCCCGAATGGCGGCTGAGCGAGCGGACTTTCACGTTCGGCGGCGGCCGCGCCGGCCTCGCCGAGCTGCTCGCCACCGCCGAGCCGCCGACCGCCGTGATCGGCGGCAACGACCTGCTCGCCGCCGGCGCCGTGTTCGAGGCGCAATCGCGCGGCCTTGACGTGCCGGGCGATCTATCGATCGTCGGCATCGACAACCTGGAAATCTCGCTGCACGTGACGCCGGCGCTGACGACCGTGCACCTGCCCACCGCCGAGCTCGGCGACCAGGCCGCGCAATACCTGCTGGCGCGCCTGCAGGGGCGCGAGATGCCGGGCCGCACGACGCTGCCGATCGAGCTGATCGTGCGCGGGTCGACAGGGGCGGTTTGACGCTGCCCACGCCCATCATCCTGAGTCCGTCATTCTGAGGCGCTCGCGCGTGGCGCGGGCCTCGAAGAATGATCGGCCGGCGCGGCGCCACAAGTGACGGCGCCACTGCGGCCGTCGTGCGAGCGTCCCGGGGCGACGGTCGTAGAGTAGTGAAACTCCCGGCGATCTGCAAAGGGACACGAGATGGAGTTGACCCCCGGGATCAATCCATTGACGCGGCGTTTCAACGGGCATCGCAACGTGAAATTGAACTTGAGCGATGCGCAACACCGGCATAACGCTCGCGATTGCCGCTGGTGCGCTACGCGCGCTCACTCTCGGCACACCACTGATCGATACTCGACTTCAACATCGAACAAAGGAGTAATGACCATGACGACCGTGATGACCAAAGCGGACCCGAAACTTCCGTCCGAGGATGGCCCGGATGTGTTCGGCTCGTCTTCTGCCAAGGGCACTGCCGCCCTGTCGACCGACACCACCTGGTATTTTCTGCAGATGACCTATAACGACAACAACGGGAAGAAGACGACAGGGTTCTGCATCGAGAACACGACGACCTACTGGAACAATTATCTGATGGTGTCGACCGGCCCGACGGCGCTGGCGCTGCGCTTCCGCAAGAACATCGTGATCAAGAACCCCGACGGGAAGGAGTGGATCCGGTGGCAGCTCGGCAACGGACGATTCCTGTCGGTGCGTGACGGGGGATGGATGAAGTCGCAAATCGAGGGCGTCAATCCGCCCCTGTGGTACGGCGGCTTCGACGGGAATTACTCCTTGATCAATGACTGGAACAATTACCCGGTGTCCGCCTGGTACCAAAGCACGCCATTCGAGGGCTATTACTACTGGCTGTACGCCGCGACGCAAGAAAACGCCTGCAAGTGCGAATGGGTCAAGGCCGACTAATCATTTTCGTCGGTCGACGGCGCCACGTCGACGCCTGCACGACGCGGTCCCGCCGCGTCGGCGAGACCGCGACCGGCGGCGCAAGCCGCCGCCACCATTGGAGTGACGAACCGGCCTCGAAGCGTCTCCAGAGCACGTTCCGTCCCGGTGGAATCGGTATGTGCTCTGGTTTTCTTTATTTGGCGCATGTTCTTGTCGGCGAACCGGCGTCCACCCCGCATCAAGTGCGGGGCAGGCTTTCGCCGGAACATGCGCCAGTCATGCCACCACGGGCTGCCGCGCGGATTGTGCGACCGGCGGATGCCGCTCGGTCCAGCCGGCTGCCTCGCAATAGGCCCAGGCCACCCGATAGACCGTCGCCTCGTCGAAGGCGCGGCCGGCGATCTGCATGGCGAGCGGGATGCCGCTTTTGGAAAATCCGGTCGGGACCGACACCGCGGGCCCGCCCGCGACGTTGAACGGCATGCGGCATTGGCGCTCGTAGGTGCGCGCGATCGCGGCATCGTCGTCGATGCGGCAGGGCAGGTCGAAGCTCGACAGCGTGATCAGCGCGTCGACCTCGCGCAGCGTCGCGCGATACTCCTCGCACAACAGCGTGCGCAGCTGCTGCGCCTTGACGTATTCGGAGGCCGGGATGAAGGCGCCGCCGAGCAGGCGGCGCAGCGTGATCGGGGCAAAATCCTGCGGCCGCTCCTGCAGGTCGCGCTCGTGGATCGCATAGGCCTCGGCGTAATGGATGACGCGGCCGCAATCCATCCAGCGCGCAAGCGGCGAAAGGCGGATCGGCTTCACGTCGGCGCCGAGCCGTTTGAGCTCGGCGATCGCGCCCGCGATGCCGGCGACCTGCTCGGGGTCGGCCGCCATGTCCTCCTCGTAGAAATGCGCGATGACGCCGATGCGAAGGCCTTTCACCCCAGCCTTGAGGTCGCTGAGGCAATCCGCAGGCATGCGGCGCGCGCTCGCCGGATCGGCCGGGTCGTGGCCGGCGATCGCCTGAAACAGGATCGCGTTGTCCTCGACCGTGCGGGTGATCGGCCCGACATGATCGAGCGAGAAGGCGAGGGGAAAGACGCCGACGCGGGAGACCGCGCCGTAGGTCGGCTTCATGCCGATGACGCCGCAGCAGGTCGCAGGGTTTCGCACCGAGCCGCCGGTGTCGGTGCCGAGCGTCGCGGGTGCCAAGCCCAGCCCGGCCGCGGTGCCGCAGCCGCTCGACGAGCCGCCCGGATGCAGATCGCGGTTCCACGGATTGCGCGCCGGCGGCCAGGGCAACTCGAGCGTCGGGCCGCCATTGGCGAATTCGTGCAGCGCGAGCTTGCCGAGCAGCACGGCACCCGCTTCGCGCAGGCGGCGCACGACGCTCGCGTCGCGCGTCGCGCGGTGATCGATGCGCAGCTTGGAATGGCAGGTGGTCGGCATGCCGGCGACATCGAAGATGTCTTTAAGCGCATAGGGCATGCCGTGCATGACGCCGCGATAGTCGCCGCGCGCGATCTCGGCCTCGGCGGCCTTGGCCTCGGCGCGAGCGGCGTCGGCGGTGACGACGATGAAGGCGTTGTAGACCGGATCGAGCGCCGCGATGCGCGCGAGCAACGCCTCGGTGTAGTCGACGGGCGAGAGCTCGCGCGTGCGGATGCGCCGCGCCGCCTCGGCGATGGTGAGATAGTCGAGCTCGCTCATGCAGCCCCCTCGGGATCTGCCGAAAAGCGGCTCGCGAGCTCGGTCACCGGCGTATAGTTGTCGGGGAATGAGCCGATGCGCCGGCCGCGCTCGACGGCGCCGACGACGCTGTCGGGCGAGAATGCGAGCGTGTGGGCAAGGCCGCGAAGCTCGGCGAGCACGCGGACGGTTTCAGAAATCTCAGGCTTGGCATCGTTTGCCATGACTACCCCTTATGACTACCCCTTGCGATGCGTCCGGGGCCGCATGGTAGTTTATGGCAATGGCCGGCGCCACCGGCGCCGGCCGGCGCATCGCCGATCAGGCATGCGCCAAACCGTGTCAGGGAGGAAATGATGCATCGCTGGATGGTGGGCTTGCTCGCGCTCGCGAGCGTGCCGTTGTTGACGCACAGCGCGCCGGCGCAGGACGTGGCGCCGATCGCCTTCGACTCGGTGCCGGATTTCCTCAAGCTGCCGGACGACGTCTATCTCGGCGAGGCCTCGGGCGTCGCCGTCAACTCCAAGGGCCACATCTTCGTCTTCTCGCGCGGCGGCTCGAGCCATGGTCCGGCCTTCGCCAACACGGCCGCGGAGCTGTTCGAGTTCGCGCCGAACGGCCGCTTCGTGCGCGAGATCGGCAAAAACCTCTACGCCTGGTCCTTCGCCCACATGGTGCGGGTCGACAAGGACGACAACATCTGGGCCGTCGACAAGGGCTCGGACATGATCATCAAGTTCAACCCGCAGGGCCGGGTCGTGATGGTGTTCGGCCGCAAGCCGGAGGCGTCGGACGCCGACTCAAAGCCCTACGAGCCGGTGCAGAAACCGCGCCCGCAGGTCAACGGCCGCTTCCGCCAGCCGACCGACGTGGCCTGGGACCTGAAAGGCGACATCTTCATCAGCGACGGTTACGTCAACTCGCGCGTCGCCAAGTACGACAAGGACGGCAACTGGGTGAAATCCTGGGGCGAGCGCGGCACCGCGCCGGGCCAGTTCAACACGGTGCACTCGATCGCCAACGACGCCCAGGGCACCCTCTACGTCGCCGACCGCTTCAACCGCCGCATCCAGGTTTTCGACGGCGACGGCAACCTCAAGAAGATCATCCAGATCGACGTGCCGTTCGACGAGAAGACGGCGCGCATGGTGATCGGCGACAAGCCCGATCTCACCGACTACAAGACCAAGGGCGGCACCTTCACGCCGGGCGCGCCGTGGACGATCTGCATCACGCCGGCGCCGAACCAGGTGATGTACGTCGCCGACGCCTATCCGGGCCGCATCTACAAGCTCACCCTCGACGGCAAGGTGCTCGGCTGGCTCGGCGAGTCGGGCAGGCAGCTCAAGCAGTTCGGCTGGATTCACCAGATCGCGTGTCCGTCCGAGAACGTGATCTTCGCCGCCGAGCTGCTCAATTGGCGGGTGCAGAAGCTGCTGCTGCATCCGACGCCGGCGCAGTCGGCGGCGGCGGCGAAGTAACGTGATGCGCCTGCGCCCCCTCCCCCGCGTGCGCTATTCGATTCACACTTCTCAGAATCCGATTCTTCGCCAATGGGTTACGCGGACCCACCCCTTGGGACAACCGCGTACGCCGGATCCGAGTCAAGGGATTCGAAAGACTTACGTTTTTCCGCTTCGGATATCGACAGAGC
>DATBZM010000318.1:0-21474 GCA_036513175.1 Xanthobacteraceae bacterium | reverse complement strand
CCTGCCGATGGTGCCGATCGGCGAGAAGTCGCAGGCGGCCGTGCGCGACGCCATGGTGCACGCCGGCCTCATCAACTGACCGCGGCGTCGCCCGGCGGACGCAACCTCGACCATCCACTTGGTTTATGCTTGGCCGCATGTCGCGGGCACGACCGCGCGCGCCGCGGCCGCAAATGCCGGCAAAACCAGGGAGGCATCGATGCTGCAGGAATTCAAGAAATTCGCAATGCGCGGGAACGTGGTCGACCTCGCGGTCGGCGTCGTCATCGGCGCGGCGTTCGGCGCCATTGTGAACTCCCTTGTCGCCGACCTCATCATGCCGATCATCGGCGCCGTCACCGGCGGGCTCGACTTCTCCAACTACTTCCTGCCGCTGTCCTCGAAGGTCACGGCGGTCGCGCTCGCGGACGCAAGAAAGCAGGGCGCGGTGCTGGCCTGGGGAAACTTTCTCACGATGCTGATCAATTTCATCATCATCGCCTTCGCGCTCTTCCTCGTCGTCAAGCTGATCAACAGGCTCTACAAGCCGGATCCGGCCGCGCCGGCGGCACCGCCGGCTGATGTCCAGCTGCTGAGCGAAATCCGCGACCTGCTCAAGAAGTGAGCTGGCTCGCGCCTCGTGCTGGCGCGCTACGCCGGCCGAGCCAGACGTGCAGGACGAGGCCCGCGGGCAGCGCCAGTCCGATCGCGATGTGCACATCGCTGATCCAGTGGCGCAGCATGTCGGAGCCTGCGTAATAGAGCCCGAATGCGGTCGCGATCAGCACCGCGTTGATGGCGACCATCGCGGGACCGGTCAACCGGTTGCGTCCGCTGCGCCAGGCGCGGCGCACATGCAGGGGGACGAGCGCGCCCAAGAGCATGAGCGTGACCATGGCGGTACCGCCGTGCAGCATCAGCATGTCGGCCGCGATGCCTTGCCACGGGTCGGGGTCGAGGTGGTCCTTGCCCCAATCGGCAGCGAGCCAGACGACCCCCGTCACGGTGAGCGCCGCGAGCGCCGCATAAAGGGCGCGGCGCAACCTGGGATCAAGCCGCACGGGCGGCCTGCCACGACGGGGTGACGACGATCTCGCCGTCCGCTCGGACCATGAGGGCGGCGGCCGCGAACTGGTCGAGCAGCGGGGCGGCGGCTTCACCCTCGATCATGACGACCTTCGTGAGCGCGTCCGCAAGCAGGCAGGTCGGCGCCCGCACTGTCACGCCGCAGATGGTCCGCGCGGGCGCACGTGCCTGCGGATCGATCACCGCCGGCGGCGCGATTGCGGCGGAGGTAAAGGGATCGAAGCGGCCGCCCGTCGAGGCGAGCGCTTCGGCGCGGATATCGATCGCGCCGATCGACCGGGTCGGATCGCGCGGATCGCGCAGATGGATGGTCTGCGGATGGGGGCCGAAGGCGGCGAGATCGCCGCCGGCATTGACGAGGCCGCTCGTCACGTTGCGCATGCGCAGCATCGCGACGGCGCGGTCGACCGCAAACCCCTTGGCGACGCCGCCGAGATCGATTCGCGCCGCATGGCGAAAGTGGACACGTCGGTCGGACATGAGCTCGATCGTGTCGGACGGCGCCGGTGCGCACGCCGACCCGGCGCGATCCGCGCCCGACGGGAGCAGTCCGAGATCCTGCAGCATCGGCGCGACCGTGATGTCGAAGGCGCCACGCAAGCGGCGATTGAGATCGACCGCCGCATCGAGGACCCGCCAGGTCCAGGGATCGACCGCCACCGGGCCCAGCGCCGCTTCGCGGTTGAGCCGGCTCACGTCGCTCGCCGGGTCGTGGAAGCTCATCAGGCGATGAATTTTCTCGACCACCGCGAGCGCGGCGTCGACCGCGGCGACGAGATCGCGATGATCGGACCCGGCTGCCGAAATATCGACATAGGTGCCGAGCAGCGGACAGGCGCGGCGGAGGCTAGCGGGCGCCATGGCCGTACAGCCCGAGTATCTTCTTCACGCCCTCGGTCACGTGATGGGAGGACAGCGTCGCGCCGGAAATGTTGCGGATGTCGCGGTCGACCTCGAGCGGGCTTGCGCCCGTCTTGCCGACGAACTGCGCGAGCCAGCTCGCCTGCCGCACCTCGCCGCCATAGGACTCGCGATATTGCAGGATGTCGACGCGATGAACCTGGCCGCCCGGACCGAGCGCTACCGTGTAGTCGATGAACAGGTGCTTGCCGATCACGCGGTCGAACACGAACAGGCCGATCGCCTTGCCGCCGGCCTGCGCCTTCCACAGGCGTCCGGCCTCGACCTCGACGAAGCCCGTCGCCGACGGAAAGGCGAGCTTCTGCGCCTGCGCGACCGAGAGATACTGCACGGCATGCGCCGCGGAGGTGACCGATACGAGCGCCGCCGCCGGCGCGGTCCACTTGATCCAATGGGACATGGAAGCTCCGGCTTTCAGAAGAAGAACCCGACGCCGCCGAGGATCGAGTCGGAATTGGCCCCGGCCGGGTCGCGGTTGATCACTTTTTGGTAGGTCGCTTTGAGCACCAGCTTGGGCGAGGGGAATACGGCGAGGCCGATATTGTGGAATTGCAGCTGCCCGGCACCGGTCGGCGCGTTGAGGTCGGTGCCGGTGAATCCGGCCGTCTGCAGGTTCTCGATCGTGTAGCGATAGAACGGCACCGCCTCCCATGTGCTGTTGAGAATGGTGCCGAGCGGCACGTGATAGGCGATCTCGCCCGAGGTGCCCCACATGGTCTTGCCGACGTTGTCGGTCGCGTCGCTGTCGTTGTTGGCGCGCAGGTTGGCGGGGTTGCCGAAGATCGTCTGCACGTACTCGCCTTTCAGCTCGAGCCCGGTGTTGGGCACGCGGTAGCGGAATTCGCCGTCCAGCACCGTCAGGCTGGTGTGGCCGAGGAAGTTGCCGAAGTCGTCATGCGCGCCGCGCGGCGTTATGTTGGGCGAAAAGTAGGCGCTGACGCTGCCGGCGAAGCCCGGCCAGAAGGCGGGCGAGAAGTCGAGCCGGCCCGAGACTGCCATCGAGTTGGTGAGCTGCTCGAAATCGCCGAGCGGCGGATTGGAGAAGCTGAGCGCATTGAGGCCGTCGATGCCGGGGAAATACGCGGTGCCCGGCGCCGGCACCGTCTTGGCATCGGTGCGGTTGTCGAACGAGTCGCCGAAATCCTCGTTGCTGGCGCTCACCATCACCTGGTACTTGAGCCCGTCCGTGATGGTGCCGTAGACGCTCGTGCCCGGCACTTTCCAGGTCGACGGGATGAGCCCGTTGTAGAGCTCAGGCCGCAGCACGCTGTAGAACTGCGTCGGCTCATGGTGCTGGTTGGTCCAGCCGATCGGCACGAGATCGATGCCGGGAGCGCGCCAGTTGAACTGGTCGACGATCTTGAAATCGATCCACATCTGCTCGATCTCGGCGGTGCCGTGCAGCTTGTCGTCGTTGTCGAAGCCCGAGCCCGCGTGCTCGAACTCGATCTCGGCGTTGAAGATGATGTTGTCGGTGATCTGATAGGTCGGCAGCAGCACCATGCGGCGCGCATCGAAGCCGTTCTGCCACTGGCCGCCGGCGGCCGGATTCTGCTGGGCGCCGAAGAAGAACTCGCCGTAGGCGCCGATGGTCAGGCCCGCGATCGGCGAGTCGGCGACGCCGAGGATCGCGTGATTGGGCGGCGCTGCGGGCGCGCTCGGCGCAGCAGCAGGCGAGGCGGCCGGTGCCGTCGCGGGCGCGGTGACCGGCGCGGCGGCTTCGGCGTAGGGTCCGGTCGGCCGCGCGGATGCGGCGGCACGCTGGTCGCTTGCGGCCGCCGGCGCCGCCGCCTTCTTCTGCCGCAACTGCCCTTCCAGCATCTTGATGCGGCGCTCCATGGCGTCGAGCTTCTTGAGCAATGCCTCGTTCGACACCGTGGCGGGGGCCGGCGAAGACGCCGCGTTGTCGCCGGCCTGCGCCGCGCCGACCGCGAGCAGGGATGCGCTGGCGAGCAGCATCGCGCGGGCGTGTCGTCGCGACGCCGCCGCGAGCGTTGCGGCTTTTCGTCGGGTGATGGGCGCAGGCGTGGCGGCGGGACGGTATTCGCGCGCGCAGGCGCGCTCGGGGCTGGCCATGGATTCCTCCAAATACGCGGGGGGCAAAGCCCCGCAATCGGGCGGCGATGTGTGCAAGTAATAGAATGGCGATATTTGAGAGTTGCAAGATAAAAATCGAGGTTTAGAGATAATGTAATAAGTAAAGCGGCCCGCCTTCTCTTTAGAAGAACAATAAACAAGCGCGAGTGCATTGTATTTAGAATAATGAAAAACTGGCAACCGCGGTGCGGCCGAACCCTTGGCCTTGGGCTTGTCCGCGCCGACGGCGGTGACTACACAACGCGGCGACGCAGACGAAGACGCAGACGGAAACTGCGGCTCATCCCTGGCGGTCGCAACGAGGCGCGCCGATGGCGGAGAAGAAGGAGCGGCCGCACAAGATCGTGGCCGACAATCGGCGGGCGCGGTTCAACTACGAGATCGGCGAGACCTTCGAGGCCGGAATCGCGCTGACCGGCACCGAGGTGAAGTCGCTGCGCCAGGGGCGGGCGACGATCGCGGAGTCCTACGCCGATACCCGCGACGGCGAGCTCTGGCTGGTCAATGCCAACATTCCCGAATACGTGCAGGCGAGCCGCTTCAACCACGCGCCGAAACGGCCGCGCAAGCTGTTGCTGCATCGCCGCCAGATCGAGAAGCTCGCCGGCGGCGTCGAGCGCGATGGCATGACGATCGTGCCGCTCAAGATGTATTTCAACGACAAGGGCCGCGCCAAGGTCGAGGTCGCGCTCGCGCGCGGCAAGAAGCTGCACGACAAGCGCGAGACCGACAAGAAGCGCAGCTGGGAGCGCGAGAAGGGCCGGCTCATGCGGCTCAAGGGGTAGGGTGGGTAGCCGACAGCCCGCTGTGCCCCGCATGTCGCTTCAGGATATCGACGAAGCTGTCGTCAACATGGATCGATAGCTGCGCGTGGGAGGGCAGCGACGCGACGCCGAAGTGGTCGCGGTCGGTGAGCCGGCTCATGAGCAGGATGGATTCGAGCGAGCGCGCGCCATGGCGGTATTCGGTCGCGGTGAGGAGCGCTTCGAGCACCGCCTCGTCGATATCGAGGAACTCCTTGCCGGATAACATCGGACGCATTCGCCGGGTTCGATGCTCCTGCGTGAGCAGCTGTGATCGCAGGAGCACGGCCCGACGGATGACGCAGACGGAATCGACCGCGAGCTTTCCTTTCGTTACGTAAGGCTCCTCGCCGCACTTCGCGGGAACCGGATTGATGCCCTGCACGTCGAGGAATCCCTTGAGCCGGCTGACGAAGTCGGGGCCCTTCGCATGCTCGAATTCCTGCTGGTGGTCCGGCTTCGTGAAGGCGGCGAAGCTGTGGGAAATTCCACCGGTGAACGCGAATATGGCGTGGCCAAGGGGATGAATTTGTCCGCTGTCCTTGAATTCGCCGTCCTGCATCGGTGCCAGGAATGACTTGAGCCATCCCCAAGGCTTGCCGTCGAATGCGGTGTCGAACTCGTCGAAGATCAGAAGCGGTAGATTGCCTTTCAGAGCCTGGTCCCGCGCCGTATGAAATGCGCCGATGAGGTCGTCCGGGCCTTCGAGCTGGGTCAAGTTGAAGGTGACCGGCTCGATCTTCACCTTTTCGGGCTTCTCCGCGATCTGTTCTTGGATCTTGTCAGCGATCTGCTTGATGCCGAATGATTTGCCCGACCCGGGCGGCCCGAAAATGCCGATCGAGAGGGGCCTCGGTTTGCCGCCCTTCCGGCTCAGGATGTATTCGTGCATCAGGTTCTCGATGCTGCGAAATCCCTCGATCTCGCGGCTGTCGACGAGCGTGATCTGGCCGACCTTGACGACGGGAACCTTTTCGAGGTGGTCGGTACCGTTGCGAACGATTTCCTTGGCGATGGAGAGATAATCCACCCGATGTTTCGTTTTCGGGTTGATCGAGACCTCGTTGATGCGGGTCGATAGGATCGTCCATCCGAACCGGTCGTGGTCATTGCGTGGCAGGGCGATGTCGGCAAATTCGTTCTTCACCACGGGTGCATCTTCCTCGCGGAAGACGCAACGCGGGTAGTCGATCACGCGGCAGGTGCGTCCGTCCGACGTGGACTCGTTTTTGAAGCCGCGCTGAAGCAGTCTTCTGGAAGCGGTCAGCGCCTCGGCGACCGCTTTCAAGGACGGGGCTTTCAAGAACGGGGCTTTCGCGTCGATGATGATGGAAGCCGCGATGGAGGCCACGAAGGCCGAGGTCGCTCCCGGCATCGTTCCCGCCAGCTGCTGATCGAAGCCGTCCTCGCCCCGGCGCGGATCGAAGACGAGGGTGCGAGTGCCGTTCCGCTCCAGCACCGCGCATCCGTCGTTTGCGAACCGGACCAGCACGTCTCCGAGCTGGCACAAGTCATGCAGCATCCCGGGGGTATCGCACGCCGCGACGATGTCGATGGCGCTGCGCTCCCAGGAGAGACGCCGGCTGATGTCCATTCCTTGCGCCCGCAGATCGTCGGCGTTGACGACGATGATCACGCGCTGCTTCGGCGGAGTCTCGCTGTCCGGCTTGCCGTCGCCTGTTGCGATGGTTGCCGGTCTCTTCTGGATCTGTTTGATCAGGTGACTGGGTTGCAATGGCCGGCTCAGTTTTATGATGATGTACGCCGTCCGCTCGGGGTCCGCGAGCCTGCGGAAGTGATCGCAAAACCCGGTATCATTGCGACATCCGTTCGCCGCATCGTCCACGATCAGGCAATCAATCCGCGGCGGCGGTTCGGGGAGCTCCGTCGGCACCGTATTGGTATGGGTCCCGTCCGGTCCCGCAGTAAACCCTTTGAATTCCGCGACCCTGACCAGCCACTCGCCGGCGATCTTGTTTCCGCGAAGAATCGCCAGGGACTGCAGATAGCCGCCCCGCTCCGACTCGCTCAACTTCTGCAGCTTGTCGTCGACGCCTTGGATCTCGTAGCGGCGGTCGGATTCGGACCACCCGAGCGCGCTCTTGAGAAGGCGCTCGACCAGCGCGGCGCCGCCCCAGACGCACGTCCAGTTGAAGCCGGGGAAAAGCTGGTAGTTGCGCCAGTCCTTCTGCGGTCCGACTGATCGGGGATTGGGTATTTCGAGCCAATCCCGGATGACATCGCCGGTAATGAAGATGGTCATGGGATCGCGGGTCGATGGTTCGGTGTCGAATGGATCCGCGGCGTCAGTCATCAGGTTCCCCACGACATTGCGGCGAAGGCGCCGCCGGCACTCGGACTTTCTCGGCAAAACGCGCGAAATTCGCGTGGAAATGATGCGCGAGCGCCGTATTGTCGGCGAGCACGTCAGCGAGAGTCAACCGAAAATTGAACAGACGGTCCGGTCACAACCCATGCCCCTTCCCACCAAGCTCGATCACTGCGTCATCCACGTCTCCGACTGGGAGCGTTCGAACGCGTTCTACCGCGATGTGCTCGGCGCCGAGCTGGTGGCGCGGCCGGCCGGCTTCGCCTACCGGTTCGGCGCCGAGCAGCTCAACGTGCACGGGCCGGGCGTGAAGCCCGCCGAGGTCGCCCGGCTGCCGGTGGCGCCCGGCAACAGCGACCTGTGCTTCGAATGGACGGGACCGATCGCTGATGCGGTCGCGCATCTTGCGCGCCACGGCGTCGGGATCGAGGCCGGGCCGATGGAGCGCTTCGGCGCCAAGGGGCGCGGCACCAGCGTCTACTTCCGCGATCCGGACGGATCGCTGATGGAGTTCATGTCGTACGCCGGGATGGGGTGAATACGCGATCATCTCGGCGCCGCGAAGGAGAAGCGCCGATCGACGTCATCCTTTGCAGTCTGGATCGGCGGGGGTCGGTGGAGCGTGGCGAGGCATGGCCGGTTTGGCCCACGGGTCGGGTCCTGGCGGCGCGTCGGCTGTCGTCATCAGGCGCCGCACGCGCTGCGAATAGATCGCCGGCGTGGCGAGCGAGCTTCGCCACGATGACATCATCGATCGGCAGCGCATAAGCTTTGAACTCGGCTTGGGCCCGAAGAACTTACCCGTGCTCCAACGCGGCGATCGCAGGCTGCCGATATCGGCGAACTCGCCGGCCTGTACGCTGAACGTGGCGATCGATCAATCCAGGTGTCAGCGGGTCAATCGCCGTCGAGATGCCGCCGCACCTGCGCGAACACCGCGCGGAACATCTCCGGCGTCAGCCGCCGCGTATTCGTGTTGTAGCGCGAGCAGTGGTAGCTGCCGAACAGCATCATCTTGCCGGCGTGGTGCGCGCGTCCGTGCGAAAACGGCAGGCGCGCGCGCTTTTCGCCCAGCGCCACCACGGCGCTGTCATGGGCGATGCGGCCGAGCGCGACGATCGCGGCGAGGCGCGGCATCTCGGCGATCGCGGCCGCGAGGAATGGCCGGCAGGTGTTGATCTCCTCCGGCGTCGGCTTGTTCTCCGGCGGAACGCAGCTCACCGCGTTGGCGATGCGACAGTCGACGAGGACGAGCCCATCATCGGGCCGTGCGTCGTAATGGCCGCGCGCGAAGCCGAACTCCAGGAGCGTCGCGTAGAGCAGGTCGCCCGCGTAATCGCCGGTGAATGGCCGGCCGGTGCGGTTGGCGCCGCGCAGCCCCGGCGCGAGGCCGACGATCAGCAGCCGCGCGTCGAGTGCCCCGAATGCCGGCACCGGCGCGTTGAACCATGGCGGCTCGCGCGCCCGCCATTCCGCGCGGAAGGCGACGAGGCGGGGACAGCGCGGGCAGTCGCGCCCCGGCTCGGAGGCCCGCGCCGCCATGGCGTGGCGATCCTAATCCTCGAAGTCGTCGTCGTCCGTGGCGTCCGCGGTTGCGCGTTGCGGCGCGGTGGGGCGCTGGAGGAACTGCGGCGTATGGCCGCCATGCCGTGGCTCGCGCGGCTCGCGCGGCGCGCGTTCGGACGGGTCGCGGCCGATCTTCGGCTGCAGCTCGACGATGTCGAGGAAGATGTCCGCCTGCCGGCGCAGCTCGTCGGCGACCATCGGCGGCTGGGTCGAGATGGTGGAAACGACGGTGACGCGCACGCCGCGGCGCTGCACGGCCTCGACCAGCGAGCGGAAGTCGCCGTCGCCGGAAAACAGCACCATCTGGTCGATATGGCCGGCGATCTCCATGGCATCGACCGCAAGCTCGATGTCCATGTTGCCCTTGACCTTGCGTCGTCCGGTCTGGTCGACGAACTCCTTGGTGGCCTTGGTGACCACCGTGTAGCCGTTGTAGTCGAGCCAATCGATCAGCGGGCGAATCGAGGAGTACTCCTGGTCCTCGACCACGGCCGTGTAATAGAACGCCCGCAGCAGGTAGCCGCGTGACTGGAACTCGCGCAGCAGGCGCTTGTAGTCGATATCGAAGCCCAGCGACTTGGCCGTGGCGTATAGATTGGCGCCGTCAATGAACAGAGCGATCTTTTCGGCGGGTACTGACATGTGGGGTTCTCGTCTTCTGCTTCTTGTTGCTTGCTAGCGTTGTCGTCGGTTCGTGGCGAACTCTTGTTCGTTTCGAACGGAGTTATGGCCGGGCAGGCCGGGGATTTCCGGCAATTCCGGTGGCGCAGTGGCAATTGTGGACGGCGTCAAGGGCCGCCTGCAAGGGAACTTGTGAGCGGGCCACGGCATCTGCGCAGCAACACCCCGGCGCGGCCGCCCGCAATCTGTCAGGTTGGCGGAAAGCGCCGTATTCCCGGGTGCTGCCTAACAGAGCTTTTCGCCGCCGCCAAGTGTTAATTGGTCCGCCGGGAAGCACTTGCGCTTCGCCTGGGAGCACGATACCTAGCGGTGAATCCACATGGATATCCCGCCAGAGGAGTGACGAGCCCATGGCCCGTGTCACGGTTGAGGACTGCATCGACAAGGTCGACAACCGATTCGACCTCGTGCTGCTCGCGAGCCATCGCGCGCGGATGATTTCGTCCGGCTCGCAGATCACCATCGATCGCGACAACGACAAGAACCCGGTCGTCGCCCTGCGCGAGATCGCCGATGAGACCATCTCGCCCGGCGACCTCAAGGAGGACCTGATCCACTCGCTGCAGAAGTATGTCGAGGTGGACGAGCCGGAGCCCGAGGCCATGCCGCTGATCGGCGCCCCCGGCACCGGCATCGATGCCGACGACACCGAGGTCGTTGCCGACCGCATGACCGAGGAGGAGCTGCTCAAGGGCCTGGAAGGCCTCGCTCCGCCCGAGGAGAAGCCCGAGCCGGTCGAGCCGGACGACGAGGAATAGGCGAAGGCGCGGTGGAATCGCAGCGGCCCGGGCCGTTTTTGTTGCCGCCCGCGCCTTGGCAAATTCAAATTATTGCCCTTTGTTAACCGTGAGTTCGGCCAGGAACGTGCTATCCTGATTGAAAGCGCCGCCGCGCTCCGTTTGCGCTCGCGGCGCCGAGCTTGTTTTTGGCATTTGCCGGCGCACCGGGAGCCGCACGGAGCAGATCCGAGGCACGTTGTCACCGGGGAATGCCCGTGGGTAGCCATGGCGCATACCGATCTGCCCCGCATGCAACACCAGCCGCGCGCGCGCGCCCAGGCTGAGCGCGGCCGGCAGATCGCGTCCGACCAGGCCGAGCCCGCGGCGGCGCCGAGGGCTCGGGCGCCGATGATGCGCCAGTACGAGCTGGTCGAGCGCGTCCGCAAGTACAATCCGAATACGGACGAAGATCTGCTCGACCGCGCCTACGTCTATGCCATGCGCGCCCATGGCGAGCAGCTGCGTGCCTCGGGCGATCCTTATTTCTCGCATCCGCTCGAGGTGGCGGCGATCCTGACCGACCTCAAGGTCGACGACGCGACGATCGTCGCGGCGCTGCTGCATGACACGATCGAGGATACCGAGGCGACGCGCGCCGAGATCGACCAGCTCTTCGGCAAGGACATCGGGCGCCTGGTCGAGGGCCTGACCAAGCTCAAGCGGCTCGACCTCGTCTCGCGCGAGGCGAAGCAGGCCGAGAACCTGCGCAAGCTGCTGCTCGCGATCGCCGAGGACGTGCGGGTGCTGCTGGTCAAGCTCGCCGACCGCCTGCACAACATGCGCACGCTCGACCACATGGCGCCGGAGTCGCGCAAGCGCAGCGCCGAGGAGACGATCGACATCTACGCGCCGCTCGCCGGCCGCATCGGCATGTACGAGATGCGCGAGGAACTGGAGAACCTGGCGTTCCGCGAGCTCAACCCCGACGCCTACCGGGTGATCGGCGCGCGCCTCGACGACCTCGCGACGCGCAACCGCGGCCTGATCGGCGAGATCGAGGACCAGCTCACCAAGAAGCTTGCCGACAGCGGCATCATGGCGACCGTGCTGCATCGCCGCAAGCGCGCCTATTCGGTGTGGCGCAAGATGGAGCGCAAGGCGGTCGGCTTCGAGCAGCTCTCCGATATTTTCGGCTTCCGTGTCGTGGTGCGCACGGTGCCCGAGTGCTATCACGCCCTCGGCATCGTCCACACCACCTGGCCGGTGGTGCCCGGCCGCTTCAAGGACTACCTCTCGACGCCGAAGCAGAACGACTACCGTTCGCTCCACACCACGGTGATCGGCCCCGGCAAGCAGCGCGTCGAGCTGCAGATCCGCACGGTCGAGATGGACCAGATCGCCGAATACGGCATCGCGGCGCATGCGCTCTACAAGGACGGCGTCGGCTCGCCGACCGAGCTGTTGTCGCGCGAATCGAACGCCTATGCGTGGCTGCGCCGCACCATCGCGCTGCTCGCCGAGGGCTCGAACTCGGAGGAGTTCCTCGAGCACACCAAGCTCGAGCTCTTCCACGACCAGGTCTTCTGCTTCACGCCCAAGGGCAAGCTGATCGCGCTGCCGCGCCGGGCGACGCCGATCGACTTCGCGTATGCGGTGCATACCGACGTCGGCAATCACACGGTCGGCTGCAAGATCAACGGCAAGATCGCGCCGTTGATGTCGGAGCTCGCCAACGGCGACGAGGTCGAGATCCTCACCTCGAACGCGCAGATGGCGCCGCCGGTGACCTGGGAATCGATCGTCGTCACCGGCAAGGCGCGTGCCGCCATCCGCCGGGCGACGCGCGCCGCCGTGCGGGCGCAATATGCCGAGCTCGGCCGCCGCATCGTCGAGCGGCTGTGCATGCGGGCCAAGCGCGAATATTCGGACGAAAAGCTCGCAGGGGCGCTCACCCGGCTCGCCCGCACCTCGATCGACGAGGTGTTTGCGGCGGTGGGGCGCGGTGAAATGCGTGCCTCCGACGCGGTGCGCGCCATGTATCCCGACTACAAGGACGAGCGCGCCGTGCTGCCGGCGCCGCCGAAGAGCGAGAGCGGCTGGTTTGGCCTGCGCTTCGGCAAGGCGGTCAAGTTCAAGGTCCCCAGCGGCGCAGCCGACAGCATCCCGATCCGCGGCATCAACAGCGAGTTGCCGGTGCGCTTCGCGCCCAATGGCGGCGCCGTGCCGGGCGACCGCATCGTCGGCATCATGACGCCGGGCGAGGGGATCACGATCTATCCGATCCAGTCCCCGACCTTGCAGAAATACGAGGACGAGCCGGAACGCTGGCTCGACGTGCGCTGGGACGTGGACGAGGCGACACCGCACCGCTTTCCGGCGCGGCTCACCGTGCAGTCGGTCAACGAGCCGGGCACGCTCGCCCAGGTCGCCCAGGTGATCGCCGAGCACGACGGCAACATCGACAACGTCCGGATGGAGCGGCAGTCGCCCGATTTCACCGCGCTGACGATCGACCTCGAGGTCTACGACCTCAAGCATCTCACGGCGATCATCTCGCAATTGCGCGCGAAGCAGGTGGTCGCCAAGGTCGAGCGCGTGACCGAATGAACGCAGGCGCGGTTTCGCGCCGCGCGCGCATTCGCCATGGCGGCGCTGCTACCGCCGCGTTTTCCTCTTTTTGAACCCGGGAACCTGCAGGCCGTTCGGCTTGCGGAATTCGCTGCGGTGACCGCGGCGATCCTCATGCTTGAACCGCATTTCCTTCGCCTTGGATCCGAACTGCTGGGTGACCTTGCCGCCCTTCTTGATGATCACGTAGCCGCCCTTCCTCAGGCTGAAGGGCTTCTGCAGCAGGCCAAGATGATCGAATTTCGTTCCCGGCGGATGGTTGAACGGCTCGAACCAGGAGGGGTGCACGAAATTCGACATCTGAATTCCGTCGACCAGGAAAGTGTCCTCCTCGACCGGATCGCTCATTTCATAAGCGTACTCGGTGCCGTCAGCCGCTTGCGACCACAGGTTCGCCAGCGGATCGATCGCCATCTCGAACAGCTCGTGGCATGCCGTGACGCTGACGAGCTCCTTGTCGGCGAGCGTCGTCTTGACGAAAATCTTCGAGACAGGCTGCCCATCCTTGGTGAGATCATGATAGCCGAGCACGCCGGCTTGATCGGCATCGTCAAAGTAGAGAAATTGCCAGTCCGACGGTTTTGGTGCAGCGGTGTTGTAAAGCTTGAGCGGATACCCCCAAATCGGGAGGAAGTGCGTATCGTAACATTTCTGCAAGGTGGCCGTGAGCTTATCGAACGGAACGCCAAGATCGACCGTCGCCTTGTTGATGCAGGCGACGGAGACAGGGCCACCCTGGCCGGCCTGGGCTGCGTGAATGATGTTGACTGACATTGTATTCGCCCCTTTGATCGAGTTTCTTCTGCTATCTTTGATAGCATTCCCGACAATGACACGCCAGAGCGACATTCCCCCTATTGTTCGCTCGGAACGCCGCTGGCTGAATCGATGAGCGTCCGGCGCAAGCGACGCCAGGCGATGACGCAGCCCGACATGCTGAACACGAACCCGCAGCCGCAGAATGCGACGATAATGGTGCTGCGCACGGCTGGATGGGCCCGCAACATCGGCCAATCGAGCTTGTGCAGCGCGCCGAAGAGGCGAAGATAGACGCGGCGCGACGTATCGAGGCGATCGATGACGGCGCCGCGCGCGCCATCGATGTCAACGGCGTCAATCCGGTTTGCCAACGCGTATGCGGGCGCGTCTGGTTCGCGTCAAAACTTCGCCGTCACGGTCAGTCGCGCCGCGAGCGGCTCGACCGGATGCAATACGCTGCCCATCACGCCGTTCTGGCAGACGGCCGCGGGTGGCGGCGTCGGCGAGTTGCACGCCGCGAACAGGCTGTCGGTCCTGATCAGCGATCCGTACGCGTAGGTGATCTGGTTGGCCCTCGTGTTGAGCAGGTTGAGCAGGTCGAGGTGGACGCTCCAGCCGTCGTCGAAGCCGTAGCCGATGCGCGCGTTGACGAGGCTCGTCGCCGGCGAGCGGAACGCCTTGTCCTCGGTCAGCGGCGTGGGGCCGAGATAGCGCCAGCGCAGCGCGCCGGACCAGCCGGTCTTGTCGCCGAGCGTGATGCCGGCTGATGCGACGATCGCGGGCGCGTTGGGGATGTAGTTGCCCGGCGCATTGCCGATCTGTGCCTGTGGGTAGCCGGCGAGCGACGCGCAGACCGCGGCTTGGTCGCTGTCGTAGCCGAGAAAGCGCGCGTGGGTCAGCGCGAGGTCGGCGTCGACCTTGAGCCGTGACGACAGGCGGTAATCGTTGGTCCATTCGATCCCGTAGCGCTCGCTGGCGCGGCTCGGCGAGGTGTCACCGCCGTCGCCGTTGAAGATGATCTCCGAGGCCTGATCGAGGATGAACAGGCTGAGCGATGAGTTGAGGCCGGGCACGAGCTTGGAGCGGACCCCGACCTCGGCGCCGCGCGTGCGCACCAGCAGGGGCGACGCACCGAGCTTGATCGCCGGATCGGTCGGGTCCTCCGTGATGGTGGTGCCGCGCGCGTCGTTGCTGTGCATGCCCATGCCGAGGCCGAGAAAGAATTCGGTCTTCGCGAACGGACCCAGCACCATGCGCAATTTCGGGCTGCCGATCGCCGAGCGCGTGCTGCCGGAGTTGTTGGCATCGAAGATCGAATCGACGCTGGCCGCGTAGTAGTCGCCGCGCCAGCCGACCGTGGTGCGCACCCAGTCGGTCCAATGGACCGTGTTCTCGGCGTAGACCCCGGCGCTGCCCTCGCCGACGTGATCGCTGCGGATGTTCGACAGGAACGCGCGCTGGAACGTCTCTGTCAGCGCGAGATCGATGTCGTCGGAGCGGGTCTGGATGCCGAACGTCGTCTCGGTCGGCAGGCCCACCAGCGAGCCGTTATAGGTGCGCGACGCATTGCCGCCAGCGACGATGCGCTCGTCGTGCTGATGGAATTGATCGCCCTGGATCGGATTTGTCAGAAAGTAGGTGAAGTTGTTGAACAGGTCGAGCTCGCTCTTGATCACGTAGACGTTGGCCTTCCACGATCCGGCGTCGTCGGTCTGTGCCATGCGGGCGGAGAGCGAGAAGCGGCCGGTGTTGCCGCCGTCGGTCGGATCTTCCGAGCCGAAGAGGCCGATCCAGGGGATCGCGCGCTGCGGGATCTGGTCGGTCGAATTCCACTTGTTCGAATACGCCATACCGGTGAGCGAGAAGCCGTCGGTGGCGGTCCCTTGCGAATAGCGCACGAGCCCGTTGAGCTTGCGCATGTCGTCGGGGTCCGCCCAGGGGCCGTCATAGGCGCCGAACTCGCCGGCGAGCAGCAGGGATCCCTCGCCGAGCTTGGTCGATCCGATCCCGAGATAGCGCTGGTAGCCGAAGCTGCCCAGCGTCGTCTGCGCGATGTTCTTGTCGAGGCGATCAACGAGCCCGATCTGCAGGCTGCCGGCGGAGCCGAAGTCGCCCACGTCGGCGTAATAGGGCCCCTTGCGGATATCGAGCGAGCCGACGAGCTCGGGGATCAGCCAGTTGAGATCCGAATAGCCCTGCCCATGCGCGTGGGTGCGCATGTTGATCGGCATGTCGTCGACCGTGATCGCAAGGTCGGTGCCGTGGTCGAGGTTATAGCCGCGCAGGAAATACTGGTTGGCCTTCCCCTCGCCGCTGTGCTGCGTGACGATCAGCCCCGGCGCGGCCTCGAGCAACTCGCCGGGTCGCGTCACCGGCCGCGCATTGAGCTCGCTCCCCGTGACAGTCATCTGGCTCGCCATCGAAGCAGCGACCGGAGGGCCGTTGGCGACACTCGGCGCTGCGGAATTCGCGGTCGTCACGGGCGAAGGCTGCGGTGCCGGTGCCGCAGGCGGTGTCCGATGGGGGCCACGTGCGGCACGTTTGCGCGCGTGGGTGACGACGGTGATCGTCGGCAGCTGCGTGGCGCCGGCAGGCGATGCGGTCGGACCTGGCACCGCCTCAGCCGCGGGTCTCGCCTCGTTGGATTGCGTCGGCGATTGCGCCAGCGCCGTCTCCCACGACGTGAGAAGCAAGACGCACATCCACGCACAGCGTCGCACGCGAACCCGTCCCCGTCAGTCGCGGCGGACACCTCGCAACCGCATCGGATCGATGGGAGCCGAACTACCCGACGCCGTGCCACGCTACGAGCGGCGTAAGTATGATGTCAACATAAAAACATCATACCATGATCGGACTCAGACCGCGGGCGGCTCCTCGAGCGTGCGTTCACGCGGCATTGAGCGCTCAACGCCCGCACCGCGTTCTCTTTTGATTTCGTGCGGGAACCGCCGTCCACAAGCTCGCATCCTTCCGTCGGGGCGCAAATGCCCTCTGCAAATCATGTATGATCGCGGCGCCGGCGAATGCCGGGAGTCGCAGGAGACACCCATGCAACGCGTCACCGTCACGCTCGACGACGAGCTCATGGCCGAGCTCGACCGCATCATCGCGGCGCGCGGCTACCAGAACCGCTCGGAAGCGATCCGCGATCTCGCCCGCGCCGGCATCCGCGAGGCGGCGCAGGAGACGGGCGGGAAGGGCGAATGCGTTGCGGCGCTGGTCTACGTCTACGATCACGCCGCGCGCGAGCTCTCCAAGCGCCTGACGCGGAATTTCCACGGGCATCACGAAATGTCGCTTGCGACCCTGCACGTCCATCTCGACAATGACAGCTGCATGGAGGTGACCGTGCTCAAGGGAGGAGCGCACGACGTGCAGCATTTGGCCGACCACATCATCGCCGAGCGCGGCGTGCGGCACGGCCGCGTCGTCATGATCCCGGCCGAGCCGGAGGATGCGCACGGCCGCGAGCGCATGTTCCACCGCCATGCCTGAGCGTCGGCCCGTCCGTCTCGGCATCAACATCGACCACGTCGCGACCCTGCGCAACGCGCGCGGCGGGCGCAACCCCGATCCGCTGCGCGCCGCCGAGATCGCGATTGCGGCCGGCGCCGACGGCATCACGGCGCATCTGCGCGAGGATCGCCGCCACATCCGCGACGAGGACGTCGCGCGGCTGATGGCGCGCATCGACAAGCCGCTCAATCTCGAAATGGCCGCGACCGAGGAGATGACCGCGATCGCGCTGCGCACGCGCCCGCACGCCGCCTGCCTCGTGCCGGAGCGGCGCGAGGAGCGCACCACCGAGGGCGGGCTCGACGTCGTCGCCGGGCACGACCAGATCGCGCCGGTGGTGAGCGCGCTCAAGCACGCCGGCATCCGCGTCTCGCTGTTCATCGCGGCCGATCCGGCGCAGATCGAGGCCGCCGCCGACATCGGCGCGCCGGTGATCGAGATCCACACCGGCGCCTGGTGCGAGGCGGTCGCGGCCGGCGACAAGGCGGCGGCCGCGGCCGAGCTCGCCCGCATTGCGGCCGGCGCGGCGGCGGCGGCGCGGCTCGGCCTCGAGGTGCATGCGGGGCACGGATTGGACTTCGTGACCGCCGAGGCGATCTGCGCGCTGCCCGAGGTCATCGAGCTCAATATCGGCCATTTCCTCATCGGCGAGGCGGTCTTCGCGGGGCTCGCGACGGTCGTGCAGCAGATGCGAGCCGCCATGACGCGCGGGCGCGGCCGGGACGACGTCACGCGATGATCCTCGGCATCGGCACCGACCTCGTCGATATCCGTCGCATCGAGCAGACGATCGCGCGGCACGGCGAGCGCTTCATCAACCGCATCTACACCGAGACCGAGCGCGCCCGCGCCGAGCGCAAGGCGAACCGCATCGATACCTATGCGAAGCGCTTTGCCGCCAAGGAGGCGTGCGCCAAGGCGCTCGGCACCGGCTTTCGCCACGGCGTCTTCTTCCGCGACATGGGGGTGGTCAATCTGCCATCCGGCAAGCCGACGCTGCAGCTCACCGGCGGCGCGCTGCGGCGCCTGCAGGCGATCACGCCGGAGGGGTTTGCGGCGCAGATCGACCTCGCGCTCACCGACGAGTACCCGCTGGCGCAGGCCTTCGTGGTCATTTCCGCCCTCCCGGCCAAGCCCGCGGGAGGGTGATGGCTTGATTGCGCGGCTTTACGCGAGCCGCTACAACGGCCGCGATTCCACCCCGCCAGCGCGTCTGCGGAAGGGCGGTCCGGCACGCGTAAGTGACTGATCGAAAATGTCTTTCGCGCCGGGCGCGCGGGCTGGCCGAGGTCGATCGGCGGTCCGGGCGGACGGTGTGGCTCTGTCAACTGGCGACGCGCGGGCAGGGGCCGGAATCGAGTCTGCAAGCGGCGGGGCGGCCGGCGAGCACGAGAGGCCAATGAGCGTGTCGAGCCAGGAAAAGGATCGAGCCAAGGCGCCTGACGACAGCCAGCAGGAGAGCGCCCTTGTCGAGACCCTGCGCGTCATCGTCCATGCGGTGATCATTGCGGTCGTCATCCGCACCTTCGTGCTCCAGCCGTTCTACATTCCGTCCGAATCCATGGAATCGACGCTGCTGGTCGGCGACTACCTGTTCGTCTCCAAGTTTTCCTACGGTTTTAGCCATTTCTCGCTGCCCTGGTCGCCGCACCTTTTTTCCGGTCGTATTCTTGCGTCGCAGCCGCAGCGCGGCGACGTGGTCGTCTTCCGCCTCCCGCGCGAGGACGATGTCGACTACATCAAGCGCGTGATCGGATTGCCGGGCGACAGCATCCAGATGAAGGACGGCGTGCTCAACATCAACGGCGTGCCGGTCAAGCGTGAGCAGCTTCCCGACTACAAGGACGAGGACACCGGCGGCGCGGTCAAGCGCTGGCGTGAGACGCTGCCGAACGGGGTGAGCTACACGACGCTCGACCTCTACGAGAACGGGCAGCTCGACTCGACCCCGATCTATAAGGTGCCGCCCGGCCGCTACTTCATGATGGGCGACAATCGCGACAATTCGAGCGACAGCCGCGTTCCGCAGACCGAGCACGAGGGCGTCGGCTTCGTGCCGTTCGAGAACCTGATCGGCCGGGCGCAGATCGTCTTCTTCTCGGTCGGCCATCGCGAGCCGGCCTGGCATTTCTGGACCTGGCCCTGGACGCTGCGCTGGAGCCGGCTGTTTACGATCGTGCGATGAGCCGCAAGACGAAGGGACGCAAGGAATTGGAGGAGCGGATCGGCCACGGCTTCGCCGAGAAGTCGCTGCTCGACAGCGCGCTGACGCATATTTCGGCGCTCTCCGGAAAAAGCCGCGCCGCGAGCTACCAGCGGCTGGAATTCCTCGGCGATCACGTGCTCGGCCTCGTCGTCTCCGACATGCTGTTTCGCGCCTTCCCCAAGGCGGACGAGGGCGAGTTGTCGCGCCGGCTCGCCGACCTGGTGCGCCGCGAAACCTGCGCCGACGTCGCGCGCTCGCTCGATCTCGGCGCCGCGATCAAGCTCGGCGCCTCGGAGGCGAATGCAGGCGGCCGCAGGCGCCTTGCGATCCTCGCCGACGTATGCGAGGCGCTGATCGGCGCGGTGTTCATCGACGGCGGCTATCCGGCGGCCGCCACCATGATCGAACGACTGTGGAGCGAGCGCATGCGCACGCCAGCGCGGCCGCTGCGCGACGCGAAGACGGTGCTGCAGGAATGGGCGCAGGGTCGCGGTCTGCCGACGCCCTCCTATCGCGAGGTCGAGCGGACCGGGCCGCACCACGATCCGGAATTCCGCGTCGCGGTCGCACTGCCCGATCTCAAGCCCGCCGAAGGCGTCGGCCGTTCCAAGCGCGCCGCCGAGCAGGCGGCGGCCGCCGCGATGCTCGCCCGCGAGGGAGTCGAGGCGGGCGTTGACGTGGAGAACGGCGAGTAGCGAATGTGGCGAATAGCGAATAGCGAATAGCGAGTAGAAACACGATGCGCGCGTCCACCTTTCCCCATTCGCTACTCACTATTCGCCATTGGCGCCGGCCGCGCGTGGCTCGATGACCGACACCTCACCCGCCACCCGCTGCGCCTTCGTGGCGCTGATCGGCGCGCCGAACGTCGGCAAGTCGACGCTCGTCAACGCGCTGGTCGGCAGCAAGGTGACGATCGTCAGCCCCAAGGTGCAGACGACCCGCACGCTGGTCCGCGGCATCGCGATCGAGGGACAGGCGCAGCTCGTCTTCGTCGACACGCCCGGCATTTTCGCCCCACGCCGCCGGCTCGACCGCGCCATGGTGACGACGGCGTGGACGGGCGCGCACGACGCCGACATCGTGGCGCTGATGATCGACGCCAAGCTCGGCATCGACGACGGCGCCGACGCGATCCTCACCAGGCTCAAGGACGTCGCGGTGCGCAAGATCCTGATCCTCAACAAGGTCGACCTCGTGGCCAAGCCCGGCCTGCTCGCGCTCGCGCAGGCCGCCAATGGGCGCGGCGAGTTCGCCGCGACCTTCATGGTGTCGGCGCGCACGGGCGACGGCGTCGCCGAGGTGAAGGCATGGCTTGCCGCAAATGCGCCGCAAGGCCCCTGGCACTATCCTGAGGATCAGATCTCGGATGCGCCGCTGCGCAGCCTCGCGGCGGAAATTACCCGTGAACAATTGTTCAATCGGCTGCACCAGGAGCTGCCCTATCGCTCGACCGTCGAGACGGAGACGTGGAAGGAGCTGCGCGGCGGCGCGGTGCGCATCGAGCAGACGATCTACGTGGAGCGCGAGAGCCAGCGCAAGATCGTGCTCGGCAAGGGCGGCGCCTCGATCAAGGCGATCGGCGCCGCGGCACGCGCCGAGATCGCCAAGCTCATCGAGCAGCCGGTGCAGCTGTTCTTGTTCGTCAAGGTGCGGGAGGACTGGGGCGACGATCCGGAGCGCTATCGCGAGATGGGACTGGAGTTTCCCCGCGAGTGAGGCAGGTAATGACCCACATCCGACCGATTCTGTGCGGACTGATCGCGCTTTGCGCGCTTGAGCGCGTGGCCGCCGCCGAGGAGCCGAAGTGGCCGGTGCTGCATACCGGGCAGGAATACATCGACCAGGTGATGCGGCCGAGCACGCTCAACGCGAGCGACCTGATGGCGGTGTTCGGTTTTGTGTTCTCGAGCCTGCCCGACCGCGTGAAGGTCTATCCGACGGAGAACTACTACTACTTCACGTTCATCAACGACGGCGTGCCCTTTGATGGCAACATTCGCCTCGATCCGAGCAATCGCGACCAGGGCAAGGTGATCTTCGCGTATTCGGAGGATCTGGAGGAGTGGCGCGACGAGACCGAAGTACAGCACCTCGTTCTCGATGAATCGCAAGGCGTGAAGCTCGAGAAGGTTCAAGACTTCGTCTATCGCACGACCTACAAGGGCAAGAGCGTCGTGT
>DATBZM010000317.1:0-5971 GCA_036513175.1 Xanthobacteraceae bacterium | reverse complement strand
GCCGTGGTTGGGAGTGTTTGCTCAATCCTCTATCGGGACGCGGGTGGGCTCGCGTGCTGCAGCTCCGCCCGCGCGAAGGCGGCCTCGGATGCGCCGGGCGTACAGGAGTCGACCGCCGCCTGCAGCTGCGCACGCGCTTGCGCGGCATCGTTGTGCGTCAGCCGATATTCGGCAATGTAGAAATTCGCTTCGCAGACGCGCTGGCGCCGCGCAAAGTCACCCGGCGTCGCGGCGGCCGCCGCGCGCACGACCGCGGGCGTCGTCTGGTCGGCGAACAGGGCGACGAGTTGGTACGGCCAGATCACGCGGCGGTTGATGTTGGTGCGCACCGGGATGCCGGCGAGGTCCTTGCCGTCAGGGGAGAAGAGGCCGAGCCGGAGCAGGTCGGCGGCGTAATCGGGATCAGGCAATCCGGCACGCAGGCGTGCGATGCGGCGCCAGATCAGCAGAAAGTCGATCGCCGGATAGAACGGCACGTCAGGCGCGAGCATCGGCCGGTTGTCGGTCGGCGTCTGCTCCAGGTGGAATTGCCTCTCGGCTTCCGCGATGCCGAGGTTGAGGATCATGCTGTTGTAGCGATGGGCGAAGCCTTTCTGCACCGCGGCCGCGAAATCGTCCGCGGCGCCCTTCGCGTCGTCGGCGACGAACAACGCGAGCAGGGCGCGCTGCTGATAGCCGGGCGCGTAGTCGGGCAGCCGCTTGATGACGGCGTCGATGGCGGCGCGCGCGTCGTCGGCGCGTTCGCTGTCGCGCAACGCCTCGCCGCGCGCGAGCTCCGGCCGCGGATCGTTGGCGCCGAGCGCGTCCGGATCGCGCGGCCGTAGCGCGAGCGCCTGCTCGAAGTCGGCGAGGGCGCGCGCGAGATCGCCCTTGTCGCGCCACAGGAGGCCGTGGCGCACGCGGGTATAGGCGTCCGACGATCCGAGATTGATCGCCGCATCGATGTCGCGCATGGCGCCGTCGAGATCGGCGAAATCGCGGCGCAGCGCGGCGCGGTCGAGATAGTAGTCCATGTTCTTCGGGCTCAAGCGCACGAGGGCGTCGCGTTCCGCCAGCGCATGCTCGAAATCGCCCAGACCCGCGAAGGTTTCGGCGCGGCGCAAATGGCCGTCCGGGTCGTCGGGCTTGAGCCGGACGTATTCGCCGAAGTCCGGCAGGGCGTGGTCGGGATCGCCGAGATCGAGATGGGTGATGGCGCGATTGTAATAAGGCTCGGGCTGTTCGGGCCTGGTGCGGATCGCGCTCGTGTAGTCGGCGATCGCGGCGTCGAGCTCGTTGCGCCGACGATGGATCTCCGCGCGCAGCGAGTAGGCCGCGTGGAAATCGGGATCGGCCGCGATCGCCCGGTCGAAGGTCTGCATGGCCTCGTCGTATTTCCGCTCTTTATATTGCTCGACGCCGCGATCGAAGAAGCGTTGCGCGCCGCCCGGACCGGGCAGGAGCTCGTCGAGCAGCCAGACGGCGCCGAGAATGACGACGGCGGCGATGGCGGCGAGGATCGGCTTGCTCTGCCGGCCCGACATGAGGCCGTCGTCACGATCGTCGCGCACGGGCTCCTGGTGCGGCCGCGGCTTGAGGAAATCCGGGACGGGCCCGGATGTTTCACCGTCGGCATCATCGCTCACGGCGCTTGGCCTCCCTTCGTTCGTTGCGACGTCCGCGGCGAGCATCGGTTTCGTCTGCGCAGCCGACATGCGCGAGGCGCAGCGAAACAAGCGCGCCGGCGGCGGCGATCCTGCAGCGCAAGCCGTCAGCCGGGTCCGAATATCGTCCGGTCATTGTCGTCAATTGTGCCCCTTGACCCGGACGCGCTTCACTCGGGTTCGTGCCGGTTGAACGGCAGAACACGGCGCCAATACAGGACGGTCACGATGGCGCCGGCCGCGGCGACGCCGTAAGCGACCCCGATCTGCCACCGCAATCCGCCGAGCATGCGGAAGACGCCGTCAGGCTCGTCCTGATACGAGCTGTACCAGGCGGCCATCAGCCCAATCACGACCGCGCTCGCACCCAGCGCGATTCCGCACTTTCGCCGCGGGCTCACGGCCGGGTCGTCGGGCATGAATTCGACAGCCAACGCCATCGCCAGGAAGACGACGAGAATCACGGTTGCGAGCATGGATTGACGCTCCCTGAACCGGCGATGCGAATTCGCGTGTTATGCGTCGGCGCGCTCATGCGGCCTCCTCCAGCAGCGGATCGAGGCCGTAGCGGTTCGGCCCCGACGTGCCGGGTATGCAGCCGAGCTCGATGAAGCCCCAGAGCGACAGGACCAGCGAGGTGGTCATGAAGGCGACGACCGGGCCGGGGTCGAACGTATTCACGGAGGCGGCGATCTCGAGCAGGATCGGGCAGAGGAGGAAGACGAGCAGCCACCAGGCGCCTTTGTCGCGGTCGTGCAGGCGCCGCACGCAGATCGCGAAGCACGAGACCAGCATCGGGAGCGAGCCGAGGACGAGCGCGGCATTGACGATCGTGTGCTCGTGGCGCTCCGCCAGCGCGAGGCCGCGTTCGCTCCACCAATAGCTGAACGCCTCGGCGAGCACGAGCCAGACGAAGGAGACGAGCCAGAACGCCATCCTGGCGGCGCGTCCGCGGAAGGAGAAGAACAGCCGGGCGAGGCCTGCAATCATCGGCATCATGGGCCGATCCGTGCCGCGAAGGGGCGCGCCAGCAGCCAGCACACGATCGCCGCGACGATGCTGAGGCCGAGGGTGAGCGCCAACATGCCGTAGGCGAGGTTGGGGAGCGGGCCCATCAGGTTCGCGGCGGCGGCGAGCCACAGCACTCCGACCGCCGCGGCGGTGGCGGCGACCACCGCGACGATCCCGGGCGGGCGAAAGATCATCCAGATCGACACCAGCAGCCCGGCGAGAACCGCGATCGGCCAGCCGAGCACATAGGCGAAGATCATGTAGAGCGGGAAGATGCCGAACAGATCGGCGATCGGCCCGGGGTCCTTATCGACGACATACTGACCGGCGGCGAACAGACAGATGGCGAGGCCGCCGATGAGCGGACCAAGCACGCCGGCAATGACGATCGGCAGCGAAAATCGCAGGAGCCTTTTCATCGCGTCACCCTGGCGCGTCGCCGATCGAGCGGCAGACCGCATCCTGTCGTCGACACGTACCTATTGGCGGCGTCGTGCGCCGGTAAGACCCGGATGGGTCCGCCGACGCGGTGCGCCGCCCCGCCGCGATGAGCGCCGTCCGATCGCCGCGCGCGGCGAGGCTTGCGATCGCGCCGGTCATGAGCTGATCCGCGCAAGCTCGGCCTTGGCGAAGCCCGCCTGCGACGGCGCCGCGGCACAGCTGCTGGTGGCCGCCGCTTGCAGGAGCTTGATCGCCTCGTCGCGCGCGCTTTTCTCGGCCAGATAGATGCCGAGATAAAGATCGGCGTCGCAGGCGCGCTGCGCGCGCGCGGCGGCGTTGCCATCGGTCTGCGTGGCGGCGACGCGAACGTCGTCGGGGGTGAGCTTGCCGGCATAGAGGCCGATGAAGCGCGCCGGCCACGGTTTGAGCGCGATCGCCAGAATCCGCGCCTCGGTCGGGTCCTCGTTGATCGGATGCTGGAGCCACCACTCGTGGCGAACCGGGTCGGTGAGCTGCGCGAGGCTCGCACCGATCTCCGCGACGTCGTTCTGCCCGGCGCGCACGCGCGCGATGTGGCGCCAGATGACGAGATAGCTCACGGTCGCGCGGTCGGCCTGCTCGTCGCCGTCGAGCAGACGCGGGGCGTCGAGCAACCCCGTGCCGCCGACGCGGTCGCGTGCCCGTTTGTGGGCGGCGGCGAAATCCTCGACCGCGGCGGCTGGGCGGTTCTCGTGGAAGAGCGCGATCAGGCCGCGGAAAATGCGGGCGTCGTCGCCTGAGAGCGGCTCCGTCTGCAGCGCGACTGCGGCCTCGAACTGCGCCTTGGCGTCCGCGATCTCGCCGCGCGCGAGCAGCATGTGGCCGAGGAGCAACAGCGGCTCCGTCTTGTTCGTCGCGATCGTTGTCGCCTGCCGGCAGTCGGCGACCGCGCGGTCGGTCGCGCCGCTATCGCGGTTCGCGCGGCAGCGGCCGAGGAAGGCGTCGTACGAGCGCGGATCGCGCTCGATGGCGGCGGCGAAGTCGGCGATCGCGCGCGGGTCGTCGCGCTTGCGGCGGTAGGCCTCGCCGCGTCCCGCGTAGGCGCGCACATCATTCGGGTTCGACTTGATCAGCGCCGTATATTCGGTGATCGCCTGGTCGAGCTTGCCGTCGTAAAGGTCGAGGTCGGCGTTCACGTAGGCCATGGTGCCCGGGTCGATGTTGCTGCCGCTGCGCATAAGGCGCGGCACGACGATGATCACGAGGGCGATCAGGATGCCGCGGCCGAGGATTCGTCCCCAGCTCGATTGCGTATCCCGTGGCCCTGGGTCGCTTTGGTGGTTCTCGGTCATGCGTTCCCCCAGATCATCGTCAGACATCGTCAGGGTTCCCTAGCGACCTTCACCATTGAGCCGCGTCGCCGCGGCCTCGTCCGCCACGGCTTGGTCGGCGTTGCCCTTTGCTCGGTAGGCGCTCGCGCGGTCGCGCAGGATCTGCGCGAGCAGCGGCTGATCCGGTTTGAGGCTGATCGCCTTTCCATAGTCGGCGATCGCGCGGTCGAGGTCTCCCATCTCCTGGTACACGCGTGCGCGGTCATGGAAGTAGATCGGATCCTTGGCGTCAATGCCGATCGCCGCGTTCAAGTCGGCGAGCGCGCGGTCGAGCGCGTGCTTGCGCCGGAAGGCGTCGCCGCGCGCCGCGAGGGCGCCGCTGTTTCGCGGGTCGATGCGGAGCATTTCATCATAGTCGCGGATCGCGCCGTCGTAGTCGCCGCGGATGGTCAGCAGGTCGGAGTGCAGGTCGAGGGCGCTGACCAAGGTGTCCTGGTCGGAGGCGGCGAGCCGCACCGCTTCGCCCGCGTCGCGGATCGCATCCGGACATGCGCCGCACTTGCGCTGGTAGGCACGCGCGCGGCCGAGATAGGCCTTGGCGTCGTTCGGATCGATGGCCATCGCGGTGTTGAATTCGACGATGGCCTGGTCCTGGTCGTTGCGGGCGACATAATAGGTGAACACCTCGCCGCGGCCGACATGGGCCGAGGCGAGCTTCGGGTCGAGCGCGATCGCCTTGTCATAGTCGGCGAGCGCGTGCTCGAAATCCAGGACGTCGCGATAAGCATCGCCGCGATCGACCAGTATCCGCGCAAGCTCCTTTCCGGTGTAGCGGCCGGAGTCGATCAGCGCCGTGCAGGCATTGATGCGCTGCCGACCGGTGGCCGCGAAGCTGCCGCTGCACCAGTCGAGTTGCTGGGAGGTCTGCGCGGGCGCCGGGCCGGCGCACAAAGCGACGCCGAGGCCGACGACCAATCCGCACGCCAAGGTGCGCGCCCGTGCGCTCATCCGTATCGCCCCACAACGAAAGCCCGGAGTGGCTGCCCCCGAGTCGTCGCCAACCGTCCAGACTCGTATAACGGTTTGGGGTCGGCGCTCAAAGACCCGAATGGGTCCGTAAGATACCTTAATTGACGCCAATGCCCGTTACCGCGGCAAAGCCGGGCAATCGAAGGTCGCGCCGATCAAGCGAATCGAGCAAAGGTTAGCGACTGGACTCATCGCCGATGCGGCGCCTTGCGTCGCGAGACCGCGGCGATGCGCTCGAGCTCCGTGCATTCGCCCGATCCTTCGCAGGCTGCGCCGACGCCGACGACGCGGCAGTACGCGCCGGCGGTGCAGACCTCGATCACCTTGCGTGTCTGCGCGGCCGCGACGATGCAGATGCCTTCGCCTTCGCCCGGCGCGCCGCCGAACCAGAGACTCTGCGCGTCCTGGTGCAGAATTCCGTCGCATTGATCCTGCGGCGATCGCGCTTCGGCCTGGCCGGCAGCGATCACCACGAGCACGAATGGAAGGCTCGCAACGGCATGCCACGTCATCGGAAGGCCCCCGAAATGGGTGAGA
>DATBZM010000316.1:0-4391 GCA_036513175.1 Xanthobacteraceae bacterium | reverse complement strand
TCAAGGCGAGCCGCGACGGCAGCGTGATCAACGTCTCGTCGGTCTCGGGCTTCACCGGCTCCGGATCGAGCGTCGCCTACTGCGCCGCCAAGGCCGCCCTCGACACCATGACCATGTCGCTCGGCCGCGCGCTCGGCCCGGAGATCCGCGTGTTGTGCGTATCGCCGGGCGCGGTCAACACCGATTTCGTCGCCGGCCGCGGGCTCCCGCAGCTTGAAAAGATCGCGCAGGCGACGCCGCTCAAGAAGATCGTCCAGCCCGAGGACGTCGCACGCGCGATCCTCGCCTGCGTCACCCATCTCAAGGTCACGACCGGCGCCATCATCGTCTGCGACGGCGGTCGCTTCCTCAACTGAAACGGCAGCCCGATGAACGCTCTCGACGAGACGCATGATCCCGCACGCACGAGCTGGGTCGCCAGCGGCAACGCGCCCGATTGCGATTTCCCGATCCAGAACCTGCCGTTCGGCGCCTTTCGTCCGCGCCACGACGGCGCCGAGCCGACGATCGGTGTCGCGATCGGCGATCAGATCCTCGATGTCGCGGCCGTCGCGCCCTTCGTCGAGGAGGCGGCGCGGGCGGCTGCGAGCGCCTGCGCGTCGCCGCACCTGAACGGATTGATGGCGCTCGGGCCTCCCGCATGGTCGGCGCTGCGCCGCGCGCTGTCGCGGCTGCTGAGCGATCCGGGCGCACGCGAGCATGTCGCGCGGTTCCTCACCCCGATGACGCAAGCCGAGCTGTTCGTGCCGACGCGCATCGGCAACTTCACCGACTTCTTCGCCTCGATCTTCCACGCGACCAATGCGGGGAAGCTGTTTCGCCCCGACAATCCGCTCAATCCCAACTACAAATACGTGCCGGTCGCCTACCACAGTCGCGCCTCGTCGGTGCGCGTGAGCGGCACGCCGGTGCGGCGGCCGCGTGGCCAAGCCACGGGCCCCGACGAGCCCGCGCCGGTCTACCGCGCGAGCCGCGCGCTCGACTACGAGCTCGAGTTCGGCTTCTACATCGGCATGCCGTCGGAGCTTGGCGAACCCGTTCCGATCGGCAAGGCCGGCGAGCACGTCTTCGGCTTCTGCCTGCTCAACGACTGGTCGGCGCGCGACATCCAGGCCTGGGAGTCGCAGCCGCTCGGACCGTTTCTGGGCAAGAGCTTTCTCACCTCGGTCTCGCCCTGGGTCGTGACCGCGGACGCGCTCGCACCCTACCGCATCAAGGCCTTCGCGCGGCCGGACGGCGATCCGCCACCGCTGCCGCATCTCAATGACGCCGGCGACCAGGCTAAAGGCGGGCTCGACATCACATTCGAGGTGCTGCTCGCGACCGAGAAGATGCGCGCCGCCGGCACGGCGCCGCTTCGCCTGAGCAAAAGCTCGTTCGCCACCATCTACTGGACGGTCGCGCAGATGGTCGCGCATCACACCAGCAACGGCTGCAACCTCGAGATCGGCGACCTCATGGGCAGCGGCACCTGCTCGGGGCCGCAGGACGAGAGCCGCGGCTGCCTGCTCGAGCTCACCTCGCGCGGCCGCCAGCCGATCGCGCTGCCGAACGGGGAGACGCGCGGCTTCCTGCAGGACGGCGACGAGGTCATCTTCCGCGCCCACTGCGAAGGCACGGGCCGCGTCCGCATCGGCTTCGGCGAGTGCCGCGGCGTGATCATGCCGGCGCGCGGTTGATCCAGGACGAGCGTTCACATGAAGATCGACATCCACGGCCATTTCGTCGACCCGCTCTATCTCGACGAGCTCCAGCGCGTCATGACGCTCGAGGTCGAGAAGACCGCGGACGGCAAGACGCTGATGCGCCACAACGGCTACACGCTGGCGTGGACGCGGCCCGACATGTTCGACATGGACCATCGTCTGCACGACATGGACCGCAACGGCATCGACATGCAGGTGCTCACGGTGTCGACGCCGAGCATCTATCCATGGCGCGGCGCCGACCAGGTGCGCATCGCCCGTCACGTCAACGACATGCTGGCGAAGGACTGCCGCGCCCATCCGGACCGCTTCATCGGCTTCGCCAGCCTGCCGCTGCATGACGTCGAGGCCTCGCTCGCCGAGATCGATCGCGCCACGGCTGAGCTCGGCATGAAGGGGGTCGCGATCGGCTCCAACATCGGTGGGCCGCCGCTCAACGATGCGCGCTTCGAGCCGCTGTGGGCGAAGCTCGACACGATGCGGCTGCCGGTATTCGAGCATCCGATGTTTCCGCGCGACACCTCGGAAATGGGCGAGTTCGAGCTGCCGCTGCGCGTCGGCCTGATCTTCGACACGACGCTGGTCGCGGCGCGCCTGATCTATGGCGGCGTATTCGAGCGCTACCCGAATTTTCCCTACATCATGGCGCACACCGGCGGCGCCACCATCCTGATGTTCGAGCGGCTCGACAACGGCTATCGGCTGTTTCCCGATTGCCGCAAATACATCAGCAAGCTGCCGAGCGAGTACGGCAAGCGGCTCTATTACGACACCTGCTCGTTCGGCGAGGCCGCGCTGATGCTCGCCGTCGGCTCGGTCGGCACCTCGCAGATCCTGTTCGGCACCGACGATCCCTTCATCGGTGCCGACACCAAGCATGTGACACGGCTGCCGATCGGCGAGGTCGAGAAGGAAGCGATCCTCGGGGGCAATGCAATGCGAATGCTCGGCCTCGCCGGGAACTGACGCAAAGTCTCGGCGCACAGCGCGCGAGCGATCAGGCGCGGTAGTTTCTTCACGTCAGCTGGCGGTCCAAAGGCAGCCAAAATAAAATACAGGCGATTTACAGGGCGAATGCGACGCCAATTACAATGCAACGCCTTGCACGGCCGAGAGAAAAGCCGCCGGCGCAAGAACAGGAGGGAACAGGGAAAAAAACAGGGCGCAGAACAATGGAAACAGGCAAAAATACAGGAAAGTGACCTACGTGCGGTTGTGCGCCGGAAGAGAGGCGACGGCATTGCGCGCGAGGCGCTGCCGACGATCAAGTTTGCCTGTAGGATTTGTGGGTGAGCCTGGGCGCAATTCCCACACTCTCATTTATGCCATTAGCACAAATAGAGAACACGCGCAAGAACGAAATCACTGACGCAGCGAAATTACACGGCGAAATCACCTGCTCGCTGCGACCGGCACGGCGGCTCTGTCAGCCCGTAATCCGATCACGCGTGAGCGGAATACGGTCCAGCTAGGTGCACGACCCGTCGTGGGCCTTCGAGACCTTGTGCACCTGCCGCTCGCAGTCGTTGCCGTAGGTCTTGCCGTCGCAACCGCAGACGGGCAGGAACCTCTGATTGCAGATTTCCGGCGCCTTGACGCAGTGGCCGCCGCCGTCCGCCACGTGGCACGTCCCGGCGCCCCATTGGCACCAAAGTCCCTCGTCGCATGGGATGCCTGCGATCCCACCGCACGACTCGCCCGCCTTGGCGGCGTCAGCGCCGCCGGTCCCGGCTAGCAACGCAAGGCACGCCACGGCGGCCATCAAGAGCTTGCGATACATTCCGGATCCTCCCCATGCGACGCAATCGGCGAAACGGCGCCGAGGTCGGATGCGCCTCCGTGTGGCGATCCGACATGTCGCAGGATAACATGCGTCGCATAGAGCGTCAGCACGGCGCGTCGGCCGGTCAATCGGTCGGTCCTTCTGCGTGCAAATCAACGATGAAAATCCTTCACGCGGTCCTGAGCGACGGCTTCTACGGCAGCGAACGCTACTGCATCGAGGTCGCGACCGCGCAGGCGCGTGCCGGCCATCGGGTCCGAATACTCGTGTCGAACGGACGCTCGGATTGCGCGCACGCCTTCCGCCGCGAAATCGCGCTTGCGACCGCGGCAATCGCCACCGAAAAGAGCTTCGGCGCAATCGACCTTGTGGCGATGCCGCGCTGGCTGCCGGCCATCCTGCATCGCCCGTTTGCCCGCAGGGTCCTCGCCGCCTTTGCGCCCGACATCGTCCACAGCCACCTCAATCCGGCGGCGCGCCGGGTCGGCCAGGTCGCGCAGCGCATGGGCATTGCGCATGTCGCGACGATGCACATCAGATACGAGAAACGCGAGCAATCCGGCTTGGACGGCTTGATCTGCTACACGCAATGGCAAAAAGGCGAGATCGGCCCGGAATTCCGCGGCGAGACGACGGTGGTCGCCGCATGGGTCGCGGCCGCGGTCCATGCGGCCCTGGCCCGCACGACCGCGGCCGACGTCGCCGCGCTTCGCGCCGCCTGGGGCGCCGACGAGGGTACCGTCGTGCTCGGCAGCGTCGGCCGCCTGGTGCCCGAGAAAGGCATGGACGTACTGGCGCAGGCCTTCCGCGCCGCGTTTCCGCAAGGCGACGAGCCGGTGCGGCTCGTGATCGTCGGCGGCGGTCCGCCCGATCGAGCACAACAAGTGCAGCGCCTCGCCGCG
>DATBZM010000315.1:0-5141 GCA_036513175.1 Xanthobacteraceae bacterium | reverse complement strand
ACGCCGATCATCATCGACGGCGCGCCGATGGCGGCGCCGCACCCGGCACCGCGGCTCGGCGAGCACACGGCCGAGGTGCTGCGCGAGATCGGCGAAGGTTGAGGGCGCCATCGTCCGACCCGACCGGCTGGCGCAGGGATCGGCTGTCGTCTAGCATTCCGGCTTGACCATTTGGTCAATTCAACGCCACGAGGGATGCCGTGACTGCCGCCATACGCTGCAAGCTTCACTCGATCGCGATCGCGATTGCGCTCGCTATCGGTCTCTTCGTCAGTGTCGGCGCGACGGCGCAGAGCGCCAAGCCGCATCGCGTCGTGATCCAGGTCGATCAGAACGATGCGGACGTGATGAACATGGCGCTCAACAACGCCAAGAACGTCATCGAGTACTATCGCGCCCAGCACGAGAATGCTGACGTCGAGATCGTGGCGTACGGACCGGGGCTCAACATGCTGCGCGACGACACCTCGCCGGTGAAGGACCGGATCAAGCAACTCAAGGAAGTGAGCTTCCCGTCGAACATCACCTTTTCGGCCTGCAACAATACGAAGCAAGCGATGGAGAAGCGCGAGGGCCATCCGATCACGATCATCCCGCAAGCCGGCATGGTCCCGGCCGGCGTCGTGCGCATCATGACGTTGGAGGAGCAGGGCTGGAGCTACGTGCGCCCCTGAGCAGCTGCGGCGTCAGGTCGCGCGTCGAGTCGAGCTCCAAGATGATGGCACGGCGCGGCGAAACGCCCTAACGTCGAAGCTATCGCCAGCGCGGGGAAAATAACGCATGCACGCCCGGATCTTTCGCACGTTTCTGTTCGCCGTGGCGACGCTCGCCGGCGCGATCGCGCCGGGCGCGGCCGAATATCCCGATCACGTGGTGCACATCATCAATCCGTATCCGCCCGGCGGATCGGTCGACGTGATGGCGCGGCTCCTGGCGCAGAAACTCAGCGAGGAGATGGGCGGATCGTTCATCGTCGAGACGCGCGCCGGCGCCGGCGGCAACACCGGCGCCGAGTGGGTCGCGAAATCCGAGCCCGACGGCTATACGCTGTTCTTCACCGCGCCCGGTCCGCTCGTGATCAACCCGACGCTCTACCGGAGTGCCCTTGGCTACGATCCGGCCAAGGATTTCGCGCCGATCGCGCTGTTCGGCGTGACCCCGCTGGTCCTGATGGTCGCCAACGACGTGCCGGCAAAGAACGTCCAGGAGCTTATCGCGCTCGCAAAAGCCAAGCCCGGCACGCTTACCTTCGGCTCGGCCGGCATCGGCACCACCCCGCACCTCGCGGGCGAGCTGCTCAAGAGCATGGCCAAGATCGACATTACCCATGTGCCGTTCCGCGGCACCGGCCCGGCCATGAACGACCTGATCGGCGGCCACATCCAGATCTTCTTCGACCTGCTGCCGACCAGCCTGCCGCAGATCCAGGCCGGCAAGGTACGCGCGCTCGCCAATGCGGGCGAGACGCGGCCGGCAGTCCTCAAGGACCTGCCGACCGTCGCCGAGCAGGGCCTGCCCGGATTCAGCGTCAACTCGTTCTACGGCTTCGTCGCGCCTGCGAAGATGCCGGAGCCCGCGAAGGCGCGGCTGATCGCCGCCGTCGGGAAGGTGTTGAAATCGCCGGACGTCATCAAGCGCATGCACGATCTCGGCTCCGAGCCGGGGAATGCTTTCGGCGCCGACTTCGGCACGTTCATGCAGGAGGAGGCGAGGAAATGGGGCGACGTGATCCGCAAGTCGGGCGCCCATGTTGACTGAATTGCCGACCCGATCAGGCTCAGCACGACACCGACGAGGGGTCCGGACATGACGGATCCGCGGTTCGCGCTTCGTGTCCTGTCCACCCTCGGCCTGCGCGGGGTGTTCACCGAGATCGCGCCCATCTTGGCGCGGCGCGGCCTCGATTTCGCGCCGACCTACGCGGCAACCAACCTGCTCATGCCGCGCATCGCGGGGGGCGAAACCGGCGACGTCGCGATCCTCACCGACGCCGGCATCGAGGAGTTGACCCGACGCGGCGTCATCGTGGACGGATCGCGCCGCGACCTCGCGCGCTCGGCAATCGGCATCGCCGTCAAGGCCGGCGCCGCCAGACCGAATATCCGCACCGTCGACGCATTCAAGCAGGCGATGCTCGTGGCGCGCTCAGTCGCGTTCTCGCGCAGCGGCGCCAGCGGCCTGCATTTCGCCGAGCTGATCGAGCGGCTCGGCATCGCCCCGGACGTCATGCGCAAGGCGCGCGTGTTCGACGGCGTGGTCGGCGAGCTTGCCGCCAAGGGCGAGGTCGAGCTCGCGGTGCAGCAGGTGAGCGAGCTCAAGCTCGTTGACGGCATCGACATCGTCGGGGCGCTGCCCGACGAGTTGCAGAAGCTCACGATGTTCTCGGCCGGCGTCTTTGCCCGGAGCCCGCGCCCGGCGGCCGCCGGCCTGCTGGTCACGGCGCTTGCTTCCCCGGAGGCGATGAGCGCCATGCGCCGGCAAGGGCTGGAGCCGATCGGACGGGTCGGATAAAGCAAGAGCCAGCGGCGCCGCCGCATCGTTTTGCCGGGAACCGTTCATGGATGCGACCATCGCGGGCGCGCGCCGCGACACGCCGTCGAGTGGTCTCTTCGCCTGCGTCGCCCTCTTGTGGATCGGCGGCGTCGGCCTGCGCGTCACCATCCTGGCCGTGCCGCCGCTGATCCGCCTGATCCACAGCGACCTCAATTTGTCGGAAACCGAGGTCGGCGTGCTGACCGGCCTGCCGACGGTCCTGTTCGTCTTTGCGGCGGTGCCGGGATCGCTGTTGATCGCGCGGCTCGGCGCGCGCACGGCGGTGATTGCCGGGTTGCTGGCGACGGCGCTCGGCTGCGCGTTGCGCGGCGCCGCCCCGGATTTTGTCCTGCTCTGCGCCGCGACCGTGCTCACCGGGCTCGGCGTCGCCGTGATGCAGCCCGGGCTGCCGCCGCTGGTGCGCGCCTGGCTGCCCGATCGCATCGGCTTCGGCACTGCGGTCTATGCCAATGGCCTGCTGGTCGGCGAGATCATTCCGGTGGCGCTGACCGTTCCGCTCGTACTGCCGCTGGTCGGCGGCAGCTGGCGCCTCGCCTTCGTGGCGTGGGCGATTCCGTGCGCCGTCATCGCGCTCGCCCTGCTCGCGTTCGCGCCGCGCACCGCGGACACAGGCGTCGCGACCGCGCCGCGGCGCTGGTGGCCGGACTGGCGCAGCGGACTGATCTGGCGTCTCGGCCTGATGTTCGGCGCCAACAACGCGACGTATTTCGCCACCAACGGCTTCATTCCGGACTATCTCCATCATGTCGGGCGGCCCGAGCTTATCAGTGCGGCGCTCTCCGCCCTCAATATCGGCCAGCTTCCCGCCTCGTTCATCCTGCTCGTCTGCGCCGGCCGGTTCATCGGCCGCGCCTGGCCCTACGCGGCGTGCGGTGCGCTGTCGATCGCCTGCGTGCTCGGCATCGTGTTCGGATCGGGCCCGGTCATCGTCGTCGCAGCGGCGGCGCTCGGGTTTTCGGGCGCCGTAACGCTGACGCTGCTGCTCGCCATGCCGGCGCTGCTGAGCGCGCCGGACGATGTCCATCGCACGACGGCGGCGATGTTCACGATCAGCTATTCGTGCGCGGTCGTCGTGCCGATCGTGAGCGGGGCGCTTTGGGACGCAAGCGCCATTCCGGCGACGGCGTTCGTCCCGATCGGGCTGTGCAATTTCCTGCTGATCGCGCTGCCATGGGGCATCGCGGCACGCGATCGGAACACGCTGGGCGCATAGGCCTCGGAACCATTCGCGCCGCGTACGATTGCTCGATCATGGAAGAGACGCCGCGGATTGGAAGCCTCTCGGCGCTGCGCGATGCCGAAGCCGCCTGCACGCGCTGCCCGCTCTATCGCAATGCGACGCAGGTCGTGCCGGGCGAAGGGCCGAAGCACGCGCGGATCATGCTGGTCGGCGAGCAGCCGGGCGATCAGGAAGACAAGCAGGGCCATCCGTTCGTCGGCCCGGCCGGCCGCATCTTCGACCGCGCCATCGTCGAGGCCGGCATCGACCGCAAGGCGGTGTTCGTCACCGGCGCAGTCAAGCATTTCAAGTTCGAGCAGCGCGGCAAGCGGCGGCTGCACAAGAAGCCGAACGCCGGCGAGATCGACGCCTGCCGCTGGTGGCTCAATCTTGAGCGCGCGATCATCAAGCCCAAGGTGATCGTCGCCATGGGGACGACCGCGGCGCGCGGCGTGCTCGGCCGCGCCGTGACGATCAGCAAGGTGCGCGGCGAGGTCCTGTCCGATGAGGACGGCAGCCGCGTGATCGTGACGATCCACCCCTCCTACGTGCTGCGCCAACAGGACGATGAGTCGAGGGAACGCGAGTACAAGGGGCTCGTCGATGATCTGCGACGGTGTGCGAAGCTGCTGATGGCAAGCTAGCTGAGTACGCCGTTGACTTACGTACGCCTGTGGCGACATTGGCGGCGGAGACGGAAATGAGCAAGGCGGCCGATCGCATCATGCAGGGGCTGCGCGAGGCGGCGGCGCACGCCCGCGGCGAAAAGGTGCCCGGGCTCAAGTTGCGTGTCCCGCGCGTCGTGGACGTATCCGCCATCCGTCGGCAAACCGGGTTGTCGCAGGCTGTATTCTCTCGACGGATCGGCGTGTCGACTGGAACACTGCGAAATTGGGAGCAAGGGCGGCATACGCCGGACGGTCCGGCGCGCGTGTTGCTGGCGATGCTCGCGCGCAATCCGCGCATCGTCGAAGAAATGCTCGGAAAGTAGCGCGCTCGGCCAGCGCGCCATGCATCCTCAGATCGCCGCCATGGCGCCGCCGTCGACCTGCCAGGCGCAGCCGAGCACGTAGCTCGCGCGCTCGGAGCAGAGAAACGCCACGACAGCGGCCACCTCATCCGGATTGGCGAGGCGGCCGAGCGCAAGCTTGGCGCCGCGCTCGCGCAGGACCTCGGCTTCCGTTTTCCCGCTCTCGGCCGCCGCCTTGCGGATGTTCTACTCGACCCTTTCGGTCAGCGTCCCGGCCGGACTGACGGCGTTGAGCAGGATGCCGTCCTTCGCCAGCTCGTTCGCCATCGCCTTGGTCAGGTTGAGGATCGCCGCGTTGTTCATGCCGGTCGCGACCGCGCGCGGCTGCGGCTCGCGCCC
>DATBZM010000314.1:0-23920 GCA_036513175.1 Xanthobacteraceae bacterium | reverse complement strand
AGGTGCCGGCCGAAAGCGCAGCGCGGTCATGCCAGATCTCGTCTTGCGCCTGTGGCGACAGGCAGGCGATCAGCCATTGCTGCGAGGCGAGCAGGCCATAAACCCAGCCGGTCGAACCGCAGCCGCCCGCGATTGTCATCTGGACCTGTATGAACACGTCGAAGCCGTACTCGAAGCCGCCATGGGCTCGCGGCTGGAGAACGCGAAAGAGATCGGCGGCGCGCATCCGCGCGATCATATCCTCGCCGACGCGGCGCGCGGCTTCGGTCTGTCGCGCCCGTTCGCGCGCGATGGCTGCAATCTCGCGCGCCCGCACCAGGAGCTCGGATACCGAGGGGCGATCGAAGGGGACCGCAGAACCAACCACGCCGTCATGCCCGCGAACGCGGGCATCCACGTCTTCCTTGCCGTTTGTCAGCAAGACGTGGATGGCCGGGACAGGCCCGGCCATGACGAGGAAACGTGGTGCGTCATTGCCAAGAGCCGCCTCAGTTGCGGCTCTTGTCGACCAGCGCGCGCTGCTTGATCCACGGCATCATCTCGCGCAGCTTGGCGCCGATCTGCTCGGCCGGGTGCTGCGCGAGCTTGGCGCGCGTCGCCTTGAACGAGGTCTGGTTGACCTTGTTCTCCAGCATCCAGTCCCTGGTGAAGCGGCCGGACTGGATGTCGGCGAGGATGCGCTTCATCTCGGCGCGCGTTTCCTGCGTGATCACGCGCGGACCGGAGACGTACTCGCCGTATTCGGCGGTGTTCGACACCGAATAATTCATGTTGGCGATGCCGCCCTCGTAGATCAGGTCGACGATCAGCTTCATCTCGTGGATGCATTCGAAATAGGCCATCTCGGGCGCGTAGCCGGCCTCGACCAGCGTGTCGAAGCCGGCCTTCATCAGCTCGACCACGCCGCCGCACAGCACGCTCTGCTCGCCGAAGAGATCCGTCTCGCATTCCTCCTTGAACGTCGTCTCGATGATGCCGGCGCGGCCGCCGCCGATCGCCGACCCGTAGGAGAGGCCGAGATCATGCGCGTTGCCAGAGGCGTCGCGGTGGATCGCGAGCAGGCAGGGCACGCCGGCGCCGCGCTGATATTCCGAGCGCACCGTGTGGCCGGGGCCCTTGGGCGCGATCATCAGCACGTCGAGATCGGCGCGCGGCTCGATCAGGTTGAAATGCACGTTGAGCCCGTGCGCGAACATCAGCGCCGCGCCCTGCTTCATGTTGGCGTGGAGATGATCGCGGTAGATGTCGCCCTGCAGCTCGTCGGGCGTGAGCATCATCATCACGTCCGCCCACTTGGCGGCGTCGGCCACCTCGAGCACCTTGAGCTTCTCGTTCTCCGCCTTCTTGACGCCCGCCGAGCCCTTGCGCAGCGCGACCGCGACCTCCTTGACGCCGGAGTCGCGCAGGTTGAGCGCGTGCGCGTGGCCCTGGCTGCCATAGCCGATGATGGCGACCTTCTTGCCCTTGACGAGATTGAGATCGGCGTCGCGATCGTAATAGACACGCATGGTCTTAACCCCTAATCGGCCGTCGACGGCCCCCGGTTTGTGTACTTACCCTCTCCCTTTGGGAGAGGGTGGCGAGCGAAGCGAGCCGGGTGAGGGTAGCTCGGAATTTCAATTTTTGGCTCCGAGAGCCCCTCACCCCACCCTCTCCCCGGCGGGGAGAGGGAGCGCGGGCGCTATGCTCACCTCACGTGCGATCACGCTAGCTTTTTGTGGCGTGCTTGTAGGTATAACGGGCCTTCGCGGCAAGTCCTGCAGCCTTCACCGCGGATCCATGCCCTCGGAGCCGCGGCTGATCGCCACCACGCCGGTGCGCGAGACCTCGACCAGGCCGAGCGGCAGCATCAGGCTGACGAACTGGTCGATCTTGTCCGAGCCGCCGGTGATCTCGAACACGAAGCTCTCGACGGTCGCGTCGATCACCCGCGCGCGGAAGGCATCGGCGAGGCGCAGCGCCTCGACGCGGTGATCGCCCTTGCCGCGCACCTTGACCATGGCGAGCTCGCGCTCGATCGAGGGCCCCGCGACCGTCATGTCGACCACGCGATGCACCGGCACGAGGCGGTCGAGCTGGGCCTTGATCTGCTCGATCACCATCGGTGTGCCGCGCGTCACGATGGTGATGCGCGAGAGGTGCTTCTGGTGCTCGGTCTCCGACACGGTCAGGCTCTCGATGTTGTAGCCGCGCCCCGAGAACAGGCCGATCACGCGCGCGAGCACGCCCGGCTCGTTGTCGACGATCACCGACAAGGTGTGGCTTTCCGCGCGCTCGTGCACCGTCGCGGCGGGATAATGCGTCGTAGTCGCTGGATCACTCACGAAAACTCTCCTGGAAATCAAATCCTGCGGCCGTCATGCCCGCGAATGCGGGCATCCACGTCTTTGCGATCTGGCAAGGAAGACGTGGATGGCCGGGACAGAGGCGAGTGAAGCGACGCCGTTCTTCGAACGGCTATGCCCGGCCATGACGGTGTGGATGACGTCGACTACACCATCACCTTGCCTTCCTCGGTGACCGCGTCCTCGAGCTGCAAGGCCGCGTCGCCGAGGATCATCTCGTTGTGGGCCCGCCCCGACGGGATCATCGGGAAGCAGTTCTCCTTCGGGTCGACCACACAGTCGAAGATCACCGGCTTGTCGACGTCGATCATCTCGCGGATCGCGTGGTCGAGGTCGCCCGGCTTCTCGCAGCGGATGCCGACCGCGTGATAGGCCTCGGCGAGCTTGACGAAATCCGGCAGCGCCGCCGTGTAGCTCTCCGAATAGCGCCCGCCGTGCAAGAGCTCCTGCCACTGGCGCACCATGCCCATGTACTGGTTGTTGATGATGAAGATCTTGACCGGCAGCCGGTACTGCACGGCGGTCGAGATCTCCTGCATGGTCATCAGCACCGAGGCCTCGCCCGCGATGTCGATGACGAGCGACTTCGGATGCGCGAGCTGCACGCCGACCGAGGCCGGCAGGCCGTAGCCCATGGTGCCGAGCCCGCCCGAGGTCATCCAGCGGTTCGGCTCCTCGAAATGAAAGAACTGCGCCGCCCACATCTGGTGCTGGCCGACCTCGGTGGTGATGTAGACGTCGCGGCCCTTGGTGAGCTCGTAGAGCCGCTGGATCGCGTATTGCGGCTTGATGATCTCGTTCGAGCCGCGATACGCGAGGCTGTTGCGCGCGCGCCAGCGGGCGATCTCCTTCCACCAGCTCCCGAGCGCCGGCTTGTCAGGCGTGACCGAGCCGGTGCGCCACAGCCGCACCATGTCCTCGAGCACGTGGGCGCAGTCGCCGATGATGCCGAGATCGACCTTGACGTTCTTGTTGATCGAGGAGGGATCGACGTCGACGTGAATCTTGCGCGAGCCGGGCGAGAAGGCATCGACCCGCCCGGTGATGCGGTCGTCGAAGCGCGCGCCGATGCAGATCATGAGGTCGCAATCGTGCATCGCGAGGTTCGCCTCGTAGGTGCCGTGCATGCCGAGCATGCCGAGCCACTGCGGATCGGCGGCCGGAAACGCGCCCAGGCCGAGCAAGGTCGAGGTGATCGGGAAGCCGGTGAGCTTCACGAGCTCGCGCAGCAAGTGACTGGCCGCCGGGCCGGAATTGATCACGCCGCCGCCGGTGTAGAAGACCGGGCGCCTGGCGATGCGCATCATCTCGACCGCGGCCTTGATCTTGTTGAGGTCGCCCTTGAGCTTGGGCTGATAGCCCTGGTGGGGAAACTCCTTGGGCTTGAAGTAGTCGCCCTTGGCGAACTGGATGTCCTTGGGGATGTCGACCACGACCGGGCCGGGCCGGCCGCTCCTCGCCACGTAGAACGCCTCGTGCAGCACGCGCGGCAGGTCGACGATGCTTTTGACCAGATAGTTGTGCTTGGTGCACGGGCGGGTGATGCCGACCGTGTCGCATTCCTGGAAGGCGTCGTTGCCGATCAGGTGCGTCGGCACCTGGCCGGTGATGCACACGATCGGAATCGAATCCATGAGCGCATCGGTGAGGCCGGTGACCGCGTTGGTCGCGCCCGGGCCCGATGTCACCAGGACGCAGCCGACCTTGCCGGTCGAGCGCGCATAGCCCTCGGCCGCGTGCACCGCGCCCTGCTCATGGCGCACCAGGATGTGGCGGACCTTATCCTGCTGGAAGAGCGCATCGTAGATCGGCAGCACCGCCCCACCCGGATAGCCGAAGATGTGCTCGGCTCCCTGATCGGCGAGCGCCTGGATCACCATTTCGGCGCCGGTCATCTCTGTCATGGCTTGCTCCACTCGTCTGAACTGGTCTTGGAACTCGTCTTGGAACTGGTCTTGGAACTGGTCTTGGAACTGGTCTTGGGCATTCCGGGAATCAAAAAGGGCCTCAAAGGGCCCCGTTCGCGCATCGCCACCATTCGCGGACAGCCTTAGCCGCCCCCGGCGATGCGCTCCCAAAGTACGATAATAAAATTGCGCATTTGCACGCTCTTCTCGCCCGAATATTGCGCGAACCTACCGATGCTGCGCCGCGGCGTCAAGCGAAAAACAGCCGCACCGCGCCAATTTGGGCTGATTTCGTGCCCGCCGCAAGCCGTCCCTAACGAAATCTTAACACCCGAGCCCACCCAGGAGCCCCTCGAGCGCCGCCTCCGGCGGCACCCGCGGCCAGTCGCCGAGCTGGTGGCGAAACCAGGTGAACTGGCGCTTGGCGTAGTGCCGCGTGTCGAGCTTGGCGCGGCGCGCCGCCTCCTCGAGCGCAATCTCGCCGGCGAGATGACGGATCAACCACGGCACGCCGTGCGCCTTCATCGCCGGCAGCAGCGGATCGAGCCTGCGCGCCGCAAGCTTCCTCACCTCGTCCAGCGCGCTGGCGGACAGCATTGCGTCGAAGCGGGCGTCGATGCGGGCATAGAGCGTCGCACGATCGGGTGAAATGAAGGCGCGCGGCGTGTCGGGAGCGAGCAGAGCCGGCATGCCCTCGGTCTGCCAATCAAGGATCGAGCGGCCGGTCGCGTCGAAGACCTCGAGCGCGCGCGCGATCCTCGTGCGGTCGTTGACGTTGAGGCGGCCGGCGGCGCGCGGATCGCGGCGCGCCAGCTCGGCGTGCAGCGCGGCTGCCCCGTCCTGCTCGAGCCGCGCCCGCACGGCGGCGCGGATGCCTGGGGGGGTCGGCGGCACCGCGGCGAGGCCCGTGGTCAATGCCTTGAAATAAAGACCGGTGCCGCCGACGAAGATCGCCGGCTTGCCGCTGCGCCGGGCCGCGTCGAGCGCGCCGGCCGCATCGGCGAGGTATTGGCCCACGGAGTAATTGACCGCCGCATCGACATGGCCATAGAGGCGATGCGGCACGCGCGCTTCCTCGGCCGGCGTCGGCCGCGCCGTGATCGTCCGCAGATCACGATAGACCTGCATCGAGTCCGCGTTGACGACGATCCCGCCGATCCGCTCGGCGAGCGCGAGCGCAAGCGCCGACTTGCCGCTCGCCGTCGGACCGGCGATAAGCACCGGCCGGCCGCGATTCATGTCTCGGCTCGGATTACCACCCGGCATGGAACATTCAATTTGTGACATCCGATTGCGCTAGAGCGTATTCCGTTCCTGCGGAATCGGATACGCTCAAGCGTTCTTATTTGGCGCATGTTCTCGTCGGCGAACCGGTGTCAACCCCCGATCAAGTCGGGGGCAGGCTTTCGCCGGAACATGCGCTAGCATGGATTTGCCGGCGGGCCCGTAGCCACCGCGACCGCACATGCGCTAAACCATCACCCATCAATCGTCCGCATGGAGAGAAATCTTGACGCTCATCCAGCCGTTCCGCGCCTTGCGTCCAGCCGAGGGACGGGCGGCAGACGTCCTGGCGCCGCCCTACGACGTGCTCTCCGGCGCCGAGGCGCGCGAGCGCGCCAAGGACAAGCCGTGGAGCTTTCTCCATATCTCCAGGCCCGAGATCGATCTCGGTCCCGGCATCGATCCGCACGACCGCGCCGTCTACGCCAAGGCAGCCGAGAATCTCGAGCGGATGATCACGTCGGGCATTCTCATGCGCGACGACAAGCCCTCCTACTACGTCTATCGCCTGACCTGGCACGACCGGCAGCAGACGGGTCTCGCGGCGATCGCGTCGCTTGCCGATTACGCCGATAACCGCATCCGCAAGCATGAGCTGACGACCCCGGTGAAGGAAGACGACCGCGTCCGGCAGATCGAGGCGGTCGACGCCCAGACCGGCCCGGTGATGATCGCCTATCCGGCGGCGCCCGACATCGACGCCATCCTGGGGCGCACGGCGGCGCGCACGCCCGTGGTGGACGTGACCGCGGACGACGGCGTGCGCCATCAGCTCTGGGTGATCAACGACGACGAGACGATCGCGGCGCTCACGCGCGCGTTCGACAAGCTGCCGGGGATCTATATCGCGGACGGGCATCATCGCTCGGCCGCGGCCGCGCGGGTCGCGGATGGGCGCGGCGCACGCGTCGGATCGCATCGCTATTTCCTGTCCGTGCTGTTTCCCCATCACGAGATGACCATTCTCGACTACAACCGCGTCATCCGCGATCTCAACGGCCGCACCCCGGCGCAGCTGCTCGCCGAATTGCGCAAGCGCATGACGGTCGAGGCGGCGGACGCAGCCGTGCGCCCGACGAGCGCGTCGGAGTTCGGGATGCACCTTGCCGGCCGCTGGTACCGGCTCAAGCTGCCGGCGGAGGCCGTGCCGACAAACGATCCGATCGGCCGGCTGCCGATCACGCTGCTTGCGCACAACGTGATCGAGCCGCTGTTCGGCATCACCGATCCACGCACCGACGATCGCATCGATTTCGTCGGCGGCGGGCGCGGGCTGGGCGAGCTGGAGCGGCGGGTCGCGTCAGGCGGGATGGCGGTCGCCTTCGCGCTCTATCCGACGCAGATGGCCGACCTGATGGCGGTGGCGGATGCGGGCGGCATCATGCCGCCCAAGTCGACCTGGTTCGAGCCGAAGCTCGCCGACGGCATGGTCAGCCACGTGCTGGACTGAACAAAAAGGCGAATGGCGAATAGGGAGTAGCGAATAGCGAGTGATCGCTTCCTACTCGCTACTCGCTACTCGCGTTCAATCCAGGGTCAGCGCGATGAAGCGCAGCTCGCCGTCCGCGCTCGAGACCAGCAGCAGGGCGGCCTTGCGTCCGTCCTTCTTGAGCTGATCGACGCGCTTCTGCAGGTCGGCCGCGGTCTTGACCTCCTCCTGCGCCACCTCGACGATGACGTCGCCGGGCGACAGGCGTTTCTCCGCGGCGGCCGAATTGGACTCGACCGCGGTGATGACCACGCCGTTCACGGTGTCCTTGATCTTGTAGCGCTTGCGCAGACCGTCGCTCATGTCGGCGAGGTCGAGCCCGAGCGCCTTCTGCACGACGGTCTTTTCCTGCGGCGGCGCGTCCTTGTTGGACGGCACCACGGCGGCGATCTTGTCGCTGTCCTCGAGGCGGCCGAGCGTGACCGACTTGGTCACTTCCTGGCCCTTGCGCACCACCACGACGGCGACGACCTTGCCTACCGGGGTGTCGGCGACGACGCGCGGCAGGTCGTGCATTTCCTTGATGTCCTTGCCGTCGAACTTGATGATCACGTCGCCGGCCTCGATGCCGCCCGGCTTCGCCGGGCCGCGCTCGTCGACGCCGGCGACGAGCGCCCCGCGCGCCGGATGGATGTTGAGCGTCTCGGCGATCTCGTCGGTCACCTGCTGGATCTTGACGCCGAGCCAGCCGCGGCGGGTCTCGCCGAACTGGCGCAACTGATCGATCACCGGAATGGCGGTCTTCGACGGCACCGAGAAGCCGATGCCGATCGAGCCGCCGGTCGGCGAGATGATCGCCGTATTGATGCCGACGACATCGCCGTCGAGGTTGAACAGCGGACCGCCCGAATTGCCCCGGTTGATGGCGGCGTCGGTCTGAATGTAGTTGTCGTACGGCCCCGAATTGATGTCGCGATTGCGCGCCGACACGATGCCGGCCGTTACGGTCCCGCCGAGGCTGAAGGGATTGCCGATCGCCACCACCCATTCGCCCAGCCGCAACTTGTCGCTGTCGCCGAACTTCACGGACTTGAGCGGCTTGTCGGGCTTGACGCGCAGGAGCGCCAAATCGGTCTTCTGGTCGCGGCCGACCAGCATCGCCTTGAGCCGGGTGCCGTCGTTGAGGATGACGCTGATCTCGTCGGCGTCGGCGATCACGTGGTTGTTGGTCACCACGAGCCCGCTCGGATCGATGATGAAGCCCGAGCCGAGCGAATTGACGCGCCGCGCCTCGCGGTCACCGCCCTGATTGTTGTCGCCCGGCGGGCGGTGGTTCTTGAAGAACTCGTCGAAGAATTCCTCGAACGGCGAGCCCGGCGGCAATTTCGGCATCGCTTCGCCGTGGCCGCCGACGTTCTGCGACGTCGAGATGTTGACCACGGCGTCGATCACCTTCTCGGCGACGTCCGAGATGCCTTCCGGGCCGCGTGCCCAGCCGGGGCCGACGGTGACCGGCAGCAGAACGACCGTTGCGGCGACCGCAGCGAGCGCGGCGCGCCGCGCGGAATTCCCGAGTAGCGTCATGACGCGGTCCATGGTCTTGATCTCTCCTCGCAGGGCCCGGTCGCAACGCTCGCCCGGCCGCGCGTGCGGCACAAAATCCTACCGAGCGCGGTTAGAAACGGATTGAGGCGGAATAGCGACCTGCGCCGGGCCGGCGCAAGTCTGCAGTCCCGCCGCTTGCAGCCCAATAGCACTTTTCGCGCCATTTGGCAGCGCCAAGTACGCGCCGCTGCCGGGTACCGCAGACAAAGCTGCGTGAGCGACCCGCGCGCGGTTCGGCTCAGCCCCGGATCAGCCATACCAGCATCACGCCGACGAGCGCGCTCGCCAGCCCGATGAGGCGAAGCACGGTGTCGGGCGTCGCCAGCACGTTGGTGACCGCGCGCTTTGCGGCCTGTGGAAAGGCCGCAAAGACGATCCCCTCGATCACGAAGACGAGCCCGAGGGCAACGAGGAAGTCGCGCACCGAAACGCCGCGCGCCGGCGGGATCAGTGCGCAGCCGTCGGCGCCGCGGGCGCGGGGCTGGACGAAGGCGCGCCGACCGGCCCGTTGACCTTGCCGTTCGGATCCGAGAAGTAGCGGAAGAACTCGGTGTCCGGCCGCACCACGAACCGCGTATCACCCTGCGTCAGGCCCGTATCGTAGGCCTGCATCGAGCGGTAGAAGGCGAAGAAGTTCGGATCCTTGCCGTAAGCCTCCGCGAAGATGCGATTGCGCTCGGCGTCGCCTTCGCCGCGCGTCTGCTCGCCCTTCGAGGTCGCCTCGGCGACGATCACGGTCGCGTCGCGGTCGGCCTTGGCACGGATCTCCTGCGCCTTCTGGGTGCCAGCCGAGCGGAATTCCTGCGCCTCGCGCTCGCGGTCGGTCTGCATGCGCTTGTACACCGCCTCGCTGTTCTGCGGCGGCAGGTCGGCGCGACGAATGCGCACATCGACGATCTCGACGCCGAAGTTCTTCGCCTCGGTGTCGATCTGCTGGCGCACGCGCGCCATCAGCTGCTCGCGCTGGTCGCGCACCACCTGGATCAGGGTCGCGTCGCCGAGCACGCGCCGCACCGCCGAGCTGAGCAGCGGCGAGAGCCGCGCGTTGGCGCCCTCGGTCGTGCCCACGGACTGGTAGAACTTGAGCGCGTCACGCACGCGATAGCGCGCGAAGGCGTCGACGATCAGCGGCTTGGAGTCGGACGCGAGGATTTCCTGCGCCGGGCTCTCCAGGTCGAGAATGCGCTTGTCGACATAGATGACGCTGTCGAGCAGCGGCATCTTGAAGTGCAGCCCGGGCAGCGTTTCGACCCGCAGCGGATTGCCGAGCCGCACCACCAGCGCCTGGCGCGTCTGGTAGACGGTGAACAGCGAGCTGTAGCCCGTGATCAGCACGACCAGGGCAAGGACGATCGCAACGCCGCCGGAAAATCCCAATCTCATCGTGCACCTCCCGTCGGCGCGGTCGGCGACGCAGGCCGTTGCGCCGGCTCGGTGAGCGGCAGATACGGCACGACGCCGCTGCCGCCCGCGCCATTCGCGTCGAGGATGATCTTGTTGGTGCGCGCGAACACCTTTTCCATCGTCTCGAGATAGATGCGGCGGCGCGTGACGTCGGGCGCCTTGACGTATTCGTCATAGACCTTGAGAAAGCGCGCTGCCTGGCCCCTCGCCTCGGCGACGGTCTGCTCGCGGTAGGCTTCCGCCGCCTGGGTGATCTGCGCGGCCTGGCCGCGCGCATCGGGGATCTTCTTGTTGGCATAGGCGAGCGCTTCGTTCTGCGCGCTCTCGGCGCCGATGCGCGCCGCCTGCACCTCGCGGTAGGCATCGGCCGCCTGGGCGGGAAAAGAAACCCGCTGCATCTGCACCTCGGTGATCTTGATGCCCGCCTCGTACCGGTCGAGGGTCTTCTGCATGAGGTCGTGCACGTCGGCCTCGGTCTGCGTCCGCGCGGTGGTGAGGATCGGCTGCAGGTTCGAGCGGCCGATGACCTCGCGCATGGCGGCCTCGGCGATCGCCTTCACGGTGCCTTCCGGATTCTGGATGTTGAACAGGTATTGGCTCGCGCCCTTGTCCGGCTTGATCGTCCAGAACACCGCGAACGCGACCTCGACGATGTTCTCGTCGCCGGTGAGCATCAGGCTCTCCTCCGGCACGTCGCGCGGCTCGGTGCCGCCACGCCGGGTGTCCTCGACCACGCGCATGCCGACGTCGATGCGATTGACGCGGGTCACTTTCGGGGTGAGCACGCTCTCGATCGGATAGGGAAGGTGATAGTTCGCGCCCGGATTGGCATCGCGCACGTATTCGCCGAAGCGCATCACGACGCCGATTTCGTCGGGCTGGACGAAATAGATGCCGGAGCCGATCCAGAACAGGAAGGCGAGGATCGCGATGAGCAGAACGCCGCGCCCGCCGAGGCCGCCGCCCGGCATCACCGAACGCAGCTTGTCCTGGCCGCGGCGGAGAAACTCCTCGAGATCGGGCGGCGTCGGGCCCGACGACTGGGGACCCGATCCCCACGGACCCTTGGGGCCCGAGCCCCACGGTCCGCCGCCTTGATTATTCCAGGGCATGAACACGTCCTCCTGGGACGCCGCCGCTGCGGCTGACACCCCGTTGCATCATTCGGGGCGGGTTATAGGAGAGGCGCCCCACCCTTTCAACGCGGCATTAGCGGTTCGAAGAACGGCGTCGCTTCGCTCGCCCATGGCCGTTCGAAGGACGGCGTCGCTTTGCTCGCCTATGGCCGTTCGAAGGACGGCGTCGCTTCGCTCCCCTTATGGCCGGGCGCGGACGGGGGTTGCGGGGCGAATGCGCTCGTAGGTTACCGCATCGTAACCGGCATCCTCGCCCACCTCCGGCGCGTGGACGGTTCGCGCCGTCTCGCGCCAGACTGCCGGATCGATCGTCGGAAACATCGTGTCGCCCGCGGGCTGGCTGCGGATATGGGTGATCTCGAGACGGTCCGCCAGGGGCATCGCCTGCAGGTAGATTTCGGCGCCGCCGAGCACCATGATCGCAGCGCCCGCACGGCGCAGCGCGTCGCCCCGCGCCACCTCGAGCGCGGTCGCAAGTGTCGCAGCGACGATCGCGCCCGGCGCCGCAAAGTCGCCGGATCGGCTGACGATGACATTTGTGCGCCCGGGCAGCGGGCGTTTGGCGAACGACTGATAGGTCTTGCGCCCGACCACCACCGGCTTGCCCCACGTCATGGCGCGAAAGCGCTGCATCTCCGACTTGATGCGCCAAGGGAGCCCGCCTGCCCGCCCGATGACGCCGTTCTCGGCAATGGCCGCGACCAGGACGACCTCGATCATCGCGCCCCCGCCGCCGCGAGGCGCGTCAAGGCGTCGCCGCTGATACGGCAGACGGTCCACTCGTCGAGCAATTGCGCGCCGAGCGACCGGTAGAACGCGATCGAGGGCGCGTTCCAGTCGAGCACCGCCCACTCGAAGCGCGTCCATCCGCGCTCGACGCAGTGCCGCGCCAGATGGTGAAACAGCGCCCGGCCGATGCCGCGCCGGCGATAGGGCGGGCGCACGAAGATATCCTCCAGATAGATGCCGTGCCGGCCGCGGAAGGTGGAAAAATTGGGAAACCACAGGGCAAACCCCGCCGGCGCGCCGTCCCACTCGGCGATGTCGCAAAAGACGCGCGGATCGCGGCCGAACAAGGCGGCGTCGAGCATCGCCTCGGATGCATCGACCGCGTCGGCGAGGCGCTCGTACGCGGCGAGCTCGCGCACGAAGGCGAAGACGAGCCCCGCCTCGCCGGGGCACGCGGAACGGATCGAGACAGTCATCGCGCCTTGCCGGATCGCCGCGTCACACCGCGATCTTCGCCTTGATGCTCGGATGGGGATCGTAGCCTTCGAGGATGAAATCCTCGTAGCGGAAGGCGAACAGGTCCTTGGCGGACGGCGCGAGCCGCAAGGTCGGCAGCTGGCGCGGCGCCCGCGTGAGCTGGAGCCGCGCCTGCTCGAGATGGTTGAGGTAGAGGTGCGTATCGCCGAGCGTGTGGATGAACTCGCCCGGCGCCAGATCGGTCACCTGCGCGACCATCAAGGTGAGCAGCGCATAGGACGCGATGTTGAACGGCACGCCGAGAAAGACGTCGGCGGAGCGCTGGTAGAGCTGACAGGAGAGCCGGCCGTCGACGACGTAGAACTGGAAGAGGCAATGGCACGGCGGCAGCGCCATCTTGTCGACGTCGGCCGGGTTCCAGGCGGAAACGATCAGGCGGCGCGAATCCGGATTGCGCCGGATCATGGCGACGACGTTGGCGATCTGGTCGATCTCGCCGCCGTCGGGCGCCGGCCACGAGCGCCACTGCTGGCCGTAGACCGGTCCGAGCTCGCCGCGCTCGTCCGCCCATTCGTCCCAGATGGTAACGCCGTGGTCGTTGAGGTACTTGACGTTGGTGTCGCCGGCGAGGAACCAGAGCAGCTCATGGATGATCGATTTGACGTGCAGCTTCTTGGTGGTGACGAGCGGAAAGCCCTGCGCGAGGTCGAAGCGCATCTGGTGGCCGAACACCGACAGCGTGCCGGTGCCGGTGCGGTCGCGCTTTTGCAGACCGGTCTTGAGGATGCGGTCGATCAGGTCGAGATATTCGCGCATGGGTTTCCGGAATGCCGTGGCACGCTGAGTCGCGCCCGCGAGGTTACGTCAACGGCCGGCACTACACGACTCCCGTCAGGCCCAATCCCGCCGCGAGCGCGAGGGGGATCAGCGGCGTCACGCGGGTCCAATAGCACAGCGCGAAGCTCCCGGCCGTGATCAGCGCGGTCGCGATGCTGCGATCGGCGGCCCGCGCCAGGATCAGCGCGCTCGACGCGACGAGCCCGACCGTTATCGGCACGAGCCCGGCCTGCACGACCGTGCGCCAAGGCGCGTCGCGGAAGCGGTCGACCAGCCGCGCCGCGCAGTAGGCGATCGTGCACGAGGGCACGCACATCGCGACAATCGCGATCAGCGCACCGGGAACGCCCGCTATATAATGGCCGAGCAGCGCGACGAACACCACGTTCGGGCCGGGCGCCGCCTGCGCGATCGCGAACAGCTCGCTGAACGTGCGGTCGCTGATCCAATGGTGGACGTCGACCGCCTGGCGATGCATTTCCGGCACCGTCGAGGTGGCGCCGCCGACCGCGATCACCGAGCACAGCGCGAAAGTCGCGATCAGCGCGCCATAGACGTCGTCCTTCATCGCCGTTCCCACCACGCTATCGCGATGCCGAGCGGGGCGATGACGGCCATGGCCCCGAGCAGCGGCCAACGCAGCATGCCCACCGCGAGGAACGTCAGGGCGGCGACGACATGTCCCATCCGCAGCCGATCCTTGACGGTTGCGGCGGTCATCTGTGCCGCGGTTGCGATCAAGAGCCCGGCGGCCGCGGCCGCAAGGCTGGCGAACACCCCGTGCAGCGCCGGCAGATCGCCGTAGCGGCGATAGAGCATGCCGGCGACGATCATGAGCCCGACCGGCGGCCCGACGAGGCCGAGCACCGCGGCGAGCGAGCCAACCACGCCGGCGCAGCGGCAGCCGTACATGACGGCGAAATTCAAGATATTGCCCCCGGGCAGCACCTGGCAGAGAGCAAGCTGCTCATTGAATTCGTCGGGACTGAGCCAGCCGCGCTGCTGCACGATGACCCGTCGCGACCACGCCAGCACGCCGCCGAACCCGCACCCCGCGATCGTCGCGAACGCGAGGAAAAGTTGCGCTGGCGTGGGCACTTGCGTCCCCGGCGCCGGCTGCCCGGATTGCTCTTTTATTGTCAACATTTAGCGCCTATATTGTGTGTGCCGGCGCAAGCCGGATATGGCGATAAATGGCCGTCGTAATAAACCTTTCGGACCCGGGGGCGGTACCCGGCGCCTCCACCCGAGCCCAGACTGGGCGTTCTCACCGCCACACTTGGCGCTGGGCTTCGGCGGGGGCGAAACAGGATCGACGAGGGCGTAAAGGGCGTGCTTTTGCTCGGCATGGTTCCGCCGTTATCGGGCCACTTCCATAGTTGCGAATGACAACTATGCTCCGGTTGCTCAGGCCGCGTAACGCGGTTTGAAAGACCGATCTAAAGCCCTGGCGTCTTAGCAGCGTCAGGCGGGGTTCGGGGGCACCTGGCAACAGAAGCCCCCACTTTCTTGCGGCCGGGCCCTGCAGGCCACCTATGATGCAAACAGGCATTCGATCGAATCGAAAAGCGATCTAGACTGCGGTGCCATGACGGTCGACTACATCCGCTACGACATTCTCACCCAGGACGCGATGCGTTCCGTCGTTCGCACCGTGCTTGCGGACGCGGCCGCCAAGGGCCTGCCGGGCGAGCACCATTTCTTCATTTCCTTCGACACCCGCGCGGACGGTGCCAGCCTGTCGCCGCGGCTCAAGGCGCAGTATCCGAAGGAAATGACCATCGTGCTGCAGCACCAGTTCTGGGACCTGATCGTCGGCGAGGACCGGTTCGAAGTGGGCCTGTCATTCGGCGGCTCGGCAGAACGCCTCGTCGTTCCGTTCCGCGCGATCACGGGGTTCGCCGACCCGTCCGTTCAATTCGGCCTGCAGTTCTCCGCCACTGGCGACGAGGAGGAGGCTGGCGAGGAGCCGGCGGCCGAGAAAAAGTCCGGGCACCGCCCGCCGGCGCGCCACGAGCGCCCGCCGGGGCCGGCGCAGGCGTTGCCGACACCTGCCAACCCGGGGCCCGACGCCAAACCGCCCGCCAAGGCGGACGAAGCGCCCGCAAGCGGCGGCGAAGTGGTCCGGCTCGACCGATTCAGGAAGAAATAAGCGCGCCACGCCAGCGCGCGCGACAGACGCCGCGGTCGATGGTATTGCGATTCGTCATACTACCTGTACGCGTAGCCGGACCCGACCGTCCTCATCCAATGAGCCGATGCCAAAATCACAAACATGTTATGTGTATTTTTTCAGATCTGACCTTCCATGGTCGCATACGTCGTAGCGCGACTGATCCGCGGAGCTGTTAGGCGGTGACCCCGGCCCGTGCCCGCCAGCAACGACCGAGCCGTTTCGCCGCGGGGTCAAAAACCGAAACGATAACAAGGGCAAATAAACAATCAGGGGGCGCAGCCCCCAGCATTTTCTCGTCCCGCCCGGAACTTTTGTGCGCTTTGAACTGTTAGGTTGAGCGTAATTTGAATGACCCGAATTCGGCCGGCCGGGGGGTCGAATGCAGCCCATACAGCGCAACGGGGGGAATTTGCCAATGATCCACTGTCACGGTATCGGCGTAATTCAAACCGATGAGTGGGTCAGTCCCGACCCACACACGTGCATCCGGATACCACCGACCATTCACATGGCGAAAGTAATCAATCTTCGGGCCGCCCGTAAGCGCGCCGCGCGACTGCAGGATGAGCAGCGTGCGGCGGAACGTCGGGTGCAATTCGGCGTGCCCAAGGCTGAGCGTACTCTCGCCAAAGCTCGATCCGAAAAGGATCGGCGCGAGGTCGATCGCCACCGGATCGGAAATGGAGAAGGTCGATGAAATCGCCGGTCGTCAAGCGCTCAATCGTCATCGCCGGGCACAAGACCAGCGTCAGCCTCGAAGACGCCTTCTGGAAAGGGCTGAAGGAGATTGCGGGGGGACGCGACATGACTTTGTCCGACCTCGTCTCCACGATCGATTCCGATCGCCGCCACGGCAATCTGTCGTCGGCGATTCGACTGTTCGTGCTCGACTATTACCGCGCCCAAATTCCGGGCCACCAATCAGACCATGGTGCGCCGCGGGAGATCATGGGCGGCGTGCGCAGCGCCCAACCCGCGATGCGAGCCGACTGACCTCGAGCCAAGCGCCGCGCCTCACGCATCAGCGCGAGGCCGGTTCTCCTTTTGCCGCGGGCGGCGCGATAACGAGTGGCGCCGCCGGCGGGCGCACGGTCGCGGCGCGGCGGATCGGCGGTGTCCGCCGCGGCTTGGCTGCGGGCCCCACCGGCACTGATTTGATCTCGATCTCCGGCGGCAGTTCCGGCGCCTTGTCTCCAGGCGCGACCGGCGTGGCTGGAACGGCGGCCTGCTCGCTGGCGCGTTCCGCCGCTTTCTGCGCCGCCTGCCGAGCATCTTCCTGCGCCCGCCGTAATGCCTCCGCCTCCTGCGCCTGGATGCGCCTCGCCTCCTGCTCGGCGGCTTCGAGCCGTTTCTTTTGCAGCTCGACGCGGCGTGCGCTGAGCCAATTGACGAGCGCCGTCACGTCGACGCTTCGGCGCGGCGCCGCAATCGGACCCTTGAACAAAATCGAAAGCTGCGGGCGCTCGCCGTTTGCCGCGTCGGGTCGCGGCGCGCCGGCGAGGTCGAAGCCGAGGTCGAGCAAATCCGCGCCGAGGTCGTAGCTGCCCCTGATCGTCACGTCGGCGCCTTGCGCCGGCGCCAGCAGCGGCGCGAAGGTCAGCCGCCCGTCGCCGATCGCGAGGGCGCCGCCGACATCGGGGATATCGAGCCGGCCGCCCGCAAGCGCGGTACGGACGATGTCGCCGATGCGAACCGGATCGATGAGAACGCCGTGATCGAGCGCCTGCGACGCCGCCTCGATCGCGGCCGGATCGAGCCCCGCGATCTGCAGATTCTCGCCCGCCGCGCTGCCCTTGCCCTGCAAGGCGCCGATCAGCGCGGCCGGGCTCAGCCCGGTCGCGGTCGCGTCGAATTGCAGCGAAATTTCGCCGGATGCCGATGTGCCGCGCGGCAGCAGGGCCGTGAGATCCGCGTCATTGAGCGCCACCCGCAGTTTTGCCGACAACCCGGATGCCGTGGCGCGCAGGTCCGCCTGCGCCGCGAGCCTCCCGCCACCCACACGGCCCTCGACTTTCTCCAGCCTGATCGCCGAGGGTGCGAACCGCACGGTCCCTTGCAACCCATTGGCCGCGACGCCAGCGAGAAAACGGGCACGCGATATGGTGAAGGCAAGCTGCCCATCGACATCGGCGAACGGCCCCGGCCCGAACGGCTCTTGCGACCACGCGGCTGGCGCGCGCGCCGGGCGCGGCGCGCCGACCGCGGCAGCGATCACGCCTGCGGCATCGATCGTGTCGACGTCGAGGTGTCCGTCGAGGCGCAGCGGATGGCCGAGCACGAGCGCGAGCGCTCCCTTGACGCCGCTGCCCGCGACCTTGCCGTCGAGCGCATCGAAGCGCAGGCGATCGCCGTCGATCGACAGCCGCGTCGTGAACGCGACCGGCATCGCGGTCGCCGGATCGCGGCGCGGCAAGCGCGTATCGGCCGCCGCGAAGCTCACATCGAGCGCGCCGCGCGCCCGCGCGTCGACAAGCCGCAAGCTGCCGTGCGCCGCCGCATCCAGTCCTTCGCCCTGGAACGTCGCGTCGACGCGCAGGTCGCCGCCGGCCGCACCGTTAGCGGTGAGGGCGAGGCGCGCGGCGCGATGGTCGACGACGGCAACGCGATCGAGGCCGACGAGCGCCGCGAGATTCGCGCCATCGTCGGCATCGAGGTGTCCATCGAGGCGAAGCTCGGCCGCGGCGGGCGATGCCGCAGCGCCATTGCCTTGGGCGACGACATTGACCCGCACGCCGCCGATCGCGCCATCGACGGTGACCTTGGCGGATGTCCTGGCATCCACGCCGTCCGCGGCCGGCGCCACGTCGAGCGTCGCGGTGAGGTCCGCGGTCGCGGCTCGCCGCGCCATGGTCTGCAGGAGATCCGCGGCGCCCGGGGCGAATTTGGCGGCGAGGGCCGCCACGCCGGTGAGTTGCTGCGCCTGCAATCCGAACGTGACCGATCCACGCCATGACGGCGCGGTGTCGATGTGGCCGCTCGCCTTGACCACCGCACCGCCGAAATCGGCAATCGCGAGGCGCTCGATATCGAGCCCCTTGGCGTCGAATCTGAGATCGGCATGCGCGCCTTTCGCCTCGACGCCCGCAAAGGTCGCACGGTCGAAGTCGAGCTTGAGCGCAATCTCGCGCGGTAGCGCGAACGTCGTGCCGGCGCGCGCATTGTTGGCAAACGCGAGCGCACCATCGAGGTCGATCTGCGCGGCCTTGAACGATGCGTCGAGGCGCGCCGGCTGGCGATCGCTGGCAAATGCGTAGGCGAACCCGCCCTCGATCGACTTGCCGTCGAAGTCCGCCTTGAGCTGCGCGACCGCAAGCCGTGTCGCGCCGAGCGTCACCTCGCCGCGCGCGCTGAGCGCGCCGATCGTTGCGCGCCGTGCGCCCGGACGGCCTTCGAGCCAGGCGATCAGCGCCTGGGGATCGGCCGAATCGATGCTGGCGGGGCCGGCGAACTCGGGCGCGTCCCGCGCCAGCGTGAGCAACCCGCTCGCATGGACCTGCGACGCCCCCGGCGCGCGGAATTCGATGTTGTCGATGCTCCAGCCCGCAGCCTCCGCATGCATGTCGCCGCGCAAGGCGATCAACGCGGCGCCGCCGAGCGTTGCGGTGTCGATGCCGATGCCGATTTTCACCGGCACCGGCGGGCCCCCGAATTGCGCGAGCGTATCGGTCATGCGGCGCAGGAGGACGATCGGCGTAGGCTGCGCCGCATCCGGCAGCAGCAGCGCCCGGTCGAGATCGACCTGGCGCGCGGAGAGCACCGCCGAAAGACCAGGGTTGGCGCCGAACGTGAAGTCCGCGGTGCCGGCGAGTCTCAGGGCGCGTTCATCGGGCCCGTACTGCAAATCGACCTGCTCGAACAGCGCGCCCGCGGGCGTCGCCTTGACCCGGCTCGTCACCCGCCATGGATCTTTTGCGATGGTCGCGCCGTTCGCCAGCGCAAGGCCGGCCGGACCGGCGAGCGTCAGCGTGCCTTCGTAGCGGGGACGGCTGCCCTCGACCCACAAGGTGCCATCGGTCTCGATCGACAGCGGGCGGTCGGACCGATCGAGGCTCAGGCGCAGCCGCATGCCGCCGTCGGCGCGGCCGCCGGCGACGTGATAGCCGTAGAGCTCGCCCGCCGCGACGAAGGCCCCCTCGCCCCGGACCGGGCCGAGCAGCGAGCGCATGTCGCCCTTGAACCAAAGCCGGTCGAGCACGGCGCGCGTGCCGCTTGCCGCATCCACGAGGTCGGCGCGGCCGTTGTCGATCTCGATGCGGTCGAACGACAGCTTGTCCGGGTCGAAGCCGATCGAAACCGGCGGCACCTCGATGCGGCCGTCGGCATCGACGCCGAGCGTGACCTGCGGCGCGTCGATCTGCAGCTCGCCGGCACGCCACTCTCCGCGCATGAGCGAGCCGAGCGCAAACTGGACGCCGAGCGAACGCGCCCGCAGCCGCGGCTCATGACCTGCCTCGCCGATCTCGATGCCGTTGAGCTGGAGCGACGGCGCCGGCAGGAGACGCGCGTCGATGCGGCCGGACACGCGCACCGGCATGCCGACGAGCCGCGTCGCTTCCGCCTCGAAACTGCCGCGCCAGCGGCCCCAATCGATGAACAGCGGTCCGACCAGCGCGGCCACCAGCGCCACGATGAGCGCGACCGCCAATCCAAGCAGCGTCGACTGCACCCTTGTGCTCCGCGCCCCGCTCTTCCCGGCCCGACCGCAGCTTACCGCAACCGCAAGCGTCCCGCGCAACCGCCCAAACCGGCGATGGGTTGCCCGACGGCTTGGTCGTATGGTTTAGCGGCGATTATATGTCCGCACCATCCCCATCACCCGGGCGTGACGATCTTGCCGGGGTTCATGATGCCGTGCGGGTCGAACGCCTGCTTGAGCGCCCGCATGGCGGCGAGCGCGGGCTCGCCGTGCTCGGCGAGGAGATATTTCATCTTGCCCTGCCCGACGCCGTGCTCGCCCGTGCAAGTTCCCTCCATCGCCAGCGCGCGCTCGACCAGGCGGCCGCACAGGCCTTCGGCGCGCTCGACCTCGTCGTAGTCGTCGAGGTCGATGAGCAACGAGAGATGGAAGTTGCCATCCCCGACATGGCCGAGAATCGGCGCGACCAGCCGGCTCGCCGCGATATCTTTCTGCGTCGCCGTGAGACAGTCGGCGAGCCGCGAAATCGGCACGCACACGTCGGTCGCAACCGCGCTCGCGCCCGGACGCAATCCGCGCGCCGCCCAATAGGCATCGTGGCGCGCCTGCCACAGGCGGGTTCGGTCTTCCGGCCTGGTCGCCCAGTCGAACGGCCCGCCGCCGTGCTCGCGCGCGATCTCGCCGAACTGCCCCGACTGCTCGGCGACGGAGGCCGCGGAGCCGTGGAATTCGACGAACAGCATCGGCTGCTCAGGCAATGCAAGCTTCGAATAGGCGTTGCAGGCCCTGACCTGCAATTCGTCGAGCAGCTCGATGCGGGCAACCGGGATTCCGGTCTGGATGGTCGCGATGGTGGCGTTGCAGGCGGCCTCGACCGAGGGAAACGGGCACACGCCGCCGGCGATCGATTCCGGAATGCCGTGCAGCTTGAGCGTGATCTCGGTGATGACGCCCAGCGTTCCCTCCGAGCCGACGAACAGCCTCGTCAGGTCGTAGCCGGCGGCGGATTTCTTCGCGCGTTGGGCGGTCTTGATCACTTCGCCGGTCGCCAGCACTGCCTTGAGGGCAAGCACATTGTCTTTCATCGTGCCGTAGCGCACCGCATTGGTGCCCGAGGCGCGCGTCGCCGTCATGCCGCCGAGCGAGGCGTCGGCGCCCGGGTCGATCGGGAAGAACAGCCCCTGGTCGCGCAGCTGCTCGTTGAGCGCCTTGCGCGTGATACCCGGCTCGATCACGCAATCGAGGTCCTCGGCGTGCACGGCGAGCAAGCGGTTCATGTCTCGCATGTCGATGCACACGCCGCCGCGCGGCGCATTGACCTGGCCTTCGAGCGAGGTGCCGGTACCGAAGGCGATCACCGGCAGGCCATGGGCCGCGCAGATGCGCACCACCGCCTGCACGTCCGCCGTGGATTGCGCAAACACCACCGCGTCGGGCGGCTCGTTCGCGACCCAGGTCGTGGTGTTGGCGTGCTGCTCGCGCACTGCCGTCGAGGTCACCAGCCGATTGCCGAATTGGGCGGCGAGCTGCGCCAATGCGGCCGCGACCACCGAGGCATCGCGCGCAGTCGCCGAGCCGTCCTTTCCTGGAGCCATCGTGCAAACCTGTTTGTTGCGGACCTTCCTCGCCGCGACGTTTAGCAGACCGCCCGCGCACCCGCAGCCGAAGGCGGGGAAAAATCGCGGCCGATGGGATATGCCCATTGCAAATAAATGGGGGACTCGCGCGGCAAACGCTGGCAATATTCGGTCTCCGCGGAACCGGACATGCTCGATCGCACCGACCTTGAACCGCTGTTCTTCGCCCCGTTCGTCTCCTCGGTGATGCGGGTCGAGGACCATTGGATCGACTACAACGGCCATCTCAACATGGCCTATTACAACGTGCTGTTCGACCGCGCCGTGGACGAAGCCTACGAGCTGATCGGCATCGGCGTCGACTACGTGATGCAGCGCAAGCACTCGTTCTTCACGGCGGAAGTGCACCTGCGCTACCTGCGCGAGCTGCATGCCGGCGACCCGGTGCGGGTGACCTTCCAGCTTCTCGACTTCGACCGCAAGCGGCTGCACACCTTCGAGCAGCTCTTCCATGCCGAGCATGGCTGGGTGGCGGCGACGTCGGAAAACATGTCGCTGCACGTCGACATGACGACGCACAAGACCGCGCCGTTCCCCGCCGAGGTGACCCGCCGCCTCGCCGAAATGAAGGCCTCACACGCGCGGCTGCCGCGGCCGGAAGCCGCCGGCCGGCGGATCGCGATGCCGGCGAAAAGCTGACGCCGCCCGGCCCGCTCGCCGCCGACGCCAAATTCATCCACTGCCGTGCCCTCGTAAAGTCGGGGGCTGGATGCCATTTTAGGCGCAAGCGAATCACGGGAACCGGAACTTGGCCGATCCATTGAAATCCGAGCGGCCCGCACCGCCACCCGTCGCGGCGGCCGGCGGGATCGCGGCGCGCGCACGCGCCGCGGCGGCGCCGCCCTATCTCGCCGGCCTCAATCCGGAGCAGCGCGAAGCGGTCGAGACGCTCGACGGACCGGTGCTGGTGCTCGCCGGCGCCGGCACCGGCAAGACGCGCGTGCTCACCACGCGCATCGCCCATATCCTGAGCCTCGGCCGGGCGCGGCCGTCCGAGATTCTCGCCGTCACCTTCACCAACAAGGCGGCGCGCGAGATGAAGGAGCGGGTCGGCAAGATGGTCGGCCAGATCGTCGAGGGCATGCCCTGGCTCGGCACCTTCCATTCGATCGGCGCCAAGATCCTGCGCCGGCACGCCGAGCTTGTCGGCCTCAAGTCCGACTTCACCATCCTCGACACCGACGACCAGATCCGCCTGATGAAGCAGATCATCGTCGCCGAAGGCATCGACGAGAAGCGCTGGCCGGCGCGGGTCTTCGCCGGCATGCTCGATGGCTGGAAGAACCGCGGGCTCACCCCCGCCCAGGTGCCGGCGGGGGAGGCCGCGAGCTTTGCGGGCGGGCGCGGCATGAAGCTCTACGCCGATTTCCAGGCGCGGCTGAGAGTCCTCAACGCGGCGGATTTCGGCGACCTGCTCCTGGAGCCCATCCGCATTTTCCGCGAGCACGCGGAAGTGCTGCGCGAGTACCAGCGGCGCTTCCGGTTCATCCTCGTTGATGAGTACCAGGATACGAACGTGGCGCAGTATCTGTGGCTGCGCTTGCTGGCCCAGCCGGGTGGGCCGCGTCCGGGCCTCGTCCTTCGAGACGCCGCGCTGCGCGCGGCTCCTCAGGATGAGGGGCAGACGATTGAGCAAGCCGCATTTGCAGACCTCGACCCTCATCCTGAGGAGCCCGCCGTCGCGCCAGCGAAGGCGGGCGCCTCGAAGGATGCGGCCGAGGTCTCGCCACAAGCCACGCCCAAGAACATCTGCTGCGTCGGCGACGACGACCAGTCGATCTACGGCTGGCGCGGCGCCGAGGTCGACAACATCCTGCGCTTCGAGCACGACTTTCCCGGCGCCATCGTGATCCGGCTGGAGCGCAATTACCGCTCGACCGGCCATATCCTCGCCACGGCGTCGCACCTGATCGCGCATAACGAAGGCCGGCTCGGCAAGACCCTGCGCACCGACGACGTGCCGGGCGAGAAAGTCGGCGTCACCGGCTCATGGGACAGCGAAGAGGAAGCCCGCGCCATCGGCGAGGAGATCGAGCAATTGCAGCGCGCCGGTCACAGCCTCAACGAAGTGGCGATCCTGGTGCGCGCCTCGTTCCAGATGCGCGAATTCGAAGACCGTTTCGTCACGCTCGGGCTGCCCTATCGCGTCATCGGCGGGCCACGTTTTTACGAGCGTGCCGAAATCCGCGATGCGCTCGCTTATCTGCGCGTCGTCAATTCGCCGGCCGACGATCTTGCTTTCGAGCGCATCGTCAATGTGCCCAAGCGCGGGCTCGGCGACGCCACCATCCAGCTCCTGCACGATCATGCCCGCAAGC
>DATBZM010000313.1:0-2456 GCA_036513175.1 Xanthobacteraceae bacterium | reverse complement strand
CCGCTGGTATCTGGTCGCGGCGCAAGGCGGCTCGCTCTACCGGCAGGAGGCGCGAGCCTACCTGTCGAAGCAGGAGACCCATCATTTCCTGACCGCGCCCGCCGAGATCACGTCGACGAAACACGCGTTCTGGTACGCGGTTGCGCGTGCGCAGGCCGACAATATCGCCGTCGCCCGCAAGGTCGCGCGCTGCAAGCTCGTCAACTACTCCATTGCATCGGCATATTGGAAGGAGGTTGCGCGTTTCTTTGCGCGCAATCCGCTTTCGATCGAGGAGATGGACGATCTGGTCGATTTCCTTTTCGTCGAGAAGCAGCGGGACGACGCCTTCGCGCTCAAGGGTCGCACGCCCGAGGCGCTGAAGCGGAAAATGGAGGACTGGCACCACGCGTTGCGCCGCAGTCAGGCGATCGGCGGCGGCGCCTGGGCGGGCAGCCCGCTTCCCGACATCGATTACCAGGTCGGCAAGGACGCCAAGCGCGCAATCTGGCGCGTTCGACAGATCAAGACCGGCAACGAGCTCTTCCGCGAAGGCGAGCGCATGCACCATTGTGTCGTGACCTACAAGTCGGCCTGCATGCGCGGAGACGTCTCGATCTGGTCGGTGACATGCGAATTCCCGATCGGCCGCATGAACCGCGGCGTCACCATGGAGGTCACCAGGGACGGCCGCATCGTGCAGTGCCGCGGGTTCGCCAATCGCCCGCCTCACGGCAATGAGGCGATGACGGCCAAACGCTGGGCGCGTGAGCACGCACTGACTTGGATGTTGCCAGGATGACGAGGCGCCTCACCAACCGCGCGGCTCGGCAGCGAGTGCCGGCGTGGCGCGCAGCGTGCCGGACAATGCATGCAGACCCCCTCGCCGTCGTGCGCCGAGAAGGGCGGCGATCCGGCCTACATGGCGGCGGTGCCGGCGCGCATTCCGCTGCGCCGGCTCGCGACCGCTGACGAGGTGGCGGCGGCAGAATGCTGGCTCGCGGGCCCATAGGCGGGCTCGGTGACCGGACTTACGCTGGTGATGGACGGCGGGCTGACGGCGGCGTAATCATGGAACGCTCGTGGCGCGAGGGTTCGCGAAAGGTGATCCGATGGTTCGGGTGGGGTGGTGCAACGATCGTGGCGAGGTCGATCGCCTTGCGGAGTTCTTTGCGCGCAACGTGACGCAGTCCTACATCTCGCATTCCGAGCTGCAATTCGGCCGGGCGGTCGCGCCGGACAAGTGGATCGCCGAGCTCGTTGCGAAATTCAAGGCCGAGATTGCCGAGCGGGTGCCGTGCACTCCCGGCGCCGCGCTGCGGGTGGCGAGCGCTTACGATGGCGGCGAGCTGATCGGCATGGCCTATGTGACGTTCAATGCGACGGTTCCGATCCCGTTCGTCATCCTGGAGGACATCGTCGTCGACCAGCGCCGGCGCAGCAGCGGAATCGGGCAAGGAATTCTCGATTGGATTTTTGCCGAGGCGAGGCGAGAAGGGATCAAGCGGGCCTTTCTGGAAAGCGGCAAGGACAATCACGATGCCCATCACTTCTTCGAGCGAAACGGCTTCCATCAGGTGTCGATCGTCATGATGGCCGATCTGGCCTAAAGCGCGGCCACGTCGTCGCCGCAACGAGACCGGGCAGCGCATGCCGGCCGCCTTTGCCGTGGAGCCGATCACCACGCGCGAAATGCTCGCGCGCGTCTACGCTTTCGACGAGCATTCCTACGAGACCGCCGCCGGCCGTGCGGGCGCGAACATTCCGTTCGCGCTGTTTACCGAATGGTGGCGCGCGTACCCAACCGGATTCCTGTGCGCATTCCGCGGCGCCGAGCCGCTGGCCGTGATCGGGCTTTTTCCGGTATCCGAGGCCTGGGCGAGGGGATTTCTGCAATACGCGACGAGCGAGCGGGAGCTGCGCGCCGGCGACATCGCGGCGTCCAACCGCCGGACCTGGTACTTCGCCGGCCTCTCGGCGAATGGGCGGCCGGGACGACTCGGAACGCAACTTCCATGTGTCCTCGGGCACGCGCTGTTGCGATGGTCGCAGATCAATGTGCGGACAATAGGCGGCGATGCGGTCACCATCGTGGTGGAGGGCACGACGCCGATCGGCGAAAAGCTCCTGCGGGGCGTCTTCGCGCTCGATGGCCCGCCGGACTCGCTTGGCGGCGCGCAAAGGCCGCGGTTCAAGGCGACGTTCGATATGGCGGCGATCCGGCGCCGTCTGATCGAGAGCCCCTTTTTCGCGCGCTGTCGCGATCTGCGCCACCAGGCGGCCGGCGCCCGCGAAGCGTCATAAAAGTCATTCGTGGCGCAGCTCTTCCTTGCGCTCCTCGATGCAGGTCAGGAATTTTTCCCGATCCTGCAGCCACCAGTCGCCGAGCCCTTCGCACAGCCGGGATGGGTCGGCGACCAGGCCGGCGGTGCTCGCGTCGCCCAGCTTGCCGTTGTCGCGCAACGCCAGCGTGTGGA
>DATBZM010000312.1:0-20018 GCA_036513175.1 Xanthobacteraceae bacterium | reverse complement strand
GACCTGATCAAGCGGCACAAGACCTCGCTCGTCTTCGTCAACACGCGCATGCAGGCCGAGATGGTCTTTCAGGAGCTGTGGCGGATCAACGAGGACGGGCTCGCGATCGCGCTGCATCACGGCTCGCTTGACGTGGCACAGCGGCGCAAGGTCGAGGACGCGATGGCGGCCGGGCGCCTGCGCGCGGTCGTGTGCACCTCCTCGCTCGATCTCGGCATCGACTGGGGCGACATCGACCTCGTCGTCAATGTCGGCGCGCCCAAGGGCGCGAGCCGCATGGCGCAGCGCATCGGCCGCGCCAATCATCGCCTCGACGAACCCTCCGAGGCCGTGCTGGTGCCGGCCAACCGTTTCGAGGTGCTCGAATGCCGCGCCGCCATCGACGCGATCGCCGCGAACGCGCAGGACACCCCGCCGCTGCGCACCGGCGCGCTCGACGTGCTGGCGCAGCACGTGCTCGGCAGTGCGGTCGGCGCGCCGTTCCGGCCGGATGAGCTCTACGCCGAGGTGAGGAGCGCTGCGCTCTATGCGGGGCTCGGGCGCGCGGACTTCGACGCCGCGGTCGATTTCGTCGCGACCGGCGGCTACGCGCTGCACGCTTACGAGCGCTTCGCAAAAATCCGCCCCGGGCTCGACGGGCGTTATCGCGTGACGCACCCGCGCATCGCGCAACAATATCGCCTGAACGTCGGCACCATCGTCGCGGCCGACATGCTGAAAGTGCGCCTGGTGCGCTCGCGCGCGGGCGGCGGTGGGCCATCGGGGCCGCAACCGGGCCCTATTGCGCGCGGCGGACGCGTGCTCGGCGAGGTCGAGGAATATTTCGTCGAGACGCTCACGCCGGGCAATACCTTCGTGTTCGCCGGCGAGGTGCTGCGCTACGAGGCGCTGGTGAACGACGAGGTCTACGTCTCGCGCACCTCCGATCCGGATCCGCAGATCCCCTCCTACGAGGGCGGCAAGTTTCCGCTCTCGACCTATCTGGCGGAGCGCGTGCGCGGGCTGCTCGCCGATCCACGCGCCTGGCGCGCGCTGCCCGACCAGGTACGCGAATGGCTCGGCCTGCAGCAGTGGCGCTCGCGCGTGCCCAACGCCGGCGAGCTCCTGGTCGAGACTTTTCCGCGCGCCGACAAGAACTATCTCGTCTGCTATCCGTTCGAGGGACGGCTCGCGCACCAGACGCTCGGCATGCTGCTGACGCGGCGGCTCGAGCGCGCGCGCCTGCGGCCGCTCGGCTTCGTCGCCAGCGAATATGCGCTCGCCGTGTGGGGGCTCGGCGACGTCGCCTTCGCGCTGGCACATGGCGAGCTGTCGCTCGCCGCGCTGTTCGACCAGGACATGCTGGGCGACGACCTCGAGGCGTGGCTCGCCGAATCGGCGCTGATGAAGCGCACCTTCCGCACCTGCGCGATCATCGCCGGGCTGATCGAGCGGCGCTTTCCCGGCAAGGAGAAGAGCCGCCGCCAGATGACGATCTCGACCGACCTCGTCTACGACGTGCTGCGCAAGCACCAGCCCGACCACATGCTGCTGCGCGCCGCCCGCGCCGACGCCGCGACCGGGCTCCTCGACATCCGCCGGCTCGGCGAGATGCTCGCACGCGTGCGCGGCCGCATCGCGCACCAGGCGCTCGACCACGTCTCGCCGCTCGCGGTGCCGGTGATGCTGGAGATCGGCCGCGAGCAGGTCTACGGCGAGGCGTCCGACGCGCTGCTCGCGGAGGCCGAGGCGGAGCTGGTGAAGGAGGCGATGCGGTGAGGCGCGCCATGTTTGCGCCGCCGAAACGCCGCTAACTGTGGACAGATTGCCGCCGCCGTAAGAGGAGCGTTGTGCACCGTGAAAACTGGCGCTGCGCTAGTTGTCGGCGCGATATGGACGGCACTTTCCGCCCATGCGACGCCGCTGTTTCCGGTCAATCAACGTTTCGAAGTGATCTCGGTCGATCATCGCGAGCTCGTACATAACCGAACCAAGCTTCTGTTCGTGAGACCGGCCTTCCTCGACAACGATTTCCCGTTCGAAATTATGGATGTCCGTGTTGCGACCGGCTGCAACAACTGGGGTCTCACCGTGAAGGCAACCCAGACAGGCGAGTTCGATCTGGTCTTCTTCCGCCAGACATCGATGTGGTGCGGTGACATCTCGGAGGTCGAACAGCAGGTCACGCAGGCCTTGCTCACGACAAGGCGATGGCGCATGGATGGCGAGGTGCTTATTCTCGAAGGTGACGCCAGGGATCTGCGTTTGGCCCCCATCGCGCAGAACGAGGATCAGTCCAGATAGACGATACCCGTCGCGCCGGAGTCGCCGCGAGCTACGGCTTCATGGTCCGCTACGCACGGCCGACGGCTTAAATCCGGTCGCCTTACACCGCTCGAATCGTCCATAAGGGGTGCGCCGCTTGCGAGAGCGTCGGGCTCGACAACTTGGGGGACGATTCGGTGACTACGACGGTATCGGCGCAGACGCTCCCGTCCCGTCCTTTCGTTGAGGAAGGTACGGTCGGCATCTGCGGCGCTCACCTCGCGCTCGACCTCGCCGGCGCGATCTACTCGCCGGACGAGCGCGCGCTCGTCGTCGCCGACCTGCATCTGGAAAAAGGTTCGAGCTTCGCGCGACGCGGCATGCTGCTGCCGCCCTACGACACCGGCGCAACGCTGGCGCGGCTCGGCCGCGCGATCGCGCGCCACGCGCCGCGGCTGGTGATCGCTCTCGGCGACAGCTTCCACGACGGCGGCGGGCCGGCGCGGGTGATGCCGCAGGATCGCGCGGCGCTCGCCGCTCTGCAGCGCGGCCGCGACTGGGTGTGGATCGCGGGCAATCATGATCCCGATCCGGCCCGCGACATCGGCGGCGTCTTTGCCAAGGGCGTGTCGCTCGGTCCGCTCACGTTTCGCCACGAGCCGACCGAAGGCCCCGCCGACGGCGAGATCGCCGGCCACCTGCACCCGTCCGCGCGGGTGGCGCAGCGCGGGCGCGCCGTCACGCGCAAATGTTTCGCGACCGACGGCCGCCGCCTCATCATGCCGGCGTTCGGCGCTTATGCGGGCGGGCTCAATATCCGCGACGGTGCATTCATGAAGGTATTTGGCGCGCTTGCGTTCACGGCGCATCTCATCGGCGATCGGCGGCTCTACGCCTTCGCGGCGGCGCGCTGCCTCGCCGGCTGACTTAAGCCGCATCAAATCGGCGTGGTGGCGGCACGCGCGTGCGTGTGCCGGGAGGGTTTCGCCTTGGGCGCCGGCGCCGGCGGCGGCGCCGGCTCGGCCTGGTCCCAACCGCCGGGCGGCACCGGGACGGTCGCGGCTTCCTGCGGCGCTTGCTGCGCGACCCAGCCATCGACCTTTTGCCGCAAAGCGGCGAGCGTTTTCTGATCGAACTGGGCCGCGATCTCGTCGCGCTTCTTGGCGGCGTCCGCGTCGCCGGTCTTGGCAGCGAGCGCGAACCATTGATACGCCTCGCTCAGGTCGCGCTCGATGCCGATGCCGCGCGCATAGAGAACCGCGAGGTTGTACTGGCTATCGCCGATGCCCAGTGTCGCCGACTTGCGGAACCACTCCGCGGCGGCCTTGAAGTCCGGCTTGCCGTCGATGCCTTCGGCGTAGAGGACGCCGATATTGTGCATCGCATTGGCGTTGCCCTTTTCAGCCGCCGCCACATAGAGCCGACGCGCCTCTTTCAGGTCCTTGGCGACGCCGTTGCCCTTCTCGTAGAGGGCGCCGAGGCGAAACAGCGCCGGCGCAATCCCGCCCTTGGCGGCGCGCTCGTACCAGACGGCGGCTTGATGGAAATCCTGCGGCACGCCGCGCCCTTCGGCAAAGCGCGTTGCGACCTCGTAGGCGGCGGCGGGCTCGCCCGACATGGCCGCGGTGATCAGCGCCTTGCCGCCGATGCCGGACGGTAGCGGTTCGATTACGGCAACGGGAGCGGCTGGCGCAGCCACCGGTGCCGGCGCGGCGGGCGCGGCATATTGCGTCTGCGCCTTGATCGAGCCGGTGACGTCCCTGTTGGCGGTGCTTGCCGCCGGTGCGGCCGGCGCGGCGGGCGCAGCAGGTGGCGGCGACAGGAGAGCGGGCGGCTGATCGGCGCCAAGCAGGCCGGGCTGGTACAGCGGCTGCAGTTTCGGCGCCGTCTCGGCCGGCACGACCGGGTTGGCGGGCGACAGCTCGAGCGGCGGCGCGATCACGAGCGGCGGCGCGTCGGCATTGGGCGCCGGCAAGTTGGAGCTCGCCACGATCAGCGGCGCAGACGCCGGATGCTCGGCGAGCGCCGGCGTATCGGTCGGCGCAATATCGGCGGACTGCAGGTAGGCGGCGGCGAAGCGCAGCGCGACCACGATGATCACCGCGACGCTGATGCCGACAAAGATTGTCTTGAGGCGCTGCGCCAGCTTGCTGCCGAGCTTGTCGGAATCGCCGGCGGCCGGCGCGTCGCGTTGCGCGTTCTGCGTGGCGTATTGAGCGGCACGGCGGGCGGCCTGCAGATAATTCGGTTTTGCATCGCCTTCGCCGGCGGCGCCCTTGTCGCCCGGCTGGCTCTTGGCGGTACGCAGTGACGCTTCCGACGCCGCGACGCGTTCCGCCGCATGCGCAGTCGCGCCCGCGCCGCCGATTGTGTGCGGCCGCACGCGCGGCGGTCCCGAACCGGGCTCGAGCGGATAATCGTGCGGAAGAAGCGGATCAACCGGAGGCCGCGCGGCAGCCTTGGCGGCAGGAGCCGCGCGTGACGGGGCCGGCGGGGGTGGCGCAGGCGGCGGTGGCGGCGGTTTCTGCGGCGGCGAAGCCGCCGCAGGGGCGGGCGGGGGAGCCGAGACGCGCACCGGGGGAGGCACGGGCGGCGGCATAACCGCCGGCGCGCGCGGCGTCGGCGGAACGAACGGCCCGCCGGCCACCTGATCCGTGCGAATGTTGCTCTCGATTGTCGCGAGGCGGTCGACCACCGTCTCGATCGTGCCGTGCACGACTTCGAGAGAATCCTCCGTGCGCCGCGCGACGCTGGCCTGCGCCTGCCGCAACGCGGCAACGTCCTCGGTGAGCGCCACGACCGGCGGCGCCGGCGCGGCCGGCATCGGTTGGGCGGCCGGCGGCCGCAACGCCGCGGATGCTGCGTTGGCGCGCAGGCTTTCGAGGTGGACCAGCAACTCCGCCATGCCGCGCTCGATCGCTTCGAGATGGCCGAGCCGGCCTTCCGAGGCGTCGAGCTTCTCCACCAGCTTGGCGATCCGGTCCTCGAGGCCGCCGATCGCCAGCTGCTCGCCGCGCGAGAGCTGGTCGATGCGTGCGCTCTGCAAATGCTCGAGCTTGTCGTTGAGCGATTTGACGAGCTGATCAAGCTCCGGCGAAGCGCCGCGTGGGCCTTGCGCGGCTTGCGCGATTTGAGCCGCTTGCGTGATTTCAGCCGCTTGGGCGGCTTGGGCGGCCTGCGCCGCCTGGGCCACCTGCACGGCCTCCGCGCCCTGCGCCCGCACCGCCTCGATGGCGTCGGCGATCGCTCCGATCCGCTGATCGAGCGTGCTGATGAGATCGGCGCCAAGGGACGCGGGAAGGGACGCGGGCGCACGGCGCTCCATCCTGTCGGCGAGCCCGCGCACGTCCTGCGCCAGCGCCGCCAACGCGTCGCTCGAGGCGACGTGGTCCATCACGCCGCGCAAGGACGCAATCGCGGCTTCGAGCGGTTGCAGGCCGGCCGGATCCTGCTGGCCGGTGGCAATCCGGTCGATCTTGGCGGCGAGACTCTGCACGGCGGCGTCGAACCCGACCAGGCTTTCGGCCGGCGCGAGGCCGCGCAGCGCGTCGCGCACGTCGCGCAGTCCCTGCTCGAGGCCGGCGAGCGCCGGCGCATCGGCCCCTGCCTGCAGCCGCGCGTCGAGCTTGCTCACCAGCGCGCGTACCTCGCCTTCGAGCGCCTCGACGGCGCGGCGCGGCATCGCTTCCGAGAGGGTGCGGCCGATCTCGGCCAAATCCTTGCGCAGACCGTCGACCGCTTCGTCGGCGCGGCAGTGGATCGGCGAGAAGGGCGGACGCTGCAGCGCCGCCGGCGGGGGCGCCGCGAACTCGCCGTCGAGCGCGCGCTGTCGCGCCGCGATCTCGGCGACCGCGTCATCGACATCCATCGGCGCGTTCTTGGCAACGTTCTGGGCCGCGCCTACGGGCATGCTCATCGGCGCGCTCATCGGCGCGTTCATGGGCGCCATCCTGGGCGCCATTCTGGGCGCGCTGGGCTCGCCACCCACGTAGCCGACGCGCAGGCGCTCCTCGCCGAGCTTGGCCAGCGCACGGTCAACGCTGTTGACCCGTCGCTCGAGCGCGCTCGATGCGCTGCGGTTCTCGTCGATGACCTGGTCGAGCCGGCCATTGAGCTGCAGGATCGCGTCGGCGATTCGATTCGACGCCGCATCGCTGTCGGGACGCGGCGGCGCACGGCCTTCCAGGCGGCTGAGCTGGCGGCTCAGATCGTCGAGCCGCTCGGTGATTGCTGCGAGACCCTCGTCGCCCTGCGCATAGGTCTCCGCGCCAGTATCGCCCACGCCCTGCTCGGCCGCCTTGTCGTGGATGACCGAGGTGAGCCACTCGCCGAGCGACATCCCGACGCTGTGGGCCGCCACGAGCGCGGCCTCCCGCGCCTCCGGATCGATACCCCTGACCTGCCACGCCGCCGATCGCATACATCCATCCACATTTCCGACCCGCGGACGGGGCGGACCCCGGATCCGGGGGCCGACATCCGTTAACGGGCCGTGGAGGCGCACCGACCGGTTGCCCCTGCGGCCGACTTTTCCGGCTTAGGGTAAAGATGCGGTTAAAACCGCCCTGTCGCCGGCACGTGGAGCCGCGATGTGTGGCGGCCGGGCCGCACCGCGTGCAGGCCGCAATCGGTCCTTAAAGGTGTTGATGTAGGTCTTCCGCGGGATGCGGGGAGATCGAGCGGGTGAACGCCGCGGGAACGCCTGACGCCTGATCCGGGTTCACGACTTCCAGGCAAGCAAGGACGCGCGACCATGCCGGTCTACAAGGCCCCCGTCGATGACGTGCTGTTTCTGCTCAACGACGTGTTTCACATCGAGCGCTACGCCAACCTGCCCGGCTTCGCGGATGCCTCCCCGGACATCGTCGAGGCGATCCTCGGCGCAGCCGGCGAGTTCTGCGAGGACGTGCTGACGCCGCTCAACCGGACCGGCGACGCGCAAGGCTGCCGGCGCCACGCCGACGGCAGCGTGACGACGCCGGACGGCTTCAAGGACGCGTTCCGCAAGCTCGTCGATGGCGGCTGGATCGGCATTTCGGTATCGAGCGAGCTCGGTGGCCAGGGCCTGCCGGGCGCGCTGACGCAATGCGTCAACGAATTCCTCTGCTCCGCCAACGTCGCCTTTGCGATGTATCCCGGACTGACCCAGGGCGCCATCGCGGCACTGATCGTCCACGGGACGCCCGAGCAGCAGGCGCTCTATCTGCCGAAAATGATCACCGGCGAGTGGACCGGGACGATGAACCTGACCGAGCCGCAGTGCGGCACCGATCTCGGCCTCATCCGCACCAAGGCGGTCAAGCAGGCGGACGGCAGCTACCGCATCAGCGGCACCAAGATCTTCATCTCGGCCGGCGAGCACGACCTCGCGGCGAACATCGTGCATCTCGTGCTCGCGCGCATCGAGGGCGCCCCCGAAGGCACGCGCGGCCTCTCGCTGTTCGTCGTGCCGAAATTCGTGCCCAATGCCGACGGCTCGCCCGGCGCCCGCAACGGCGTGACCTGCGGCTCGATCGAAGAGAAGATGGGCATCCACGCCAACTCGACCTGCGTGATGAACTATGACGACGCGGCCGGCTGGCTGATGGCGGAGGAAAACCACGGCCTGCAAGCCATGTTCACGATGATGAACGAGGCGCGGCTCGGCGTCGGCGTGCAGGGGCTGGCGCTGTCGGAAGTCGCCTATCAGAACGCGGCGGCTTATGCGAAAGACCGGCTGCAGGGACGGGCGCTCACCGGCGCGAAGTTCAAGGACAAGCCGGCCGATCCGATCATCGTGCATCCGGACGTGCGGCGCACGCTGATGTCGATCCGCGCCTTCAACGAGGCGGCGCGCGCGCTCGTCATGTGGACCGCGATCTCGAGCGACGTGGCGCGCCGCTCGAACGACGCGCAGGAACGGCAGGTCGCCGACGACCAGATGGGCCTCCTCACCCCGGTGATCAAAGGCGTGCTCACCGACACCGGTTTCGCCAACACGGTCGCGGCGCAGCAGGTGTTCGGCGGCCACGGCTACATCAAGGAATGGGGCGTCGAGCAGTTCGTGCGCGATGCCCGCATTCCGATGATCTACGAGGGCGCGAACGGCATCCAGGCGCTCGACCTCGTCGGCCGCAAGCTCGCCAAGGACGGCGGGCGGGCCCTCACCGCATTCTTCGCCGAGGTCCACGGCTACGTGAAGGAGCACGCCGCCGACGCCGCCATGAAGGTCCATGTCGAGCCGCTCGGCAAGGCGCTCGGCCATCTGCAGCAGGCGACCATGTGGTTTGCGCAGAACGCGCCGGCCAAGCCCGACAACGCCGGCGCCGGCGCGACCGACTACATGCATCTCTTCGGCCTGGTCGCGCTCGGCTACATGTGGGCGCGCATGGCGCAGGCCGCCAAGCAGAAGCTCGCCGCCGGCGCGAACGGCGCGGCCGATCGCATGAACGCCAAGCTGATCACCGGACGCTTCTTCGCCGAGCGCATGCTGCCGGAGACGGCGACGCATCTCGCCCGCATCCAGGCGGGCGCCGCGAGCACGATGGATTTGCCGGCCGATGCGTTCTAGAGCATGATCGCGAAAAGGCCTGCCCCGTACTTGATACGGGGTGGATACCGGCTTTCGGAAAAGATCATGCGCAAAGACCTAGACTGACCGGATGCCCGATTTCTCGCACCTGCCGATCGGACGCGAAGGACGCGCCGACTTGGTTGTCGACGAAGCGCACACGGCGCCGCGCGTCGGCAGTGGCCGCATCCGGGTGCTGGCAACGCCGGTGATGATCAACCTGATGGAAGCGGCCGCGCTCGATGCGGTCGAAGCGCTGCTGCCGGACGGGCATCAGAGCCTCGGCATCCGGCTCGACGTGACGCACAACGCCGCGACCCCGGTCGGCATGCGGGTGGTCGCGACAGCCCGGCTCGTCGGCGTCGAGGGACGGCGGCTCAAGTTCGAGGTCGAGGCGCGCGACGAGAAGGAGCCGATCGGCGGCGGCACGCACGAACGCGTGGTGGTCAACGTGGCGCGCTTCGACGAGCGGGTTCAAAAGAAGCTCGGCGCGATTTAGCGAAGTCCCGGCGACCGTAGCTTCCTTACTCCGCGGCCGCGGACTTCGGCACCTCACGCAACGCGAAATGGTCGCCCTCCGGCGACATCTCGATGTGGCGCCGGTGCAGCGCGGCGACGGACGAGCGGTGGCCGATCGACACGATCGTCGTGTTCGGCAGGCGCTGCGCCAGCATGGCGTAGAGCTCGGCCTCGAGCTTCTCGTCGATCGCGCAGGTCGACTCATCGAGGAAGAGCCAGTCGGGCCGGAATAGCACGGCGCGGGCGAGCGCGAGGCGCTGCTGCTCGCCGCTGGAGAGGCGCTGCGACCAAACTTCCTCGTGGTCGAGCTCGCCGGCCAGCTGACCGAGATGCGCGGCCGTGAGCGCGTCGCGAATCTGGTCATCCGAATAGGTCCCGGCCACCGCCGGATAGGTGACGGCGGAGCGCAGCGTGCTGATCGGGATGTAGGGCTTGGTCGGGACCACCATGGTGCGGGCGCCGGCGGGGGCGGTGATGCGGCCTGAACCGAACGGCCAGATCCCGCCGATGGCGCGAAACAGCGTCGACTTGCCGGAGCCGGACGGACCCGACAGCACCGTGCTTTCGTGCGGCGCGAGTTCCAGGTGCTTGTTCTCCAGCACATGCCGCGCGTCCGGCAGCGCGAGATCTATGTCGTCGAGATCGATCGCCGCGACACCGGCCGCCGCGGCAACGTGCGCCGGCCCGGCGCTGCTGAGCGCCTGCGCCTGGTCGATCGCGGCGTCGAACGAGTTCAAGCGGTCGACCACCGATTTGAAGCCGGCGAGGTAGGTGTAGTAGTTGACGAAGAAGGTCATCGCATCGGCGACCCGGGCGAAGGCGCTCGCGGTCTGCGTCATGATGCCGAGCTCGATCTTGCCGGCGAAATAGAACGGCGCCGTGAAGATGTAGGGGATGATCGGCGAAATCTGGCCGAACGCCTGCGTGAAGCCGTACACCTTCACGCGTCGGTGCACGAGGTCGATGTAGTTGGCAACGAGCGCGCGGAAGCGGCCACCGACCATCTCCCGCTCGGCGCTCTCGCCGTTCAGCAGCGCAACCTGCTCGGTATATTCGCGCAGGCGCGCGAGCGAGAAGCGGAAGTCGGCCTCCATGTGCTGGCGCTGGAAGAACAGGCCGATCAACGGCTGTCCGATGAGATGGATGATCAGCGTTCCGGCGGCCGCGTAGATCAGCGCGACCCAGAACAGGAAGCCCGGCAGCACGAAGTCGGTGCCGGGAATCGTGAAGGCACGCGACAACGACCACAGCAGAACCGCGAACGAGACAAGGTTCGATATCTGATAGATCAGCAGGATCGAGAAATTATAGATGCCGTAGGCCGTGTTGGAGCCGTCCTCGCCGCCGTTGATGAAACGGAAGACGTCCTCGGAGATACGCTGATCGGGATTGTCGGTCTGCCCGGCGACGAGACTGATGCGATAGTGATTGTGGTGCGCGAGCCAGCGCGACACGAAGTGGTTGGTCAGCCAGCGCCGCCAGCGGATCACCAGCATCGCCTGGGCGAAGAATTCGACCACCGTCATCGCGATGTAGACGAAGGCCCAGGGCGTGAAGACGAACAAGAGCTGGCGCCAGAACTCCGGCGCATTGCGCGCCTGGATGGCGTTGAACCAGTCGCGGTTGAAGAAGCTCAGCCGCAGCAGGACGCCGACCTCGGCCTGGTTGAGCAGCACGAGAAGGACCACCATCGCGACGGCGATGCGCCGCTCGAGCGCGGTGAAGCGGCGGAACGGCCAGATGCGCGCCTCGCCGGCCTCCTCGGCGTTGAAGTAGCGGTCGGCGATGCGCATGACCTGCTCGACCGTCGAGGAATGCGCCACCACGCGGCAAAGAATGGCGAAGATCGCGACCGTCAGTGGCAGCGAGTCGGGCGGCAGATATTCCGCATAGGCGGCGGGCCAGACGCCGCTGCGGCCGGCCACGACCGCGAGCCCGAACACGATGGTCTCGACCGAGAAGATGCCGATGAAAATCTTGAGGAAGCTCGATATCCCGGTGGACCAATAGGTCGCGCCGGCGCACAGCAGCGCGGCGATGCCAAGCGGCAGAGCCGATAAGTCCCCGTGGATCGCGGGCTGCACCAGCGCGAGCAGACCGAACAAGGCGACGCAGATGCTGAGTGCTCTCATGGCTTGTTTCCGTCAATCCGGGAAGGACAATTCGACGCGAACAGAGTCGTCGCGTGCCCTACATGGGGTCGCGGCGCGCATTGCCAACGGCTCTGCCGGAGCAAATGCTCCATACTGCAGCATAGTAGCACAGGGTCAGATCTCGGCATCCGGTCGCGCATGGACGCAGTTGTGGGCCTCAAAATCTGGTATATTTGGGGATGGAAAGGAACGACGCAACAATGTCCAAGAGCACCTCGGTCACGGTCGCAGATCATTTCGCCGAATTCATCGAGCGCCAAGTCGGCGAAGGCCGATATGACAGCCCGACGGATGTCGTCCAGGCCGGCCTCCGTCTGCTTGAAGAGCAGGAATCGAAGCTCGAGGCCCTGCGCGCCGCGCTCATCGAAGGCGAGCAGAGCGGGCCCGGCGAGCCGTTCGACTTTGATGCGTTCATCAAGGAGAAGCGGCAAGCGCGCAAATCGCCCAAATGACCCGATATGTCCTCTCGCCTCGCGCTCAAGCGGACATCGATGACATCTGGGATTATACGGCTGAGCGCTGGAACGAAGACCAAGCTCAACACTACATCGAAGACATCCGCAGAGCTGTCGAGACGATCGCCCGCGATCCGCGGCGGGGCGGTCGTGTGATCAAATCAGACAGGGGTATCGCAGGTCAGCTCATGAACGAATTGCCGCAGGAGCGGCTGATCGTCGCGACCCATGCCATGGCGATGATGGAGCGCGCGCTCGAGCTCACGATCGCCTACGTCAAGGAGCGCGTGGCCTTCGGCAAGAAGATCATCGAGTTCCAGAACACCCAGTTCGTGCTCGCCGAATGCAAGACCGAGGCGACGATCGCCAAGGTCTTTCTCGACCACTGCATCGGCCTGCATCTCGACGGCGAGCTCGACACCGCGACCGCCTCGATGGCGAAATACCGGCTCACCGACCTGCTCGGCACGCTGGTCGACCGCTGCCTGCAATTGTTCGGCGGTTATGGCTATATGGACGAATACCCGATCTCGCGCCTCTTCCGCGACGCCCGCGTGATGCGCATCTATGCGGGGACGAACGAGATCATGAAGCTCTTGATCGCGAGAGGATTGTGAGATGCCCGACGCCTTCATCTATGATCACGTGCGCACGCCGCGCGGGCGCGGCAAGGCGGACGGCGCGCTGCACGAGGTGACGGCGCTCAACCTCGCGACACAGACGCTCGTCGCGCTCAGGCAGCGCAACAAGCTGGACACGACCCAGGTCGACGACGTGGTGCTCGGCTGCGTCGATCCGGTCGGCGAGGCGGGCGGCGACATCGCGCGCGTCGCGGCGATCTGCGCCGACTACGGCAACAGCGTGCCGGGCGTGCAGATCAACCGCTTCTGCGCCTCGGGCCTCGACGCGGTGAACTTCGCGGCCGCCGAGATCATGGCCGGCCAGCACGACATGACGATCGGCGGCGGCGTCGAATCGATGAGCCGGGTCGGCATCGGCGCCTCGGGCGGCGCCTGGCCGGTCGACCCCTCGATCGCGCTCAAGTCCTACTTCCTGCCGCAGGGCATCTCGGCCGACCTGATCGCGACGAAATACGGCTTCTCGCGCGACGACGTCGACGCCTACGCGGTCGAGAGCCAGAAACGCGCCGCAGCCGCCTGGGACGACGGCCGCTTCAAGAGCTCGGTGCTGCCCGTGCGCGACGTGAACGGTATCACGCTGCTCGCCAAGGACGAGCACATGCGGCCGACCACGACGATGCAGTCGCTCGCATCATTGCAGCCGGCCTTCGCGCAGATGGGCGAGCTCGCCGGGTTCGACGCAGTCGCGGTGCAGGCGCATCCCGAGGTCGAGGCGGTCAACCACGTGCATCACGCCGGCAATTCCTCCGGCATCGTCGACGGCGCCGCCGCGGTGCTGATCGGCAGCCAGGAGGCGGGCAAGCGCGCCAACCTCAAGCCGCGCGCGCGCATCAGGGCCTTCGCCAACATCGGCTCGGAGCCCGCGATCATGCTCACCGGCCCGATCGATGTGACCCAGAAGGTGCTGAAAAAGGCCGGCATGAAGCTCGCCGACATCGACCTGTTCGAGGTCAACGAGGCCTTCGCGTCGGTGGTGCTGCGCTATCTGCAGGCCTTTGGGCTCGACGCCAAGAAGGTCAACGTCAACGGCGGCGCCATCGCGATGGGCCATCCGCTCGGCGCGACCGGCGCCATGCTGCTCGGCACCGCGCTCGACGAGCTGGAGCGGCGCAAGCTCTCGACCGCGCTGGTCACGCTGTGCATCGGCGTCGGCATGGGGACCGCGACCATCATCGAGCGGGTGTGACCGCCGTGCCGAAGATCGACATCGACAAGGTCCCGGTCGACACCTACTCGGCCTATCCGGAGGAATTCCGCCGCGACGTCGTCGGGCGCGAGCGCAAGCGCCTCGGCAACGCGGCGGGGCTCGACCACTACGGCGTCAACCTGTGCCGGCTCAAGCCGGGCGCGGCGTCGTCGCAGCGCCACTGGCATCAGCACGAGGACGAGTTCGTCTACATGCTCGAGGGCGAGGTCGTGCTGGCCGAGGACGGCGGCGAGACGATCCTGCGGCCGGGCGATGCGGTCGGCTGGAAGGCGGGCGTGGCCAACGGGCATCGCCTGATCAACCGGACGAGCCGCGATGCGGTCTTTCTCGAGATCGGCACCCGTGCGCCGCGCGAGGTCGCGACCTATCCGGACATCGACATGCGCGCGGAGCGCGACGGCAGGACCCAGCGCTACGTGCACAAGGACGGCACGCCTTATCCGGAATCGAAGCGGTGATTTTCTTCCCTCTCCCCGGAGGGGAGAGGGTGGCGAGCGAAGCGAGCCGGGTGAGGGGATCTCAGACGATCGAGAATCATAGAGCCCCTCACCCCGGTCCTCTCCCCGTAGGGGAGAGGGGGAAGAAAAGAATCGGAGCCCTGCATGACTTTCCAGCACTTCAAGCTCGAGATCGACGGGGACGGCATTGCGCTCGTCACCTGGGACTCGCCCGGGCGCTCGATGAACGTGATCGACCTCAAGGTGATGGAAGAGCTGTCGGCGATCGTCGAGCAGGTGGCGAGCGACGCCAAGATCAAGGGCGCGGTGATCACGTCGGGCAAGGAGGCGTTCTCGGCCGGCGCCGATCTCACCCTGCTCGAAAGCCTCGGCCGCGTCTTTGCCGATCTGGCGAAGAGCAAGGGCCCGGAAGCGGCCGTGACGGCGCTGTTCGAGGAGAGCCGCAAGCTGTCGCTGCTCTATCGCCGCCTCGAAACTTGCGGCAAGCCGTGGGCGGCGGCGATCAACGGCACGGCGGTCGGCGGCGGGTTCGAGCTCGTGCTCGCCTGCCATCACCGCATCGCGGCGCAGAGCCCGAGAACGCGGCTCGGCCTGCCGGAAGTCAAGATCGGGCTGTTTCCCGGCGCCGGCGGAACGACGCGCATATCGCGCATGCTGCCGCCCGGCGACGCGCTGCAGTTCCTGCTCAAGGGGGACCAGATTCCCGTCGAACGCGCCAAGGCGCTCAAGCTGATCGACGCGGTGGTGCCGGCCGCCGACCTGATCAAGAACGCCAAGGACTGGGTCAAGGCGAACCCGAACGCGAAGGCGCCCTGGGACATGGAGGGCTTCCGGCTGCCGGGCGGGCCGGTCTATTCGAAGGCCGGGATGATGACGTTCCCGGCCGCGAACGCGATCTACCGGCGCGAGACGTTCGACAACTACCCGGCCGCGCGCGCGATCCTGCAGGTCGTCTACGAGGGCCTGCAGCTGCCGATCGATACCGCACTGCGGGTCGAATCGCGCTACTTCACCAAGATCCTGCGCTCGCCCGAGGCGTCCGCGATGATGCGCACGCTGTTCGTCTCCATGCAGGACATCAACAAGGGCCTGCGCCGGCCGGCGGCAGCGCCGCCAACCAAGCTCAAGCGCATCGGCATCATCGGCGCCGGATTCATGGGCGCGAGCATCGGCTACGTGACGGCCGCCTCGGGCTTCGAGGTGGTGCTGATCGACCGCGACCAGGAGGCCGCCGACAAGGGCAGGGCGCTGTCGCAGAAGCTGATCACCGACCAGGTCGACAGGGGCCGCGCCAGCGCCGCCGACCGCGACACGCTCATGCGACGCATCACGGCGAGCGCCGACTACGCGGCGCTCAAGGACTGCGATCTGGTCATTGAAGCCGTGTTCGAGGACCGCAACGTCAAGGCGGAGACGATCAAGAAGGCGCAGGCCGCGATGGGCGCCAACGTGATCTTCGGCTCCAACACCTCGACCCTGCCGATCACGTCGCTCGCGGCCGAGTTCAAGGATCCGAGCCGCTTCATCGGCATCCATTTCTTCTCGCCGGTCGAGAAGATGATGCTGGTCGAGATCATCCTCGGCAAGAAGACCGGCGACGCCGCGCTCGCCACCGCGCTCGACTATGTGCGCGCCATCCGCAAGACGCCGATCGTCGTCAACGACGCGCGTGGCTTCTACACGTCGCGCGTGGTCGGCACCTACCTGCGCGAAGGGCATCTGATGCTGACCGAGGGCATCCCGGCCGCGATGATCGAGAATGTCGGCCGCATGGCCGGCATGCCGGTCGGCCCGCTCGCGCTCAATGACGAGGTCGCGGTCGATCTCGCCTGGAAGATCCTCAAGGCGACCGAAGCCGATCTCGGCGCGTCGGCGATCGACCCGCGCGAGAAGGTGCTGCTCGCCGAGATGGTGGAGAAGCGCGGGCGGTACGGCCGCAAGAACGGCAAGGGTTTCTACGATTATCCCGAGAAGGGACCGAAGAAGCTGTGGCCGGGGCTATCCGAGCTGCAGGTACGCAAGCTCGACCCCGACAAGATCGACATCGCCGAGCTCAAGCACCGCCTGCTCGGCATCCAGGCGCTGGAGACGGCGCGCTGCTTCGAGGAGAAGGTGCTCACCGACGTGCGCGAGGCGGATGTCGGCTCGATCCTCGGTTTCGGCTTCGCGCCGTTCTCGGGCGGGACGCTCTCCTACATCGACATGATGGGGACGAAGCGGTTCGTCGCGCTGTGCGAGGCGCTCGCGAAGAAGCACGGGGCGCGGTTTGCACCCGGCAAGCTGCTGACCGAGATGGCCGCGAAGGGCGATAGTTTCTACGGCCGCTTCGGTCCCCGGCGGCAGGCGGCCGCCTGACGGCGTGGCGGCGCGAGCCGCCCGGGTCGGCGTCGACATCGGTTCCCTCGGCGCGATTGTGGGTCGCGCTGGCCTTGTTTCCCCTGATCGACCAGTTGCTTGGCTGTTCTCACCGCCTCGGACGCGCGCGCCACGTTAACGAGGTTCGACAGCCGGCTATTGGCTTCGCCCCCTGCGCGGAATTATACTTTTGTTAACAGTGTCACGGGGGTATCGCGGTGGGGAACGTACTGCTGATCAATCCATCGTATCAGCCGAGCTACGGTGGAGCGCGGGGCGGCATCGTCAATCCGATTCACCCGACGCTCGGGCTCGCCACCATCGCGGCCTCCGCGCGCGACCGCGGCCATCACGTCGATATCCTCGACCTGTCGTGGCGGCCGTACGATATCGATCTCGTCCGCAAGACGGTTCTCGACAAGAAGCCCGACGTCGTCGGCATTACGGCGACGACGCCGTTGATGAATCAGCTGCGCGACATGTCGGTGCTGATCAAGGACATCTCGAAGGACATCCTGGTCGTGGGGGGCGGCGCCCACCCTTCGGCGCTGCCGCAGGAAACGCTGTACGAGTCGCTGCTCGACGTGGTGTTCGTGGCGGAGGCGGATTTCTCGTTTCCGGCGATTTGCGACGGCGCCGATCCGATGACCGTGAAGGGCGTCTGGCATCGCCAGAACGGCAAGCCGTGCTTTAGCGGCGCCACGTCGCCGATCGCCGACCTCGACGATCTGCCGATGCCGGCGTGGGACCTCTATCCGCTCGAGGACTACAAGCAGATCTCGCGGCTGCTGTGCAAACGCCCACCCGTCACGATGGCGGAGTTCTCGCGCGGCTGCGTCTTCATGTGCGACTTCTGCGCCAGCAAGATCACGATGGCGCGCGGCTACCGCAAGAAATCGCCGGCGCGCTGCGGCGAGGAAGTCCGCCTGATGCATCGGCTCGGCTTCCGCGAGTTCATGCTCGCCGACGACATCTTCACGTCCGACAAGGAATGGGCGATGGAGGTGTGCGAGGCGATCATCCGCACCGGCGTCGACATCGCATGGACATGCTCGAACGGCATCCGGGTCGAAAGCGCCGATGACGAGCTGTTTCGCCTGATGCGGCGCGCCGGCTGCTACCGCGTCTCGTTCGGCTTCGAGAGCGGCAACGACAAGGTGCTCAAGCAGTTCGGCAAGAGCGGCAAGGCGACGATCGACGGCGGCAAGGTCGCGGTCGAGCGCGCCCGCAAGGCCGGCATCGAGGTGACCGGCTTCTTCATGCTCGGGCTCTCACCCGACAGCGAAGACACCATGACGGACACCATCGAGTTCGCCCGCACCTTGCCGGTCGACATGATGAAATTCGGCATCACGATCGCGTTCCCCGGCACCACGATGTTCAACGACTACGTCAAGAACGGCCTCATCCGCAGCTTCGATTGGGACGAATATTTCATCTACACCACCAAGCCGCTGTTCGCGCACAAGACGCTGACGTACGAAACGATCCAGGACTACGTGAAGCTCGCGCATCGCACGGCCATCTTCCAGAATCCGTCGTTCTGGGCGCGGCGCATCCGGCGCGGGATCCGCACCGGCGAATTCTTCTGGGACGTCTACTACGCGCTGCAATACCTGAGCCGTCCCACGGTGAGCAAATCGCTCGCGACCCGCTATTACGCGAAGGAGCGCTGGCCGCGCTACGACTTCTTCCGGTCCAAGCCTTCGATCGCGGCCCACCAGGTCGTTCGCCACGAGAAGCGGCACGTCGGCCCCGTCGCCGTGGCGAGTTGAGCGCCCGCCGGCATCCCGCCTCCAGCCGTGCCGCCAACGTCGGTTGACGGCCACGAACGCCGCGGACTAGACCATGTTCCGATCACATGTGATCGGAACATGGTCTAGATTCACTCGTTGGTCGCATTTTCTACGGCGAACCGGCGTCCACTTCGCCGGAAAATGCTCCATCCCCGGCGTGGTCCGAACAAGCGGGGGATCGTGTCGCGCAACGAAATCAAGTTTCTGTCGGGGATGACGGCGCTGAGCGTCGCGATCCTGGCGGCGGCCGGGCGGTTCGTGCCGCAACTGTTGCCCGACACGCCGGGCTATCTCCACATGGTCGGCTATCCGGCCCTGCTGAGCGAGCCGCGCACGCCGCTCTATGGTTGGCTCGTCGCCGCGCTCGACCTCGGGGGCACCGGTCATTTTGCCGTGCCGGCCTTCCAGATCGCGACCTATGTGGCGGCGGTCTGGTTCCTGGTCGCGCAGTTGCGCCGCTTCGGCCTGTCGGCGACGGCCGCCCTGAGCGTGGGCGCCGCCTTGCTGTTCGCAAACGCATTTCTGATCGACGCGAACTGGGTCCATCCCGAGCTGTTGTCGATCACGTGCGCACTCATCGCGGTCGGGGCAACCATCGCGCTCGCGCGCGGAGGGCCGCACCGATGGGGATTGACGCTCGTGTGCGCGGGCGCAGGCTGCGCCTATGTGCTGCGGCCGAGCTTCGTGCTGCTGATCGTGGCGCTTCCCGCCCTCTACGCCCTGCTGCGCGCCATTCGGCAAGACGCATTCCGACCCGCACGGGCGGCCGCAATCCTCGTCCTCGCGGCAGCGCCATTTCTTGCAATCGCCACGCTGCGGGCCACGACGGTCGGCGATTTCAACATCGTGTCGTTCGGCGGATACGCCATGTCCGGCCTAACGACACTGATCCTCTCGGACGAGACGGTCGCGCGGCTGCCCGACGACGTAAGGCCGTTTGCGGCGCAAGTCCTCGCGGCGCGACGCGCCGGCGAGGACAGCGGACGATTCATCGGCATTCCCCGCAATGCCGGCAATGTGCGCTCGTTCTACTCGGCGGCGCTCGGCTATTTCGACGTGCTGGCGCGCACCCATGACGACATGATCTACGAGATCATCACGCCGACGCGCGGAGCGAGCGAGAGCTGGGTCGACTTCAATCGCCGGCTCATGCGGTTCTCGATCGCGGTCGTGCGCGCCTCGCCCGAGCGTTACGCCGCCTGGATCGCCGGCGCCTCGACCCGCGTCGTCGGCCGCTCGTTCGCCGCCAACTTTGCGGCCGCGCTCGCGCTCCTGACGATAGCGATCGCCTGGCCATGGAACCTGTTCGTCAGGAGGCAGATCGGCGTCGCGCCGGTCGCGCGCATCGATGTTGCGGTCACGGTTGTGCTGGCGGCGCTGTGGCTCGTCGGCGCCGGCATTTTGACAATGCTGATGAGCGCGCCGAGCATCCGCTACATCGAGACATCGGACGTGCTGGTGGCCGCGCCGCTGATCTATTGGGCCGCGCTGCTGGTTGCGGGCCGCCCAGCGCCGGCACCGATCAGCGGCGCGCCGCCGTCATGACGCTGGCGATCAGCGCCGTGATGCAGCCGAACACGAGAATGGCGCCCGCCGCCAAGGCGCCGCCGGGGACATGCGACATCACGGCGGCAGCGGCG
>DATBZM010000311.1:0-20653 GCA_036513175.1 Xanthobacteraceae bacterium | reverse complement strand
GGTCACCTCGAGATTGTATCTCTTGCCGACCTGCACCTTTAGCTTCTCGTCGATCAGCTCCTGGATCACGTCCTGCCGCGCCGGGGGCTTGTGCGACGCAAGCGTATCGAACTTGATGCGCTGGTCGATGTCATAGGTGGTGATCGGCGTGCCGTTCACGATCACGGCGACATGCTGGGCATGGGCCGGGTGCGGCGCGGCCGCACAGACCACGGCCGCGGCGAGCGCCAGCACAAGGCGGCGCGCCGCCGCCCGCGTTGTCGGCAGGTATCGTGTCTGCGGTACGTATCGTGTCTTCGGCGCGTATCGCACCGGGCTGCTCATGGCATGGTTCATGGTTTCGCGCATCGCATGTCGGGAGCCGAAATCTCCCCCCTGGCTGTCACGCCTACGCCCAATCCGTCGAAACGGCAGTGTCCGCTGCCCTAGGCGACGATGGTGGCAATTTTATTGCCCAGACATGCGTCACCCCGTCGCCCCGGTCCATGGGTCACTGCGCGGTGCCGCCGAGGGTGCGCAGGCTCATCTGCAGCATCACGGTGTTGTTGGCCTGGGGGTTGCCGCTGTACTCGAAGTCGCCGATGTAGTTGAGGCTCAGCATGTAGCAGTCGTCGATATAGCCGATGCCGACCTGGGTCTGGTCGAATTTGCCGGCCGTGAAGTCGTAGCGCAGCGCGGTCGACACCACCCAGTTGGTGTTGATCTTGTACGAGGTCGAGACGAGCACGCCGTCGCGCCGGGTGAGGAAACCAAGCGCCGGCTGCGCCGCGTAGTCGCCGTAGAGTATCGCGGCCCGCCAGCGATCGAAATTCCCGGCCGCCTCGAACTCGAACCGCTGCAGCGAGAAGTCGTCCTCGCTGAAACGGAAGCGCGACGTGAACTGGTAGATCGAGTTCGGCTGGTAGGCGACGCGCGCCACGTAGTCGGACCGCGTGGTGTCGAGGCCGCTTTCGATTCCCGTGCTGGTCGCCGTCGTGGCCGCGAACGAGTTGGTGCCGAACAGCTGGTAGGACTGGCCGAACAGCGCGTCGAGGTGGCCGGCCCCGTTGAACTGCGCCGTATATTGGATGCCGACGTTGGAGCGGCCGCCGCCCTCCACCCGGTCGTAGCCCGAGAACTTGTCGACCTTGAACAGGTTGGTGTCGTCGAACGTGAGGCTCTGCGCATCCTCGTTGGGCAGGCGGCCGATGTCGGGCTCGTTCGGCCGCGCGATCACCTGGACGATCGGCGTGAGGGTCTGGGTGCCCCACGACTGCACGCTGATGAAGGGGTAGCGGTACTCGAGGCCGATGGTCGGCATCACGCGCAGATCGTCGCTCGTGCCGGTCTGGTAGTAGTTCGATACGCCGACCTGGTTCTCGATCGAGGCGGTCGCGACATCGGCGCGGATCGACGCGAACGGGGTCCACTGCTCCCCGAGGGAATCGGTGAACTGGCGCTTCCAGTCCGCCATCGCGGTGAAGCGCGTGTATTCGCCCGGAATGCCGCGCAAGAGGCAGTTGGCCGGGATCTTCGCGGCCGGGTCGGCGGTCGCGGTCGTGCACAGGCCGCTGTTGACGGCGTTGAGGCTGATCGCGTCGTAGCTCGCCGACTCGCGCGTCAGGCTGGTGAAGTTGCTGGTGAAGGTCACGGTGCCGCCGAACAGGCGCTGGTCGAGCACCTTGTTGTAGTCGATCACCGGCGCGATGATCGGCAGCTCGGACTGCACGTCCGACGTCGAGAAGCCGTAGAAATACATGCTGCGGGCTTCGAAGTAGCTGTTGGCGCCGCGTCCGGCGAGCCACAGCTGCGAGATGCCGTCGGTCAGCGCGACCCCGAACGGATCGGGATTGTGCGTCTGCAGCGTCGTGATGTGGTAGTCCTGGAAGAAGGTCTGGTCGGTGGTCAACAGCGTATCCCAGCCCCAGCTCCAGTTGGAGGTGAGGTTGAACTTGCCTTCGGTCTCGAAGCTGCCGCGGAAGTCGCGGAAGCCGGGGGTTGGATTGACGCCGCCGAAATAATCCTTGTCGAGCTGGTCGATGCCGGCCGCGCGGATCGTATAGAAGCCGTCCTCCAGCCGCTCGCGGAACTCGCCCTGCATCAGCACGCCCTGCTGGGAGGTGATGCGCGGCGACAGCGTCAGGTCGTAGTTGGGCGCGAGCGCGAAGTAGTAAGGGGTCTCGATGCCGAACCCGTAGGTGCTCGAGGTGGAGATGATCGGCATCAACAGGCCGGTCTTGCGCTTGACCGTCGGGTCGGGCTCCGCGAGGTAGGGGAAATAGCCGACCGGAAAGCCGAAGAACTCGAGCGTCGCGTCCTCGAAATACATCATCCGCTCGGTTTGATTGTGGATGATGCGTGCCGCCTTGACCTGCCACAGCGGCGGCTTCTTCGGATCGTCGGCGCAGGGCTTGCAGGCCGTGTAGACGCCGTTCTCGAACACCGTGTAGTTGCCCGAGCTGCGGTTGGCGCGGTTCGCCGCGAGCCGCGTGTCGTCGATCGTCTCGACGCGCAGCGAATCGACGAAGCCGTCGCGGTAGTCGTCGGTGAGGTCGATCACCTGGCCGTAGGTGATCTTGCCGTCCGCCTCGGTCAGGCGGGCGTTGCCCTCCGCGCGCAGCCGCTTGGTCTTCTGGTCGTAGACGACGCGGTCGGCCTCGATGGTCGCGCCGTTGTAGTAGATCTGGACGTTGCCGACCGCCAATACGCGATTGTTGGTGTAGTCGTAGTCGACCTCGTTCGCCTTCACGAGCATCTGCGCGTCGCCGCCCTGCTTTTGCCTGAGCGAGGGGGCGTTGGCCGGCTTGGTCGGCCGCAGCTGCTGCTGGAAGGTGAGAAAATTCTGCTGCGCCGAGGCGGGCGGCGGCGCGATCAGGCAGGCACCAACGAGCGCGGCAGCGCTCGCTGCCGCGGCCCCGACAAGGCGACGCAATAATGGTGGACGAGGGGTGGTCGAACCGGCCATCACCCGTCCTCCTGATACAACAACGCCACGAGCCCCGTGAGCCCCCCGACGGCGACCGGCATCCAAGCGGATGCGATCGGGTGCATCAGCTCGGCCTTGCTCAGGTCGTCACTGACCTTGGAGAGGACATAAAGCAGAAAGCCCGCCGCAACGCCACTCAAAACCATCTTCTGCACGCCGCCGAAACGAAAGAAGCGCAAAGAAACCGCGGCTGCCAGTAGCACCATGGACGCCAGTACAAACGGGCGGGCGATCAGCTTATGGAACTGTAATCGATAGGCTGCGGCGCCAAGACCCGCGTTCCTGGCGAGATCGATATACGTTGGCAAACCCCAGAGCGGCACGGTTTCGGGGGTCGCAAAGCTTTCGCGGACCTGTGCGGGGGTGAGACTAGTCTTGAGCGGATATTCGGCGACGTCGCGCGGCGGCGCGTTGGTCGCGTAGATGCGCGCGTCGCTGAGCTGCCAAAACCCCTGACCCAGCACGGCGCTCCGTGCCTCCATTCGTTGCAGGAACTGACCGGCCTTGTCGTATGTAAATACCGTCACGCCACCGAGCCGCACGCCCTGGTCGCTGCTGGTCGTGGCGTTGACGATGGACTGGCCGTCGGCGTTGACCTGGCGTACCCAGAAGCCGTTGCCGTTGCTCTGCACCCCGGATTCGGCGCGGCCGCCCAGGTACTCGACCTCCATCTGCTGGGAACGCTCCTGCAGCGCGGCGGCGACCGGATTGTAGACGAAGGTCGCGAGAACGCCGAGGAAGAGCGCGACGAGGATCGCCGGGGTGACGAACTGCCAGGCCGATATGCCGGCGGCGCGCGCCACCACGAGCTCGAGCCGGCGCGACAGGCCGAGAAAGCACGACATCGCCGCGACCAGCACCGAGAACGGCATGATGCGCTCGGCGATCAGCGGCACGCGGAACAGCGCGGTTTCGGCAACCACCGTGGCCGGGACGTTGGGCATGTCGGAGGTCTTGCGCATCAGCTCGACGTATTCGATGAGCGAGACGAGCGCGATGATCCCGATGAAGACGAGAATCGCGGTAACGAGGAAGCGCAGTCCGAAGTAGCGTCCAAGGGTGCCGGCGACCATGGCGCTGCCTCACGTCGTCGCGAACTGGCGCGCGAGGCGATCGGTCACGGCCTGCACGGCGCGCACCATGAAGGCGGGCGGCTCGATGATGACCGCCTGCGAGATCGCCATCAGGCAGAGCGCAGTGACGGAGAAGACCGCGACATACTGGAACGTCAGCGCGACCGGATACTTCATCCCGAACACCATGCTGGCGAAGCCGATCAAGCGCAGCGTCGCGACGGCGCCGACCGCGGAGGCGAGCGACCAGGTGCGGCTCTGCCGCGTGGTGCGCGGCGCGCCGAGATACGCAAAGGCGATGATCGTGAAGGCGAGGGGATAGAACGGCGCGATCAGGCGGTCGTGCAGCTCGGCGCGGAACTGCCCCGGCTCGCGCATCACCTCCGCGTCGCGCGGATCGGGATGCACCAGGTCCCAGGTGTAGCGCTCGCGCACCGAGTAGGTGATGGTGGCGCTCTGGTTGGCGCCGGCGAGCCGCGACAAATCGAAGGCGTAGCGATCGAACAGCACGATGGTGGGATCACGCGCGTCGACCGCGTGACGCTGGATGTTGCCGTTCTGCAGAAACAGGTAGGTGCCCTGGTCGTTCTGAACGATCTTGCCCTGCTCGGCGAGGATCGTGCTCTGCTCCTTGGGGTCGCGCCGATCGTCGAGGAAGACGCCGAGCAGCAGGCCGTCGGCCTGGCGTTCGCGGATGTGGAAGGTGAGGCCGCGCTCGAGCGGGATGAAGCGGCCGGGCTGGACGATATTGGCGACGAAGTCCGCGCGCGCCCGGGTGGCGAGGGTGCGCAACTCGCGCAGGCAGAGCGGGGAAACATACGCGTTGAGCACGAGCACCAGCGCGCAGACGACGGCGGCGGCGGCCATGAAGGCGCGAAACAGCCGCCACGGCGAAATGCCGGCGGCATTGAGCACGATCAGCTCGGAGTCGGTCGCGAGCCGGTTGAGCGTGTGCGCCGCCGAGATCACCAGCGCGATCGGCGCAATGATGAGAACGAGCTGCGGGATCGCGAGCGACATGATGCCGAGGAAGGCCAACGTCGTCTGGCCCTGGCTGGTCATCAGGTCGAGATCGCGCACCGCCGTGTCGAGCCAGACCACCAGCGTGAGACTGCCGAGCACCAGCCAGAACGCGCCCAGCGTGGTGCGGAAGATGTACCAGCCGACTGACCCCATCGCGCTACGCTTCCCCGCTGCCGGCAGCCCGATTGCGCCACGCTGCCAGCAGACCCCGACCGGCCACGTCCCAGCACCCCCGCGCCGGAACCGCCACCCCGATTTACCAAGTTCATCCCACAAAGTGGCCGCCACAAGGCAAACCCGTTGAAATTCCACAGGTAATGGTTAAGCAGTTACGACTTTTGCCGGCCCTTTGGCGGGGCTAGGCGACGTCCCCCATCCGCGCCATAAAGGGGCCTGTGGGGCGCCTGATTTCGCGCTCCGCAACGCCCCGTGCGAGAGGATTCCTTCATGGCCGACGGCCCGACGATTGGATTTGCCCCGTTTGCAACGCCGACCTCCGGTGTTCTTGTTGTGTTCTGCGACGAAGCCTTGCGGCTCGGCCCCGTCACCCGCCGCCTGCTCGGGGCCGCCGGCGCGCTCGTTGCGCGCGCCGCCGCCGCCGACCGCTTCAAGGGCAAGAGTTCGAGCGCGCTCGACCTCGTCGCGCCGGCCGACCTCAAGGTTGCGCGCCTCGTGGTCGTCGGCTGTGGCGAGCCGGGCGACCTCAAGCGACGCGATTTCGTCAAGCTCGGCGGCGCCGCCATGGGCAAAATACCTGCGGCGGCGACGAACGCCACCATCGTGGCCGAGCTTCCCAACAAGGCGATGACACCCGAGCAGGCGGCCGACCTTGCGCTCGGCATGCGGCTGCGCGCCTATCGATTCGATCGCTATAAGACGAAGCGCAAGGACGGCGACGACAGGGCGGCAGCCGCCAAGGTCGAGATCGGCGTCGGCGACGTGGCGCGCACGCGCAAGGTGTGGGGCGAGCGCGGCGGGATGGCGGACGCGGTGCTGTTCACGCGCGACCTCATCAACGAGCCCGCCAACGTGCTCTACCCGGTCGAGTTCGCGCGCCGCGCCGGGACGCTCAAGCGGCTCGGCGTCGCGGTCGACGTGTTCGATGTCGCGGCGATGAAGCGGCTCGGCATGAACGCGCTGCTCGGCGTCGGCCAAGGATCGGCGCACGACAGCCGCATGGTGATCATGCGTTGGAACGGCGGCAAGAAGGACACGGCACCGGTCGCCTTCATCGGCAAGGGTGTCTGCTTCGACACCGGCGGCATCTCGATCAAGCCGGCCGCCGGCATGGAGGACATGAAGGGCGACATGGCGGGCGCGGCCTGCGTGGTCGGGCTGATGCAGGCGCTGGCGGCGCGCAAGGCGCGGGTCAACGCGGTCGGCGCGATCGGTCTCGTCGAGAACATGCCGGACGGCAAGGCGCAGCGGCCGGGCGACATCGTCACCAGCATGTCGGGCCAGACGATCGAGATCATCAATACGGATGCGGAAGGCCGCCTGGTGCTCGCCGACGTGCTGCATTACGTCAACACCAAGTACAAGCCGAAATTCATGGTCGATCTCGCGACACTGACCGGCGCCATCATGGTGGCGCTCGGGCAGGAATATGCGGGCCTGTTCGCCAACGACGACAAGCTCGCGGAGCGGCTGGTCAAGGCCGGGGAGGCGACCGGCGAGCGCGTCTGGCGCATGCCGCTCGGACCCGAATACGACAAGATGATCGACTCGAAATTCGCCGACATGAAGAACACCGGCGGCAGCCGCTGGGGCGGCGCGATCACGGCCGCGCAGCTGCTCGCCCGCTTCGTCGGCAAGACGCCATGGGCGCATCTCGACATCGCCGGCACGGCGCTCGGCTCGCCGCAGAACGAGATCAACAAGAGCTGGAGCGCCGGCTGGGGCGTGCAGCTGCTCGACCGCCTGGTCGAGGACCATTACGAGAAATAAGGGCCGCGCCGGCGTGACCGAGCTCTTGTTCTATCACCTGCACGGCCAGCCGCTCGACCGCGTGCTGCCGACCTTGCTCGAGCGTTCGCTCGAGCGCGGCTGGCGCGCGGTGGTGCAGTCGTCGTCCGAGGAACGCATCGAGGCGCTCGACGCGCAGCTGTGGACCTTCCGCGACGAGAGCTTCCTGCCGCACGGCACGCACAAGGAATCGACTGCCGCGGAGCAGCCGATCCTCCTCACCGTCAACGACGACAATCCGAATGGCGCGGCGGTGCGCTTCCTGATCGACGGCGCGCCGGTACCGGACGACGCCGCGAGCTACGCGCGCATCGTGCTCTTGTTCGACGGGACCGACGACGAGGCCGTCGGCGAGGCGCGCACGCGCTGGAGCGCCGCCAAGGCGCAGGGCTTGACGGTGACCTACTGGCAAGCGGATGAAGGCGGACGCTGGGTCAAGAAGGCATGAGCGCGGGGCGGCGATCGTGACGGACTGGCGCAATGAGGGGCACATCTAGCTCGTTGACATCAAAGCCGATCGGCATTTTCTCGCCCCAAGGGGCGCAATCCGCCGCGCCGGCCTACCTGCGCGCGACGATCCTGATCGTCGCGGCGCTCACCATCCTGCGCCTTGTCGCCTTGAAATTCTCGGCGGTCGACCTGTTCTTCGACGAGGCGCAATATTGGTCGTGGTCGCGCGAGCTCGCGCTCGGCTACTACACCAAGCCGCCGCTGCTGGCCTGGACGATCGCGGCGGCACGGCACGTGTGCAGCGATGCCGAGTGGTGCGCGCGCGCGCCGTCGCCGCTCTTCTATGCGGCGACCACCCTCGTGGTCTACGGCATCGGACGGCGGCTGTACGATGAACGTACCGGGTTCTGGGCCGCGCTGCTCACCGCGTTCGGAACCGGTGTCGTATTCTCGGCACGGATCATCTCCACCGACGTGCCGCTGCTGTTCTTCTGGGCGCTGGCGCTGTGGGCCTACGTCAACATGCTGGCCGGACCGAGCAAGCGCTGGGCGATGCTGCTCGGCGTGTCGATCGGGCTCGGCATGCTGGCGAAATACGCGATGATCTATTTCCTGCCCGGCGTGGCGCTCGCCGCCGTGTTCAGCAAGCGCGCGCGGCTCATGCTCATGCGGCCGGACATCTGGCTTGCGCTGCTGGTGGCGGTCGTGGTCCTCGCGCCGAATATCGCCTGGAACGCGTCGAACAGCTTTGCCACCGTGGCGCACACCGGCGATCTCGTGCTCGGCGAACCCGTGCACCCGAGCATCATGCGGGTGGTGGAATTCCTCGCGGCGCAATTCGGCGTGTTCGGTCCGCTGGTGTTTGCGCTGATGCTTTACGCGATGTTTCGCGCCTGGTCACCGGGATGGCTCGAACCGGACCGTATCCTGGTGGCGTTCTTCATTCCGGCGCTCGCGATCGTCACCGGCTTCGCGTTCTTCGCCAAGGCCAATGGCAATTGGGCGGCGGTTTCCTTCGTGTCCGGCGTCGTGCTGGCGGGCGCCGTGCTGACTCGCCACCAGGCGAAATTCTGGATGGCGGCGACCGTTGCGTTCGGATTGGTGATCCAGGTCGCATTGATCGGCGGCGATGCTTTTGCCGACCGACTGTCGTTCGCGCCGATTGCAAATCCTTATCGGCGAACGATCGGATGGCGCCAGTATGCCGAAGCCATCGGCGAGGTCGCGCGGCGAGCGGGAGCGAAAACGATCGTGACCGATTCCCGCGCGGATTTCGCCACTTTGGAATACTATTGGCGCGATCGGCCCGAGCAGGTCGCGTGGTGGCGCGGGGTCGACGTCCCCAATTTCGCATTGAAGGCGGCGCTCTCGCAAGCGAGCGCCGAACCGATCCTCTACGTGACGGGCTGCTCCGCGCTCAACGCCGTGCGCAAGGTCTACGCCACCGTCGAGCCGCTCGGCCGCTTCGTGTCGCCGATCGGGATTGCGCCGCAGAACGGCGAGCGCGAGTTCTATGCATTCCGGCTCAGCGGGGCGCGCGGCCCGATCCCGCCGTTCGTCGGATGCTGAGTGGTTCGGCGCGCCGTCCGCTGGAAGATCGCAAGGTCGGCGAACGCGACGCGGTGCACCAGCCACATGGCGAGCGCGGTCAGAATGACGGCGAACAGAACGTCGCTGGTGAAGTGCCCCCCCATGGCGATGCGGCCGGCGCCGAGGACGGCGCAGTTGATGACCGCGGCCGCTATTGCGGTCGCGCGGTAACGCTGCGGCAGCAAGATCGCCCAGCCGAGCAACCAGAACGCCGCCGACACCTCGCCGGACACGAACGAGCAATTGCCGTCGCACCCGCCGAACGGGTTCCACCAGGGGACGAAATGCAGCTTTCCGCCAAGCTCGATCACGTCGGCCGGCCGCGGACGTCCCCATTCGGGCTTGAGCAGAACGTTGACGATCAGGCCCGGCCCGAGCAGGAAGGAGCCCATCAGGAACCCGGCGGCGCGCCACGACATCAGGGCCGGCTGGCGCCGGCGGATCGCGCCGAACGCGATCGAACCGATCGCAATGATGACAAGAATGGCCGCCAGATAGGCACTGAAATCGCGGTGAATGACGAGCAGGTCGTAGCGCGTGACCGGCCAGTCGTGCGCCGGCCGGTCGTAGAACAAGGCCGAAATGGCGAGGTCCAGTTTCGGGTAGAGGCCGAAGGCGAGGGCGGTCGCGAGGCCGGCGGCGAGGATGAGAGCGAAGGCGGCGCGTGGCGTGAATGGGCGAGGCGGGGCAGCGGGCGCGGTCGCCGGCACGGCCGAGGTCGGCGTGTTTACGACGTCGCCATTTTGTGGTGAGGACATTCGCGCTCCGGCGTCCGTTTCGAGTATGCTGGCCGCGATTTCCCGGCTCGGCGCCGGACAAACGTCCTTACACCAGGGTCGGTGGCGTGGGAAGGTGACACTTCGTCAACGGACCCGCGGCATGCTGCAGATCGCATCGAAGAGATCGGGAAGATCGGGGAGGCAACTGTCCTTGAGGTTGTGCGCACCTTCGGATGTCGGGATGCGTGAACCGTATCGGTGGCAGGGATCATGGGTCGCTTGAGACGTGAATCATTCTCGAGGCTGTCGAGCGCCGCGCTGTTGCTCGGCGCCGGCGCGCTCGCGGGCTGCACTCAATCGATGCCCGATTTTACCCAATTCAAGGTGCCGACGCCGCGCAGCTTTCTGCCGGAGAACATGGACACCTACGTGCCGCCCACCTCGGCGCGCGCGGACCGGCCGGTGAGCGCGAACGATCTGGTCGATGGGCAAGGCGTTTGCACCGGCCCCGCGCCGGCCCCCGTCGCGGCCGCACCTGCCGCGCCTCCGACGCCGACCGAAACCGCGGAGGCCGCGCTCGCATCGCCCGCGGCCGCCAATGCGGCGCCGACCCCGCCCGTGCTCGGCAGCGTCGGTCTCGACATGACCGAATGCGAGGTCGTGCGCACGATCGGGTCGCCGCAGTCGGTCAATATCAGCACAGGCGAGCGCGGCGAGCGCCAGGTGACCATGATCTACATGGGCAACGAGCGCGCCGGAACCTACTTGTTCAGGAACGGCCGTCTGAGCTCGCTCGAGCGCGGCCCCGAGCCGCCGCCGCCGCCGAAGGTCGAGCCGCCGAAGAAGAAAAAGCCGGTGGCGAAGAAGAAGCCGGTCCCGCGGCCGCAACAGCCCGCGACCTGAGCTCGGCCGCAGGCGAGCGCGGCGTGGCGAAACAGCCGCCACGACGCCACATTCGCGGTCGACATTCGCCACCGTTGCGGCGCGGCAACGATGCATCATCGGGATTTGCCTCATGACCAATCCACGTTCTCATGTCTCGCGGCGCGGCGCTGCGTTCCTGCTTGCGCTCATCGTCGCGAGCCTCGGCGCCGCGGGCGGGCCATCCGCGTGGGCCCAGCATCGCGATCGCCCGGCGCCGTCGGCGGCACCTGCCGTCAATGGCGCGGCCGCGCATGCCGCAAGCGCACCCTCCGAGCGCAAGCTTCCCGCCGATACGACCACCGATCAGACGATCGAGCTGCCCGGCCGCTCGCTGCATTTCCGCGCGACCGCCGGCTCGATTCCGCTCAACAATGCGGACGACGGCGCGCTGCTCGCCGAGGTCGCCTACGTCGCCTATGTGGTCCCGGGCGACGTGCCGCGCCCCGTGACCTTCGTGTTCAACGGCGGCCCCGGCGCCGCATCGGCCTATCTCGACCTCGGCGCCGTCGGGCCGTGGCGGCTGCCGCTCGCGCACTTTTCCATATCCGAGCCACCGAGGCTGATCGCCAACGCCGAGACCTGGCTCGACTTCACTGACCTCGTGTTCATCGATCCGCCCGGCACCGGCTACAGCCGGATTGCGGCGAGCGGCGATGAGGGTCGCGGGCGCTTCTGGTCGGTCGACGGCGACGCCGAGTCGCTCGCCGTGTTCATCCGCAAATGGATCGAGCAGGCCGGGCGCCAGCAATCGGTCAAGTTCATCGCCGGCGAAAGCTATGGCGGCTTTCGCGCGCCGAAGGTCGCGCATCTGCTCAAGGATCAGGGCGTCGGCATCCGCGGCCTGGTGATGATCTCGCCGGTGATCGACTTCGCCAATCTCGGCGAACCGCGCCACGTGCCGATGGCCTGGGTCAATCACCTGCCGTCGATGGCGGCGGCGGCGCTCGACGCCAAGGGGCAATACAGCCGCGAGGCGTTGCGCGACGTCGAGCACTACGCGGCGGGCGACTATCTGCTCGATCTCATCAAGGGCGAGCGCGACGCCGCCGCGGTCGCGCGCATCTCGGCGCGGGTCGCCGCCTTTACGGGCCTCGATCCGGCGCTGGTCCAGAAGCTCGCCGGCCGGGTCGATACCGCGACGTTCCAGCGCGAGCTGCACCGCGCGCAGGGGCTGATCGGCAGCGCCTATGATCCGAACGTGACGGCCTATGATCCCAATCCGACGTCGCCCACCTCGCATTATTCCGATCCGGTGCTCGGCGGCACGCGCGCGCCGATCACGACCGCGATGACCGATCTCTATGAGCACGTGCTCAACTGGCGGGTTGATCGCCCCTATGAATTGCTCAACGAGGACGTCGGCTCACACTGGAACTGGGGCAATCGGCAGGCGCGTCCGCAGGTCGTCGACGACTTGCGTGGCGATCTCGCCGACGATGCGCAGGTGCGCGTGCTGGTCGTGCACGGCGCGAATGACCTCGTCGCGCCGTATTTCGCCGACCAGCTGCTGCTCGACCAGCTGCCGATCTACGGTTCGGCCGATCGGCTCAAGCTCGCGGTCTATCCGGGTGGACACATGTTCTACGATCGCGATGTGTCGCGCCGCGCGCTGCATGACGACGCGGCGGCGCTCGTCGCGGCGGCGACGAAGACAGTGCCGAAGGGCGAATAAGACGCAGTCGATCAAGCGACGAGCGGTCGCATCGCACCATTTCACGGCGAGAAACTTGAATTGCGCGCGGGCATTAAGGTAATGCGATGGGTCGCAGCATTGTGCACCCAAACCTTGCATGGGGGGATCGCGGTTTGTGCATGAATCCTATTTCGCATTCAAGAAACCTATTACGTCGGTAATTTATTACAGAGAGTGCCGGGTTCCTTGCGCATTCTCGACTTGGCGCGGGTCCTGAAATCGTTGTGCGCTGCGTTGCAGCGTACTGTGCAACTCCCTGATACGATTTTGCATTTAGGCCGGGCTCGCGCGCGCCGGTAACGTGCGTCGCCGACGCTCACGTTTGCGTGACGCAAATGTGGCCGCAAGGCCAAAAAGTTTTGGCCGACCGACAGCCCCTGGCGGCGGGTGATTTAGGTGCCGTGCGCGAGGGAACAGTTGCGATCCGGCTACGTTCCTTTGCCGCACTGCCTAAAATTTTTGCCAAAATAGGGAGAAAACCATGGTGAGATGGCTCAAGCTGTCAACCGGGGTCGCTTGCGCTTGCGCGCTCGGCGTCCTGGGACTCGGAGTGGCAGCAGCCGACGAGGCCTTCAAGGCGACGACGGCGATCTCGTTGCCGGGCGGCCAGAAGATCACGTCATTCGACATCAGCTATGTCGATCCGGTGATCGGCCTTTACGTGCTCGCCGACCGCACCAACAAGGCGGTCGACGCTGTCGATACCGGCAGCAACACGGTGATCAATCAGTTCGGCGCGGGCACCTTCGTCGGGTTCACCGGCAACAACGACACCTCCGGTCCGGACGGCGCGCTGATCATCGACCATCGCGAGCTGTGGGTCGGAGACGGCGACAGCACCATCAAGGTGTTCGATCTCGCCGGCAGCGCGACGACGCCCACCCACGTCATCCCTACCGGTGGGGCGAAGCGCGCCGACGAACTCTGCGCCGATGAGGAAGACCACGTCGTGCTGATGGCGAACGATGCCGAGTCGCCGTTTCCGTTCATCAGCTTCGTCTCGACCACCAGCTATTCGGTGATAAAGAGGGTCACGTTCGACGGCAACAACGGCACCGTGAAAGCCACGAACGGCATCGAGCAGTGCCAGTTCGACAAGCGCACCAACAAGTTCTACCTCAACATTCCGGAGGTGAACGGCCCCGGCAACGACACCCAGCCGGGCGCAGTGGTGGTGTTCTCGGCCGAGACGCTCAACATCGAGCACATCTACACGATCCCGCTCGCGAGCTGCGCCGGACCGCAGGGCATGGCGATCGGCCCGGCCCCGCAGATTCTGCTCGGCTGCAACGCGCCTGGCCCGACGGCCAACGCGCCGACCGCGGTCATCGACGAGCACAACGGCCACGTGATCGCGACGCTCAACAATGAATCAGGCTCCGACGAAGTCTGGTTCAACCCCGGCGACGGCCATTACTTCCTGGCGCGCTCATCGGCGGTGGGCGCCAATCAGCAGCTGGGCGTGGTCGATTCGAGCGGTCCCAACGAGGACGCGAGCTTCCCGACCGGCTTGCCGACCACGACGACCCCGCCGCACGGGAGTGCTCACTCGGTCGCGGCCGACTCCGAGAGCAACCACGCGTTCGTTCCGATCCCCAGCAACTCGGGTGGCACGGTCTGCTCGTCGGCCGGCGGCAGCGACACGCTTGGCTGCATCGCGGTGTTCACCACGCAGCATGACGACCATGTGGCCTGCAACGCGCAGGGCTCGCCGGTCATCCGCGGGGGCGACGGCGATCATGACGCGGACACCATGAAGGCGAATTGCCACGATCGCGATCGCGACTGATCGGGTGTGCCGTCACGGCGCCGGGACCACACGGCCCCGGCGTCCAAATCAAGAGACCGTCCGCAGCCGTCCCGGGTTCCACGCCGGGGCGGCGCGACGCGTTTCGCGAAAACGAGGAACAGGGGACACGCCATGGGCTTTCTGCTCGGCACGACATCATCTGAAACCGGCCGCCGCGCGCCGAACGGCGCCAACGGCGCGCATCCCGGTGCGCTCGCGCCGGGCGTGGGCCGGCAGATCGCCGTCAACGGCGCAAACCCGGCCGCCGGCGACTTCTACAAGGAGCTGGTCGACCAGCGCCCGACGCTGCTCGAGGAAAAGCTCAAGCTGCACGCGCGCATCATCGATGAGTTCAACCTGGTCCTGTTGGAAAAGCTCCCGCGCGCCGAGCTGGTGCGGCAGGTGCACGCTTATGTGACGAACTACGTGCGCACGGAGCGCATCTCGCTCAACCAGCGCGAGCTCGACGCATTCAGCGAGGAGATCATCGACGAGATGACCGGCTACGGTCCGATCGAGCCGCTGCTCAAGGATCCGACCGTCACCGACATCCTGATCAATACCCACAAGCTGTGCTTCGTCGAGCGTTTCGGCAAGCTCACCCAGGCCAAGGTGCATTTCAAGGACGAGGCGCATCTGTTGCGCATCATCGGCAAGATCGTCGCGGGTGTCGGCCGGCGAATCGACGAATCCTCGCCCATGGTGGACGCGCGGCTGCCCGACGGGACGCGCGTCAATGTCGCGATCCGGCCGATCTCGATCGACGGCCCGCTGGTGTCGATCCGCAAATTCGCCGAGAAGCCGTTCGAGGTGGATAGCCTGGTCGAGATCGGCACCTTGCGGCCGCCGATGGCCGACGTGCTCAAGGCGGCGGTGCAGGGCCGCGTCTCGCTCATCATCAGCGGCGGCACCGGCAGCGGCAAGACGACGCTGCTCAACGCACTGTCGCGCGCGATCCCGGAGCAGGAGCGGCTGATCACCATCGAGGACGCGGCCGAGCTGCAGCTCCAGCAGCTCCATGTCGGGCGTCTGGAGACGCGACCGCCCAACGCGGAGGGCAGGGGCGAGATCCGCCAACGCGAGCTGGTCAAGAACGCGCTGCGCATGCGGCCGGATCGCATCATCGTCGGCGAGTGCCGCGGCGAGGAAGCCTTCGACATGCTGCAGGCGATGAACACCGGCCACGAGGGCTCGATGACGACCATCCACGCGAACTCGCCGCGCGACGCGCTCAAGCGGCTGGAGCAGATGGTCGCCATGGCGGGCATGGCGATGACGGTCGGCAGCATCCGCAGCCAGATCGCGTCGGCGATCACGCTGGTCGTCCAGCTGCAGCGGCTGCCCGACGGCAAGCGCAAGCTCACGAGCATAAGCGAGATCACGGGCATGGAAGGGGAAGTGATCCAAATGCACGAGATCTTCTGCTTCACCAAGGAGCATGTCGACGCCGCCGGCAACATCCATGGCAGCTTCCGCGCGACCGGCATGCGGCCGGCCTTCCTGCAGGACCTCAAGGCCTACGGCGTCGACCTGCCGGCCGCGCACTTCGATCCGGCGGGTGCGCTGTAGGGGAGGCGGTCATGCGCGAGGTGTGGCTCATTCCGGCGCTGGTCTTTGCCGCGGTGCTTCTCGCGGTCGAGGCGCTGTCCTGGTACCTGACGCAATCGCGGCGCACGAACGCGGCGATCAATCGGCGGCTCGCGGAAAGCAAGGGCGAGCAGGGCCGCGCCGAGGAGCTGAACGCACTGCGCGCGCGCGACCGGCTGCTCGACTCGAATTTCCGTGTTGTCCGGCATTTCAACGAGTTCCTGGCGCAGACCGGGCTCGATATCAACCGCCGCAAGTTCTTCGTCATCCTGGCCGCGCTGTCTGCGCTGCTGTTCCTGGCGTGGGGCATGGCGATCGGGCGCGGCTTTGCGGCGCTCGCGCTGGCGGTGATCACGGCCCTCGGGTTCGTCGTGGCATATCTGCGCGTCGCGCGGCAGCGCCGGCTCACACGCTTTGCCGAGCTCTTGCCCGACACGATCGACGTGATCGTGCGCGCCATCCGGGTCGGCTATCCGCTGCCGGCCGCGCTCGAGCTGGTCGCCCGCGAGATGCCCGAGCCGGTCGCGGGCGAATTCGGAAAGACGGCGGACGAGATCATGTTCGGTCGGGATTTGCGCACGGCGGTCGACAACCTGTTTCGCCGCGTCGGCCAGGAAGACCTGCTGTTTCTCATCCTCGCCATCAAGGTGCAGAGCCAGACCGGCGGCAGCCTCGCGGATATCCTGGCGCGGCTGTCGCGGCTCTTGCGCAACCGCACCAAGCTGGCGCTGAAAATCCGCGCGCTGAGCGCCGACGGCCGCATCTCGGCGCTGGTGCTGTCGGCGATGCCCTTCCTGCTGTTTGCCGGCATCGACCTGATCTCGCCGAGCTATTTCGGCGACATCCGGGAAAATCCGATCATCGGCCCGGCGCTGATCTACGGCGCGCTGTCGCTCGCGATCGGCAACTTCATCATGTACCGCATGGTCAATTTCAGGTTCTAGAGGCGCCGCATGTCGGATTTTGCCCTCATCCTCGTCCCCGCGCTCTGTTTCGGCGCCGTTGCGGGGGTCGTCTTCCTGCTGGCGCAGCAATACGCGAGCTATGCGCGGGTGCAGCGGCGCCTGCCGCTGCCGGCCGAGCCGGGCGCGCCCTCGGAGCGTCCGACGGCGGGATTTGCCGGCTTCCTGGCGCGCCACTTCGACGAAAAGCGCTTCGGTGTCGACGGCGCCGCGCGCGATCGGCTGCGGCGCGAGCTCGCCAAGGCCGGCTTTTTCGCGCCGTCCGCCCCGACCTGTTACGTGTTCGTGCGGATCGCCGGCGTCGTGGTCCTGCCGCTCGCCGTCTACATCGCGTCCGCGTTCGTTCCCGACCTGCGCCCGCTCGCGCGGGTCGCGCTCACGTCGGTGACGGTGCTGGTCGCGATGGTGGGGCCTGACGCCTATCTGGCGCGGCGGCGGCGGGCGCTGGCGCGCGAATACCGGCTGGTCTTTCCCGACATGCTCGATCTCCTGGTCGTGTGCGTCGACGCGGGGCTGAGCCTCGACGCCGCGTTCGAGCGCATCCGCGGCGAGGTCGCCAAGCAGAGCCGGGCGCTCGGCATGAACCTCGCCATGATGGGCGCCGAGATGCGGGCCGGGCGCAGCATGATGGAGGCGCTCGACTCGCTCGCCGATCGGCTCAATCTCGACGAGGCCCGCTCGTTCGTGACGCTGCTGCGCCAGTCGATCGCGCTCGGCAGCGACATCGGCGACGCCTTGCGGGTATTCAGCGACGACATGCGCGACAAGCGTCTGCTGCGCGCCGAGGAGGCCGCCAACAAGCTGTCGGTGAAGATCGTCCTGCCGCTCGGCCTGTTCATCTTCCCGGTGGTGCTGCTGGTGATCATGCTGCCCGTGATCGTGCGGCTGCTCGCCGTGATGGCGCGCGGTTGATAATGGGGCCGCGCCGATCGATTTCATCTTGCGGCAGGCACCCCGGCAGGGCACTCTCACGGCGGGCGGAAGTGCCTTTCCGGGGTGGTATGGGCGTGTTGTCGGTGTCACGGGTTGTGGTGGCTGGCGTCCTGGCGTTCGGCATTGCCGGATGCACGACGGATGGCTCCTGGACGCTTCCCGGCATGCCGACGGTTGCGGCCCAGCCCGCGCCGGCGCTACCGCCCGCGCCGCCCACCGCCGCGTCCGACCGGCCGCCGACGACCGTGACGGTGCAGGACCCGGGCGATGTCGACTATTTTCCCTCCGACGAGCCGATGAAGCTCGCGGTCGAGCATTTCAATCGCGGCCACTACGGGCTCGCGGAGCGATACTTCCAGGACGCGGTCGCGAAGGCGCCGCGCGATCCCGCCGCCTGGATCGGGCTCGCGGCGAGCTACGACCATCTGGCCCGGTTCGATCTCGCTGACCGCGCCTACCGGTCGGCCATCCGCCTCACCGGGGAGACGACCGACCTGCTCAACAACCTCGGCTATTCGTACATGCTGCGCGGCGACTACGTGACGGCGCGCAAGAAATTCATGCAGGCGCTGCGCCGCGACCCCGGCAATCCGACGGTGCTCAACAATCTCAAGCTGCTCGACGCGAGCGTGCGCTACGTCGAGCGCGATCCGGGCGTGGCGCCGAAATAGCTGCCGCTATGCGCGAACATTGCGTTGAGCGCCGCCGCGATGGATGGCGCGCGAATCGTCTTGAATGGCGTCCATGGATGCCCTGCAGGTCCTGAAAAGGCCCGTTGAAGAAAAATACAGGCGATTTACAGGCCGCAGATGTGCGCCAAATACAGCAAAAGCCATTGAAATAGCGAAGGAAAAGGCGCGAGCGCCGAACAGGCGAGAAACAGGACCGGAAAACAGGAAGAACAGGGCAATAAACAGGACGCTCGCTCCTGTTTCGGGCGGGCGCATCCCCCGTCCTTCTGTTTCTGCCCTCACAACGATCGGCCAGCGCGCAACAGCGACATCAGGTCCTTTGCGGCGACCTTACGCGCTTGAAAAGCAAGGCGCGCCCGAAGCGGTGGGGCTGCGGACGCGCGAATGTCACTCTGCACTTACTGCCATGCGCTCCTCGCGCCGGAAACGCAAGCCGGATTCGATCTATCCCCGCTATTCACGGCTGCGCCGGTCATGGCCGATCGACGCGTCACGCCGCATCGCGCTGTCAACGACCGTATCCGCGGCCTTCACCGGATGTCATTCCTGCCGGCCGCGCGGAATCGGCCGCGGCGGCGGGACCGCCTTGTTCGACCGGCGGCTTATCACGACAACCTCCAGGCTGCCCGCTCTGCGGCTGATGACGAAATTGTAGTCATCCAGCACACGCTTCACGATTTCGTTCAGCGGTCCCTCGAACGTTCCGGAGACGCGCTCGCTTGCGGTTGCGCCGCGGTAGCTCAGCGCAAAATGCTCGGCGAGCGCGGCGAGGATTTCGGTGCCGGTCGCATCGCGCGCCTCGACACGAATTGCATCTTCAGAGCCCTGGACGCGAACGTCGGCGCCGAGAGCGCTCGCCTGGAGGCTCGCAAGGACTGCGGAGATGAACAATGCGGCGGATGCGAGTCTGATCATCGACACCTTTCCTCACCGCCATTCCGTCACGAAAGGAGCGGGATCCGCGGAGCCTGCGCCGGCACCTGCATGCCGCGATCGAGGCATCGAGTCTGCGCCGCCGAGACCTACCCTGTCGAGAAGGCGCGGATGTGCATCAGCTGCCGCACACGCCGCCTCGGCGAGGTGCCGCCGCAGTCGTCCCGTGGCGGCGACGCATCCGCACAAAAAAAGAGCCCCGGCTAGCCGGGGCTCTGCGCTCGGCGGGAGAGTGAAGGATCCTACCAGTGCGGCGGCGGGAACAGATAGGCGATGCCGACCGTCGCCATCTGCGACTTGACGTGGATATTAGCGAACTCTTCGATCTGGCCGCTGCCGATAAAGGCGTTCTGTTTCCAGGTGCCGTAGTCGTTATAGCGATACTCGCCACGCAGCAGGATGTGGTCCAACACCTTCCATTCCAGGCCCGCGCCCACCGTGTATCCCACGAGTGTCGTCGACGAGGTCTGTAGCAGGGTGGGAAAGCAACCATTCGCGCCCGTGTTGCTGCAGAGAACGGTCGCGGTAACCTTTTGCGCCGCAGGGCCGCCGGCCACGTAGAGCTGAAGTTGCGGGAGCAGGAGGAAGCCGGCGCGGACGCGCATGCTGTAGTCGTCCCCGAGCTTGAGCGACGTACTGTCCCCGGTGAACGGACCGGGACCGAACGCTCCGCCGGTGCACACCGCGGTGGCGCATCCCACGATGGCCGGCACGGATGCCGTCTTGCTGTGGAAAGCGAAGTCGCTCTCGGCGCCGAAGACCCAGCGGTTGGAAACCTCGAACATCCAGCCGGTATAGAGACCGTAGCGCGTGCTGGAATTGTTGAACGAGGCACGCGAATCGGGCGCCCCTGGAAAGAAGGTCAGGTTGCCGGGCGTGCCGCACGTGAATGGGCCGCCGAACTGAATGCAGGTCGGATCCCAGTCGCTGGTCGCCCGTTCCCAGCCGACAAAAGCACCCACGTAGGTGCCGTTCCAGCCCTGGTCCAACGGAGCCGGCGGCGGCGGCGCCTTGAGCGGCATATCGGCAGCAAAAACCGGACTGGCGACCATCGCCAGGAACCCGGCCGTCAAAACCCATGATCGCCCCATGAACCCCTCCCCCTTTGAACCTGCCCAATTCTTAACACATGTTAGTCGCGACACGCGTGTCGTATTGGCAACACTCGATTAAAAACGCCTCGCTGCGCTAGGAATTAAATCAGCGCCGTCTGCCCCGTGGCCATCTGATGATTTTTCCGTGGCCGTTTCGATATTTTTTTGTGGCACGGACGTTAACCCACGTTAACATGTAGCAGCGCCGCCAAGGGGCTCTCAACACCCCCGAGACGGCGTGATGGGTACAGGGACAAGCAG
>DATBZM010000310.1:0-3464 GCA_036513175.1 Xanthobacteraceae bacterium | reverse complement strand
CTGCATCCGGAGATTCGCGAGCTGCCCGGACGCTTGAACCATTGCATGCCGCGACTGCCCAACGGCGAGATCCATCCCGATCTCGAGGTGGTTTTCGCCGACCGCCACGAGGTGCGACTGACGCCGGGCGGGGCATTCGCGACGCTGCTCGGCGCCCAGACCATCCGCGTCAACTCGCTGCACGGCCAGGGCATCCTCGATCCGGGCAAACGCGTCGTCATCGAGGGCATTGCCGAGGACGGCACCTACGAGGCGATCCGCATCGCCGAGGCGCCCGGCTTTGCGCTCGGCGTGCAGTGGCATGCCGAGCACGAGGCGCAGCGCAATCCGATCAATCGCAAGCTGTTCGAGGCGTTCGGCGCAGCGCTCGCGGCCTATCGCGGCACGCGGCAGGCGTAGCCGACGCGCGCTCCCGCGGCCGGCGCCGCGGCCCGGCCGAGAGCGAACTGCGGACGCGCCCGATTTCGCCCCCAGCAGCAGCCGCAAGGCCCAACATGAATTCTTGTTAAGGCATCGAACGCCCGCGCGTCCGGACGCCACCCATCATCAGGATGGGGCTCACGGAGGAGCGCGCCATGAAGCGCATCATCATCACATCCGCCCTGTTGCTCTCGACCGCGTTCGCCGCCCAGGCGCGACCGGTCGACGCCTACTACGATCTCATCCGCCCGAACGGCCATCCGCGCGCCGACGCAATCCATCAGCGCGACATGGACTACTGCTACGCGCAGACCGGCCAGAGTCGGTACGGGCTGCAGGGGCCGGCGTTCCAGCAATGCATGGTCGGCCGCGGCTATCGTCACATGTGGGGCCGCTACACGTCCGACGATGATTATTGAGACGCGGCGAAGCGCCCGGGAGCAGCCTCGATCAGCGCGGATCGACGATCTTGCCCGCAAACAGGACGGCTCCCGTCGTCTCGTCCACGACGAAGAACAGGAACGGGCGGTCGACGTGGAAAACCGGGGGCACGCCGCCGATGTGGAAAGACACCAAGGTCTTGGCGGCGGCCACGGTGCCTTCTTCCGCCACATCGATCACCGCGCAATGCGCGATATCGTCGATGGCGACGGGGATTTCCGCCGGCGGTCGCTCGGTGATGCCGCGAAAGTCCGCGCGCGTCCAATCGAAGGCGCGCACGATCCCGGCCTGCTGCAGCGCCGCCTTCACGGACGATCGCGACTCGACGTGAAAGCGCGGAAGATTGAGCGTGGCGTCCACCGGCGCGGTGCGCGCGAGTTCGCCGCGCAGCCGCGCGAGCTCGGCCATGTCGAAGGCATCGAGAATCGCATCGACCCCGCTTTCCTCGTCGGGCAGCACGACGATCATGGCGAGCGACGGGATCTTGTACGGCAGCCGAGCCGCACGATATGGCGGCTCGTCGAGGATGACGTAGTCGCCGTTCCGGTGCATCATCTTGACCTCGACCTCGATCTTGCTGAAATCGTCGGGGTCCCAGCCCCACAGGAAGAGGCCGTCATAAGTCGACGCGGGATCGAACGGATTCTCCCACGGCGCCTTGAAATAGACGGCGTTGAGCAGCACACCGACATCGTCCGGCGGCAGGGCGTCGAGCGCGCGGTCGATCATGCCCTCCGTCTTCTGCGCGACCCATCGATTGATGCGCGCGATATCGCCGGCGAAGATTTCCGCCGCGAAGCTCTCCGCCAGCAGATCCCGATACGCTTTCGCGACCGCCTCGGCGTGCCTCGTCAAGACCAGCGCATTGGCGAGGCGCAGCGGCACCGCTTCCGGCGCGTCGCTGTCGCGATAGTGGCGCGGAAGATCGGCATTGGCCTTGAAGAAGTCGGGCCGCGGCCCGTCGATGCCGAGCGCACGGGCCATTTCGTCGGCCGTCTCGCCGGCGGCGCCGGCAAAGCCCATTGCGAGCGCGAGGCCGATGGACAGCGGCGAGATCACCAGGTTGCGCTCGGATCGCGCCAGCGTCCGGAACACGGCATGTCCCAGCGCGTTATATCCCGCAATCATGTGCTCCGGATTTGCCGGAACATCAGCAGCCATCGACGTCATCTCGGCCTCTTGCCTCACCCGTTCAGATTTTCCCGCAACGTCGGGCCGGCATATTTCTTCTTCGCCAGTCCGCGCCGCTGCAGCTCGGGCACCACGTGCTGGACGAAATCGTTGAGGTTGCCTTCGGCGGAAAACCCGCGCCCCAGGATGAAGCCGCCGTTCGCGCCGGTGCCGAAGTGCAGCTCCTCGAGCTTGTCGACGATCTCTTTCGGCGTGCCGCTCGCCGACAGGATGCGGTCGACCAGGAAGCGGCGGCCGAACTCCTCGACGGTCTGCTTGGGATCGACCGTCTTGAGCAGCTCCTCGAAGCTGCCGAGATTGCCCTTGTTGGCGGCGACCTCCTCGGCGAAATCGGCAAGCCGCATGCCGGGCCGCGCGGTCGAGAAGTCGACATTATACTGCGCCGACATCTCGACGAGGCCCGCCTGCGGCGGGATCGCGGCGAGATAGCGAAGCTCCTGCTCGCGCGCGGCGGCTTCCGAGTCGGCGACCTGGATGCGGATCGACCACAGGATGCCGACGTCGCGCGGCTTGCGACCCACTTGCGCAAGCATCGTGTCGAGCGCCTTGCGGTGCTGCTGCATGCTGGCGAGCGTGCGGCGCGTCGAGAACTGCAGCTCCGCATAGGTCGCGGCGAGCGTCATGCCGGGGCCCGAGAGGCCGGCCTGGATGATCACCGGCCTGCGCTGTGGCGAGGGCAGCGCCGGCAGCGGCCCGCGCACCTTGAACCAGCGGCCGCGATGATCGATGCGGTGCACCTTGGCGGGATCGGCATAGATGCCCTTCTCGCGATCGAGGATCAGCGCATCGGGCTCGACGCTGTCCCACAGCGCGCAGGCAACATGCAAGAATTCCTGCGCCCGCTCGTAGCGCTCGTCGTGCTCCATCATGACGTCGAAGCCGTAGTTCGCGGCCTCGTTCTTGTAGGCGGAGGTCACCGCGTTCCAGGCGATGCGGCCGCGCGTGACGTGGTCGAGCGCGTTGAAGGTGCGCGCGCAGTGGAACGGGTGCTGATAGGTGGTCGACATCGTGAGCGCGAAGCCGACGCCGGGCGCCGCCTTCGCCATCAGTGGGATCATCGGCGTCATGTCGTGGCGCGGCCACTTGGCGCCGTACTTCACCACGGCCTCGTGGCTGCCGCCGAAATCCTCCGGCGTGCCGCCGGTGTCGCCGAAGAACAGCATGTCCATCACGCCGCGCTCGGCGGTGCGGGCGAGATCCTCGTAGAACTCCGACGTGCCGTAATAGGGATAGCCCACCCACGAGCCCGGCATGCGCCAGAGATAGTCGGTGTGCAGGAACGAGATGTCGGCGGCGAGATGGATGGTGTCGGATGCGGACAGGGTTGGGTCTCCTGCTTCCCTCTCCCTTGCGGGGAGAGGGTGGCGAGCGAAGCGAGCCGGGTGAGGGGCGCTCGGACCATCGAGAGTCCG
>DATBZM010000309.1:0-22374 GCA_036513175.1 Xanthobacteraceae bacterium | reverse complement strand
CTGGTGGCGCGACGATCTCGTCGCCTTCGCGATCGGCTGCTCGTTTTCGTTCGAGGCGGCGCTGGTCGATTGCGGTATCGAGCTGCGCCACATGACCTGTGATTGCACCGTGCCGATGTATCGCACCTCGATCGAGACGGTGCCGGCCGGGCCGTTCCATGGACCCATGGTGGTGTCGATGCGGCCGATGAAGCCGGCCGACGCGATCCGCGCAATTCAAGTGACGACGCGCTTTCCCACCGTGCACGGCGCACCGGTGCATATCGGCAAGCCGGAGCTGATCGGCATCAAGGACATCGCCAAGCCCGATCACGGCGATGCGGTCCCGGTGCGCGACGATGAGCTGCCGGTGTTCTGGGCCTGCGGCGTCACGCCGCAGTCGGTGGTCGCGACCGTCAAGCCGGATTTCTGCATCACCCATTATCCGGGCTGCATGCTGGTGACGGATCGAAAGAACGCCGAGCTGGCGATGATGTGACGGGCTTTATCGTCATGCCCGGCGAATGCCGGGCATCCACGTCTTGCCGCTTGCTGATCCTGCGAAGACGTGGATGCCCGCCTTCGCGGGCATGACGAAGAGCGATTAGCCGACCGGCGTCACGCTCACCGACACTTCGAGCTTCTGCCCACCCGACGCGAACACGACGCCGTCGATCGGCGCCACATCCGAATAGTCGCGCCCGATGGCGACCACCACATGGTCGTCCCCGGCGACGACCGCATTGGTCGGATCGAGGCCGTACCAGCCGGCCTGCTCGCCGCACCACACCCACACCCAGGCGTGCATCGCGTCGGCGCCCTGCAGGATCGGCGGCTCGTCCTTGCGCATGGTGCGCAGATAGCCGCTGACATAGGCGGCCGGCAGGCCGATGCCGCGCAGGCCTGAGATCATGATATGCGCGAAGTCCTGGCACACGCCGCGGCGCAGCGCGAACGACATCGGCGGCGTGGTCGAGACCGTGGTGGCGCCGACCTCATAGACGAAATCTTGCCTGATGCGGTGCATGAGATCGACCGCGCCGGCAAGGATCGGCGTATCGGGCGCGAAGCTTTCGCGCGCATAGTCGCGGATTTCCGGATCGAGCGAGACTTGGCGGCTCGCGAACAGGAAATGCACCGGCGACGTCGCGCCGATGTCGGTCGCGGCAAAGACCTCGTTGCGCACGTCCTCCCAGGCCGGGGTCTCGGCGGGCGCGGGCTCGTCCGCGGGCTCGACGACGATGCGTGCCGCCACCTTGATGGTCATGCGGTCATGCGGCTCGCCAAGCTCGATCCAGGTCAGCCGGTTGCCGAAAAAATCGCGGCCCTCGCGCCGCTCGACCGGCGCCGGCACGATGTCGAGCGCGGAGGCCTGCACGCGCTGGCCGGCACGGTCGATCGGCGTGAGGCGCAGCACGTGGTGCGCATAGGCGACCTTCGAGGCGTAGGTGTAGGCGGTGGTCTGGCGCACGTCGTAGATCATTCGAGCGCCTCCCAGCGCGGCTCGGAGCGCTCGTTGTGGGTGAGATACGCCGCGGCGATCGCCTCGGACACGCGCAGCAACGCGCCCTCGATCTGCGTGATCAGCGCATCGTCGATCGCGCCCGGGTCGGTGGTGCGCAGGGTGGTCGCGGCCGCGGCCGTGACCTGCTGCGGCGGCGACAGGCGGCCTTCGGGGCTGTTGCGGGGAAGCGCCGCAAGATGGGCCTCGATCTTGTCGAGCTGATACGCGATCGAGCGCGGATTGTTCGGGTCGAGCACGACGAGATCGACCACCGGCGCGCGCGCCGCCACCATCACGTAGCGCTGGCGATAGGTGATCTGGCTGTCGGCGAGCTCGAGCAACACTTCGAGAGCTCCGTCAACTGCCGGCTTGTCGGCGAACTGGCGCACGAAGCGGCAGGTCGCGATCGCGCGCTCGATGCGGCGGCCGAGCTCGAGAAAGCGCCAGCCGGCGAGCTGGCTCATGTTTTCCTGCGCCAGCCCCGAGAACGACGCGACGATGCGCAGCGCCTGGTCGACGCGCTCCGATATGGCGCTCTCCGCCGGCCCCTTGGGCAGCGGCGCGTCGACGACCGCGCACAGCCGGACGAGGGCGTGCCAGGCATCGGGCGAGAAGCGGTCGCGGATGACCGAGGCCGCGCCGCGCGCCGCGCCCGCCAGATGCGGCAGCGAGCCGTCATAGCTGCCGCGCGAGAGCGCGGCGCGCGCGATCAGCGCCGCGCGCGCATGCGGAATATCGATCGGGCCGGCGCTCCAGGCGCCGAGCAGCGCGGAAATGCGCGCGACCAGCGGCGCCGCCGTCTCGTCCGCCTCGGTGGTCCGGTTGATCAGCGCGCGCACCAGCCGCAAGGTCGCCTCGGCGCGCTCGATGTAGCGGCCGACCCAGAAGAGATTGTCGGCGGCGCGGCTCGGCAGCACGCCGGTCGCGCGCTTGATGGCGATGCGTTCGGGCGTCGGCAGCAGCGTCGTCTCCGCCACCGGCCCCTCGGACAGCACCCAGGCGTCAGCCGTGCTGGCGCCGCGCTGCAGGCTGACGGCGCGGGCGTCGCTGTTGTCGGCGATGCGCACGAAGCCGCCCGGCATCACGTGCCAGCCGTGCCCGACCTTGGCGAGGAAGAGCCGCAGGCTGAACGGCCGCGGCTCGAGCTTGCCCTCGCGCCACACCGGCATGGTGGAGAGGGTCACGGCCTCCTGCACGACGTAGTCGATACCGCGATCCGCGATCGCCTGGGCCACGCGCTTGCGCTGCGCCGGAGCGAGGTTGGAGGCGAGCACGCCATCGCGCAGGGCTTCGTCGGATGCGGATGCGGAGAAGGCCGATGCGATCACCATCGAGTCGAGCTCATCGGCCATCTCGCGGCGCGCGTCCGCATCGCCGAACCACCAGGTGGCAACATTCGGGATGGCGAGATCGGCGCCGAGCGCGTGCGGGGCGAGCGCCGGCAGAAAGGCGAGCAGGCCGCGCGCTTCGAGCAGCCCGGCGCCGAGCGCATTGGCGATCACGACCTTGCCGTCGCGTACCGCCTGGACGAGGCCGGGCACGCCGAGGCGCGAGGCGGCATTGAGCTCGAGCGGATCGCAAAAATCGGCGTCGAGCCGGCGCAGCAGAATCTCGGCGCGCTGCAGGCCCGAGATGGTGCGCACGAACACGCCGTCGTCGCGCACCGTCAGATCCTGGCCCTCGACCAGCAGGAAGCCGAGATAGCGCGCCAGGTAGGCGTGCTCGAAATAGGTCTCGTTCATCGGACCGGGTGTGAGCACGCAGACGCGCGAATCGTCCTGCCGGCCAAGCCCGGTCAGCTCGGCCTGGAGGGCCTGGAAGAACGGCGCCACGCGGTTGACGCGCAGCGCCCGGTAGATATCCGGCATGGCGCGCGAGAGCGCGAGGCGGTTTTCCAACGCGTATCCGGCACCCGAAGGCGCCTGGGTGCGGTCGCCGAGCACCCACCAGCGCCCGTCGGCGGCGCGGCCGAGATCGACCGCATAGAAGCGCAGATGCGCGCCGCCGGGCGGTGCGACGCCGACGAGGGGGCGCAGGAATTCCGGATTGCCGGCGACGAGGGCCGCGGGCAGGCGGCCTTCGGTCACGAGCTTGGCCTCGCCGTAGGCATCGGCCATCACGGCTTCGAGCAGCTCGGCGCGCTGTACCAGCCCGGCTTTGAGCGCCTCCCACTGGGCGGCGTCAATGACGAGCGGGATGTGGCTCAACGGCCAGGCGCGCTCGACGCCATCCGGATTCTCGTAGACGCGGTAGAAGACGCCGGACTCGCGCAGGTGCCGGTCGGCGGCAGCGAAGCGCCGGTCGGCCTCCTCGACGCCGAGGCCGGCGAGCATTGCGAGAAACGGCTGCCAGTGCGCGCGCGGCACGCCGCGCGCGTCCATCATCTCGTCGAAGATGCCGGGCAGCGGCCGATAGCCCGAGAGCAACCGCTCAAGCTCCTTGGCCGCGTGCTCGGCGGCGTTGTCGCGTGGCAAGGCCATGGCGTCATAAAGCCTGAGTCGGGCGGCGCAAGTCGAGCGTCGTCGGATATTCGAGCGAGCGCTCCTCGGAGATGATCTGGTCGAGCGTTCCCGGCATATGCCCGTGGTCCTGGAAGCGCGCGTGGCGACGCGCCTCGGCCTCATAGGCGTTCACCGGGAACGTCTCGTAGCTGCGGCCGCCCGGATGCGCGACGTGGTAGACGCAGCCGCCGAGCGAGCGGCGCGACCAGGTGTCGATGACATCGAAGGTCAAAGGCGCGTGCGCGCCGATGGTCGGATGCAGCGACGACGGCGGGCTCCATGCCTTGAAGCGCACGCCGGCGACATACTCGCCCACGCGGCCGGTCGGGACGAGCGGAACGACGCGGCTGTTGCAGGTGACGATGTGGCGGTTCGGATTGAGGCCCGCGACCTTGACTTGCAGCCGCTCGACCGAGGCGTCGACGAAGCGCGCGGTGCCGGTCGGCGTTGCATCCTCGCCGAGCACGTACCAAGGCTCGAGCGCATGGCGCAGCTCGAGCTGCACGCCGCCGTAGCTGACGGAGCCATAGTAAGGAAAGCGAAATTCGCGCTGCGCCTCGAACCAGATCGAATCGAAGCCGTAGCCTGCGTGGCCGAGATCGGCGAGCACATCGAGAAAATCCGTCCAGACGAAATGCTCCAGCATGAAGCGATCATGCAGCGCCGTGCCCCAGCGCACCGGTGCGCCGTCGAGCGGCGTCCGCCAGAACCAGGCGACCAGCGCACGCAACAGCAGCTGCTGCGCGAGACTCATGCGCGCATCGGGCGGCATCTCGAAGGCGCGAAACTCGACGAGACCGAGACGGCCGGTGGCGCCATCGGGCGAAAAAAGCTTGTCGATGCAGATCTCGGTGCGATGCGTGTTGCCGGTGATGTCGACCAGGAGATTGCGAAACAGCCGGTCGACCAGCCAGGGCGCGGGCGCCGGGCCAGCGCCCGGCGCCGGCACCTTGGCGAGCGCGATCTCGAGCTCGTAAAGCATGTCCTGGCGCGCCTCGTCGACGCGCGGCGCCTGGCTGGTCGGACCGATAAACAGGCTGGAAAACAGATAGGACAGCGAGGGGCGGCGCTGCCAATAGAGCACCAGGCTTTTGAGAAGATCGGGTCGGCGCAGGAACGGGCTGTCGCTTGCGGTCGCGCCGCCGAGCACCACGTGATTACCACCGCCGGTACCGGTGTGGCGGCCGTCGATCATGAACTTGTCGGCGCCGAGACGCGACAGCCGCGCCTCTTCGTATAGGTGCTGCGTGGTCGCGACCGCATCGCGCCAGGACGCGGCGGGATGGATGTTGACCTCGATGACGCCGGGATCGGGCGTGACCTTGATGATGTTGAGGCGCGGATCGGGAGATGGCTCGTAGCCCTCGACATTGATCGGCAGGCCGAGCTCGTCGGCGGTCGCCTCGACGCTCGCGAGCAGCTCGAGATAATCTTCCAACCGCTCGGCCGGCGGCATGAACACGCACAGGCGGCCGTCGCGCGGCTCGACCGTGAGCGCGGTGCGCACCGGGACGTCCGAGCCGCTGGCAGGCGCGGGAGCGAGCAGCATCGCGGCGACGCCAGCCTCGGGTGCGAGCGACGGCGCAACGACCTCGCCGCCGCGATACGCGACGGCTTGCGCCGGAAGAAGCGGCGGCGCCGGCAAGTCGCTACGCGGCGCGAACGGATCTTCTGGAAAGACGTGCGGATAGGCGGCCGGAGGGATATGGGGCAGTGAATCGAGTGGCAAACGGAAGCCGATCGGCGAGTCGCCCGGCATGAGAAAGAGCTTGCCGCGACGCAGCTTCCAGATTTCGCTGATCCAGCGGGACGGCGACGCCCGCGTGGTCCACGGCTGCACCGGCAGCACGTAACCGGAGGGCGCCGAGAGGCGGCGCTCGAACGCGCGCATGATGCGGGCGCGCTCGACCGGATCGTCGATCTTGGGATCGGCGGGGTCGATGTTAGCGGGAAGCTCGCCTTCCTTGACCATGTGATCGAGGGGATCCTCGTAGGCGGGCTGGACGTATTCGCTGCCGATGCCGAGCCGCGCCGCCAGCGTTTCGGTGAAGCGCAGCGCGTCGTCCGGCGAGGGTGCGCGCGCATCAGCCTCGGATGAAATCAGCGCGAGGTTGCGCCAGATCGGCACGCCGTCCTTGCGCCAATAGAGCGCGAAGGCCCAGCGCGGCAGCGGCTCGCCCGGGTACCATTTGCCCTGCCCGTAATGCAGCATCCCGCCCGGCGCGAAGCGGTCACGCAAGCGGCGGATGAGGATATCGGCGCGCTCGCGCTTGTTGGGGCCGAGCGCCGCCGTATTCCATTCCTCCGACTGATAGTCGTCGACCGACACGAAGGTCGGCTCGCCCCCCATGGTGAGGCGCACATCATGCGCGACGAGGTCGCGGTCGACCGTCTCGCCCAGCGCATCGAGGGCCTTCCAGGCTTCGTCGGAAAACGGAAAGGTGACGCGCGGCTTCTCGGCGATGCGCGCGATGTTCATCTCGAACGAGAACGTCACCTCGGCCGGATCGACGGCGCCGCTGATCGGCGCGGCCGAGCGGTAATGCGGCGTCGCGGCGACCGGCAGATGCCCCTCGCCGGTCAGCAGGCCGGATGTGGGATCGAACCCGATCCAGCCGGCGCCCGGCAGATAGACCTCGGTCCAGGCGTGCAGGTCGGTGAAGTCGCGCTCGGTGCCGGCGGGGCCGTCGAGCGCCTTGAGGTCGGGCTTGAGCTGGATCAGGTAGCCGGAGACGAAGCGCGCCGCCAAGCCGAGGTGACGCAGAATCTGCACCAGCAGCCAGGCGGAGTCGCGACAGGAGCCGGCCGCACGCTCGAGCGTTTCCTCGGTCGTCTGCACGCCCGGCTCCATGCGGATGAGGTAGCCGACCTTGTGCTGCAGGCGCTGGTTGAGCTCGACGAGGAAATCGACGGTGTTGCGCGGTTGGGGCGGAGTGGCGGCGAGGAACGATTTCAGCTGCGGCCCGGCGGGCTCGGTTACCAGGCACGGCGCGAGCTCTTCGCGCAGATCATCCGGATAGACGAACGGAAACTTGTCCGCATAGGGCTCGACGAAGAAATCGAACGGGTTGATCACCTCGATGTCGGCAAGGAGATCGACCGTGATGGTGAATTCGCGCGTCTTTTCCGGAAAGACGAAGCGCGCGTTCCAATTGCCGCTCGGATCCTGCTGCCAATTCACGAAATGCTGGGCGGGCGTGACGCGCAGCGAATAGCTCGGAATGCGCGAGCGGCAATGCGGCGCCGGGCGCAACCGGATGACGTGGGGTCCAAGCTGGACCGGCCGGTCATAAAAGTAGCGTGTGACGTGATGGAGACTCGCGAGTACTGCCATTGCGACTTGAACACCCGTGACGCGTCCGCGCCTTTGATTGGCGCATGTCCTCATCGGCGAACCGGGGTCCACCCCCCGATCAAGTCGGGGGCAGGCTTCCGCCGGGATATGCGCTAGAGCCTGACGCGCGCTCGGCTGCCGTGCCTCCGCGCCCCTGTTGCGTTGCCCCTATTCTAAGCAAATTCCGGGCCATATGGCAGCGCTGAATCGACCGCGGCCGACGCCCCAAGTCACTGAATTGTCGTTGAATTCGCGCTCGGGCGCGCAGGCCGGCCGTAGCGCCGCCGGCGTTCGCTAGGTCGTGCCCGGCGAGCCGATCCGCTGCTTGAGGCCGGCGATCATTGCGCGCAAAGCACCATTCGCGTCGCCGCGGTCGCGCTGGGCGCGGATGCGGTCATGCACGAAGGTGAGCTTGGCGATCACGGTCGGGGCGAGCACGAAGGGATAGAGGTCGGCCAGGCCCATGCTGCGATTGATTGAATTGACCGCGAAGGTGAGCGGCAGCCACGCCTCGATGATGCGTTCCATCGAGGCGCGGTAGGGATCGAAATCGATCTTGGCGGCGATCTCGGCGCCCTTGGCGAGCTTCGGGCGCAGGCTGACGCCGAAGGCGCCCGCGGTCTCGAGCGTGTCGATCATGTGGAAATAGTGCGCCCAGGTCTCGGCGAAATCCTCCCACGGATGCGAGCTCGCATAGGCGGTGACGTAATGCGACGGCCAGTCCTCGGGCGGGCCCTGGGCATAGTGCTCCTGCAGCGCGCTCGCGTAGTCCTTGCGCTCATCGCCGAACAGATCGCGAAATTCGCCCAGTCGATCCGACGCCGCAATCAACCGGTCCCAGTAGTAATGCGCAATTTCATGACGGAAATGGCCGAGCAGCGTGCGATACGGCTCGCCCATCTGGTGGCGCTGGCGCTCGCGCTCGGCGTCATCCGCCTCTGCGAGGTTGAGGGTGATGAGCCCGTTGTCGTGTCCGGTCATCACGGGTGCGCCCGCCGGCGCGGCGGCCGCGAGGAAATCGAAGGCGAGGCCGTCCGGGCTCTCGGCCTTGGTGGCGAGCGGAAGCTGCAGCTTGATCAGCGTGTAGAACAGGCGATGCTTGGCGAGCTCGATCCGGCGCCAGCGCTCGCCATTGCCCGCGACCGAAAGATCCGGGATCGTGCGGTTGTGCCGACACGCCGCGCAATATTGCTGGTCGCTGTCAGCGTGAACCAGCCAGTTGCAGACGTCGTATTGCGCATTGGCGCAAAAGCGATAGCGCTCGTCGGGCGCCGCGAGCGCACACCACAGATCCTCGTCCGGGCGCAGCGCCGAAACCGTCTCGCGCGCCGGCAAGAAGCCAAGGCCCAGCCCGCAGCTTTCGCACTTGGTGTTCTCGAAGTAGAGCGGGTGCCCGCAATTCTGGCATTGGAACAGCTTCATGCGACCTCGAGCCCCTTCACGCGGCCACGATTGGCGCTGCCCGTCCGTCAACACCTTGTCGGACCGAAAGTTTCGGCCCTTGGCGGGGATTTGGCAACGATGTCATCGCCATGCCGCTCAGGGCGACGGCGCCTCGCGCAGGACATCGACGGCTGCGCGATGCGCCTCGTTCGCGGCCGGAATCCCGCAATAGAGCGCGACCAGCAGCAGGATCTCGCGGATCTGCTCGGCCGTGCAGCCGTTCTTGAGCGCGCCCTTGAGGTGGACGCGCAGCTCCGCCGGCTTGCCGGCCGCCGCCATCATGGCGATCATCGCCAGGCTCTTGGTGGCGAGCGGCAGGCCCGTCCGGCTCCAGATGTCGCCATACGCATAGGCGTTGATGATATGCTGCAGCGGCGCACCGAACTCGCCAAGCGCCCGGGTGCGCTCCTCGACCGCCGCGGCGCCAAACAGCTCCCGCCGCAACGCCAGACCGCGGTCATGCAACTCCTGAGTATCCATCTCGTTCTCCTGTTGTTTCGTCCATATCCGACCTGGGTGCGGGCCGAGACCTCCCCAACCTGCCCCGCGGCGGCAACATGACGGTCGCAAAGACTCTATACTGATGGGACGCCGGGTTCCCACGGACGTGATCTCCCTCCCAACCGACAGGATTTCGCAGCGATGACCAGCGCGACGGCCCACGCGGAATTCAAATCCGGCAGGCCGCACGGCAGCCTCGGCGCGCTCGCGCTCGGCGCGCTCGGCGTCGTTTACGGCGACATCGGCACGAGCCCCCTCTACACGATGAAGACGGTGCTCGACTGGGAGGGCGCCGACAGGTCGCCCGAGGTCGCGCTCGGCATCCTGTCGCTCATCGTGTGGACGCTGATCATCACCACCTCGATCAAGTACGTCGCCGTGGTGATGCGCGCCGACAACGAGGGCGAAGGCGGCATCCTCGCGTTGATGTCGCTGCTCATCAGGAAGCGCGGCGTCCGCCTCGCGGTGACCTGCGCCGGCATCCTCGGCGCGGCGCTGCTGTACGGCGACGGCGCGATCACGCCGGCGATATCGGTGCTGAGCGCGCTCGAAGGCCTCAAGACCGCGGCGCCCGCAATCGCGCCCTGGATCGTGACCATGGCGGTGGTGATCCTGGTCGCGCTTTTCGCGCTGCAGCCGCAGGGCAGCGGGCGCATCGGCAAGCTGTTCGGGCCGGTGATGTCGCTCTGGTTCGTCACCATCGCGGCGTTGGGAATCGTCGGGATGACCAGCCATCCGGGCGTGCTCGCGGCGCTCAACCCGCGCTATGGCGTCTCCCTCCTGTTCACGCATGGCTGGCCCGGCTTCCTGGTGCTCGGCGCCGTGTTCCTGTGCGCGACCGGTGCGGAGGCGCTCTACGCCGACATGGGGCACTTCGGTCCGCAGCCGATCCGCGTCTCCTGGTACGGCCTGGTGCTCCCGGCGCTGCTGCTCAACTACGCCGGCCAGACCGCCTATGTGATCGACGGCGCGGTCGCGGCGGGCGCCAATCCGTTCTACGCGCTGTGCCCGCCGTCACTGCAGATTCCGATGGTTCTGCTCTCGACGGTTGCGACCATCATCGCGAGCCAGTCGATCATCAGCGGCGCCTTCTCGATGACGCGGCAGGCGATCCAGCTCGGACTGTGTCCGCGCCTCAACATCAAGCAGACCTCGTCCGAAGGCTATGGGCAGATCTATGTCGGCTTCGTCAATTGGACGCTGATGGCGCTGACGTTGACGCTTACGGTGACGTTCCGCTCCTCCGACAACCTCGCGGCCGCCTACGGCATCGCGGTATCGCTGACCATGCTGCTGACCTCGGTGCTCATGTTCCTGGCGATGCGCGAGGTCTGGGGCTGGAGCCTGCCGCTGAGCGTCGCGGTCGCCGGCATCTTCGTCGTCGTCGATCTCTCCTTCGTCACCGCCAACCTGACGAAGGTGCTCGAGGGCGGCTGGGTTCCGCTCGTGGTTGCCGCACTCATCTTCTACCTGATGTTCACCTGGCGCGAGGGGCGCATGCTGGTGATGGAGCGGCTCGAACGCGACACCCTTCCGATCGCCGATTTCGTGCGGAATGTCGGCAGCAAGGCCCGCGTGGCTGGGACCGCGGTCTATCTCACCAGCCGCACCGACGTGGTGCCGGTGCCGCTCCTGCACAACCTCAAGCACAACAAGGTGCTGCACGAGCGCATCGTCGTGCTGCACGTGATGACCGAGCCGGTTCCCCGGGTCAGTCACAGCGAGCGGGTCGAGGTCGAGAACCTGGGCGCCGATTTCTACGCGGTGTCGGCGCATTTCGGATTCATGGAGCACCCGAATGTGCCGCAGGCGCTCGACGAATGCGGGGTGCGCAAGCTGCAATTCGACCGGATGAACATGTCGTTCTTCGTCGGGCGGCTTCACATCATCCCGGTCAACAAGTCGCCATGGAGGCGCTTCGAGCTCGCGCTGTTCGAGGTGATGCACCGCAACGCCCAATCGGCGACCGACTTCTTCAGCATTCCGGCAAATCGCGTGGTCGAGCTGGGCGGCCAGATCGAGGTGTGAGCCCTGGCTCTTGACGCGTACGCATGGGATGCAGTGTAACGGCCGGCGCGAAAGCCAAAAAGAGGAGCGCCCGTGGCGACACAGCGACTCGGCATCATCATGCACGGCGTCACCGGACGCATGGGGCTCAACCAGCACCTCGAGCGCTCGATCGTGGCGATCCGCAAGGCGGGCGGCGTTGTGCTCGCGAACGGCGACCGCGTGATGCCCGACCCGATCCTGGTCGGCCGCAACGCCGAGAAGGTCGCGGCGCTGGCGCGCCAGTACGGCATCGAGCGCTCGACCGGCGATCTCGATGCGGCGCTCAAGAATCCCGACGACACGGTGTTCTTCGACGCCGCCACCACACAGAAGCGCGCCGACCTTGTCACGCGCGCGATCGAGGCGGGCAAGCACGTCTATTGCGAGAAGCCGGTCGCCGACAGTCTCGCCAAGGCGGTCGCGCTGGCAAAGCTCGCCAGGAGCCGCGGCGTCAAGCACGGCGTCGTGCAGGACAAGCTGTTTCTGCCGGGCTTGCGCAAGATGCGCATGCTGCGCGACTCCGGCTTCTTCGGGCGCCTGTTCGCGGTGCGCGGCGAGTTCGGCTACTGGGTGTTCGAGGGCGACTGGGGCCAGCCGGCGCAGCGGCCGAGCTGGAACTACAAGAAACAGGAAGGCGGCGGCATCATCCTCGACATGCTGTGCCACTGGCGCTACGTGCTCGACCACGTGTTTGCCCCCGTGACCGCCGTGAGCTGCATCGGGGCGACGCACATCCCGAATCGCGTCGACGAGAACGGCACGACCTATGCGGCGGACGTGGATGACGCCGCCTACGCGACCTTCCAGCTCGAGGGCGGCGTGATCGCGCATATCAACTGCTCCTGGTGCGTGCGGGTGCGGCGCGACGACCTGGTGACGTTCCAGGCGGACGGCACCCATGGCTCGGCGGTCGCGGGATTGACGCGCTGCTGGACGCAGCATCGGGTCAACACGCCACGGCCGGTATGGAATCCGGACGTGCCGCAGACGATGAAATTCTTCGACCAGTGGGAAGAAATCCCCGACAACATCGCCTACGACAACGGCTTCAAGATCCAGTGGGAGGACTTCATCCGCCACGTGGTCGCCGGCACGCCGTGGACGCATGATCTGGTCGAGGCCGCGAAGGGCGTGCAGCTCGCCGAGCTCGGCCTGCAAAGCTGGGCCGAGCGGCGCTGGATGGATGTACCGCGACTGGACATATGATGCCTCGTGTCCCGGGCACGGTGCAGCGCGAAGCGGTGCACCGCTGAACCGGGACCCAGGGGCCACGCAACGTGGGTCCCGGTTCAGCGGCGCAACGCTCCGCTTCGCTTCGCGCTGCACCGCGCCCGGGACACGAGGGAGAGTAGATTGGCGACCATTTCTTTACCCACCAAGGACCGCCGTCTCGAGCCGTACACGACCGGCGAGCCGATCACGCTGCCGAAGAAGGGCGCGGCGCCGAAGCTCAATCGCATTGCCTATGCGGCGACGCACGTGGTCGCCGATCCGCTCGCCGACGTCGATCCGTGGCTCGACGCCGCGATCGACTGGGACAAGACCATCGCGTTCCGCGACTATCTGTGGGACCTCGGCCTCGGCGTCGCCGAGGCGATGGATACGGCGCAGCGCGGCATGGGGCTCGACTGGGCGGGCGCCAAGGAGCTGATGCGCCGCGCGCTCGCCGCCGCGAAGGCGCGGCCGGGCGCGCTGATCGGCTGCGGCGTCGGCACCGACCACCTCGATGCCGGACCGGACGTGACGCTGGACGACGTGATCCGCGCTTACGAGGAGCAGATCGAGACGATCGAGGCGATGGGCGGGCGGCTGATCCTGATGGCGAGCCGCGCGCTCGCGCGCGCCGCCAAGAGCCCCGATGATTACGCGCGGGTCTATGGCCGCATCCTGCGCCAGGTCAAGGAGCCGGTGATCATCCATTGGCTCGGCGAGATGTTCGATCCGGCGCTCGCCGGCTACTGGGGCGCGGCCGATCATGTGGCCGCGATGGAGACTTGCCTGGCGATCCTCGCCGACCAGGCCGCCAAAGTCGACGGCGTGAAGATCTCGCTCCTGTCCAAGGAGAAGGAAATCGCCATGCGCCGCCGGCTGCCCGCCGGCATGCGCATGTATACGGGCGACGACTTCAACTACGCGGAGCTGATCGCCGGCGACGAGGAAGGCTACTCGGACGCGCTGCTCGGCATCTTCGATGCGATCGCGCCGGCCGCGTCACTGGGGCTCGCCCGGCTCGCGGCCGGCGACGTCCAGGGCTTTCACGGCATTCTCGAGCCGACCGTACCGCTGTCGCGCCACATTTTCCGGGCGCCGACACGGTTCTACAAGACGGGCGTCGTCTTTCTTGCCTGGCTCAACGGATTGCAGGATCACTTCGTCATGGTCGGTGGCCAGGAGAGCGCGCGCTCGCTCCTGCATCTCGCCGAGCTGTTTCGTCTCGCCGACAAGGCGCGCGTGCTGCACGATCCCGAGCTCGCGGCCGCGCGCATGACTCGATTGCTCGCCGTGCATGGGCTCGCGTCGTAACGCGCGCATTGCGTACATCGTCATCGCGGCGAACGAATCGTAATCAATTTCGATTCGAATCGTGACGATAATTTCGTCACGACATTCGCCATCGCGCGACACAACTTGGTCACGATGGCTCGTTACATCGCGCGCCGTGATGCGTTGTGCAAGAATGTATCGCGTCTAGATTCGTCGCGACAACAAGCGAGGAGCGGAGGAAGCGTCCGGGATTTGTCCTAACCGTCAACCGGAGGTTTCCATGGCCAGATCACTCGCGCTCCCCAGCGGCTTCCCCACGCGATATTCGCGCGCCGCGTCGCCGTTCTCCGCGCGACGGGCATTTCGCCGCCTCGCCGACTGGTTGAGCAAATCGCAGCAGCGCGGCGTCGACCGCGAGATCGAAACCTATATCGCCGACCGCGGCTTCGATCACTTCACCGATTCGATCGAGCGCGACATCGAGTATCGCTTCCTCGCGCGCCAGCACGCGGACTTATGATTCGCTCACGCGAATCGCGGACGGCCGGGCATAGCCGTTCGAAGGACGGCGTCGCGGAGTTCACCCTTGGGCTTGCCGAAGGCAAGACCCGAGGGCTCGCCTATGTCCGGGCCGTCTGCCCTTTCTGCACAGCGTGTTGACGACTCGCCCGAGCGCATCAGCGTTCGACGAAGGCCTTCTCGATGACGAAGTGACCAGGCTCCGAGTGATTGCCTTCGCGGAAGCCTCGCTCGACGAGCAGCGTGCGCAGATCGGCGAGCATGGGCGGGCTGCCGCACAACATCAGGCGGTCGGCCGCAAGATCAAGCGGCGGCAAGCCGACATCGCGAAAGAGGGCGCCGCAAGCGATCAGATCGGTGATGCGGCCGCGGTTCTGGAAGGGCTCGCGCGTCACCGTCGGATAGTAGACGAGCTTCTCACGCACCGTTTCGCCGAAGAACTCGTTGTTCGGCAGGTCGCTGACGATGGCCTCCCCGTAGGCAAGCTCCGCCACCTGCCGGCAACCGTGCACCAGCACCACCTTGTCGAAGCGATCGTAGGTCTCCGGGTCCTTGATGATGCTGGCGAACGGCGCGAGGCCGGTGCCCGTGGCCAAGAGGTAGAGGGTGGTGCCCGGCAGCAGATTGTCACGCACCAGCGTTCCGGTCGCCTTGCGGCCGACAAGCACGATGTCGCCTGCGCGGACGCGCTGCAGCCGCGAGGTCAGCGGACCATCCGGCACCTTGATGCTGAAGAACTCGAGGCGATCCTCGTAGTTCGCGCTCGCCATGCTGTAGGCGCGCAGCAGCGGACGGCCGTCGATCTCGATGCCCAGCATGGTGAACTGGCCGTTCTGGAAGCGAAACGAGGAGTCGCGCGTGGCCGTGAAGCTGAAAAGGCTTTCCGTCCAATGGCGCACCGAGAGAACGCGTTCGCAGTTGAGATTGCTCATCGTCTCCGCTTTCGAAGTTGTGCGTTGATGGATTCGGCCGATTGGCGGGGCGTCAGAGCACGTCGGCGAGGCTCTGGCCGTGCAGGTCGATGCTGAGCCCCTCGAGCGCGCCGTCGCTGATCTCGCCGCCCATCGCCTTGAGGCTTTCCTCGCGAATGAGCGACATCAGCCCGCGCCGCAGCGCGAGGAACTCGGACGACATCATCATGGCGGGCTGCCGCGGCCGGTCCAGCGGGACCATGATCTCCGCCTTGATGGTGCCGGGCCGCGCGGTCATGCAGTAGACGCGGTCGGACAGGAAGATCGCCTCGTCGATGTCGTGGGTGACGAACAGGACCGAGATCTTCAGGCGCTGCCACATGTTGGTGAGGATCTGCTGCATGATGACCCGCGTCTGCGCGTCGAGCGCGCCGAAGGGCTCGTCGAGCAGGAGCACCTTCGGACCGGTCGCAAGCGCGCGCACGATACCGACGCGCTGCTTCATGCCGCCCGACAGGCGATCGGGATAGTGGTTCTCGAACTGCGACAGGCCGGCGAGGCCGAGCAGGGTTCGCGCCGCGAGCTCGCGATTGTGGCGGTCACGGCCCTTCATCTTGAGGCCGAACTCGACGTTGCCGCGCACCGTCTTCCATGGAAAGAGCGAGTATTGCTGAAAAACCATGCCGCGATCGGCGCTCGGCCCGTCGACCGGCTCGCCGTCGACCGCAACCGTGCCGCTGGTCGGCTTGAGGAAGCCCGCGACCGCGTTGAGCAGCGTCGATTTCCCGCAGCCCGACGGGCCGATGATCGACACGAACTCGCCCGGGTTGACGTGGATCGAGACGTCGCTCACGGCCTCGACGTCGCCATCGACCGTATCGTAGGCGAGCCCGAAGTGGCTCACCTCGACCAAGCCCTTGAGCGCGACGCCGGAAGTGGGGGCGAGCATCAGGCACGGCTCCATGGCATGACGATGCGGCCGATTCCACGGATCGCCGCGCTCGAGCCGAGGCCGAGCACGCCGATGCAGATCATGCCGAGCGCGATGTCCGGGTACTGCACGAGCGAATACGCCTCCCAGGTGAAGTAGCCGATGCCGAACTGCCCCGAGATCATCTCGGCGGCGATCAGCGAGACCCAGGCGACGCCCATCCCGACGGTGAGCCCGGTGAAGATGTGCGGAAGCGCGGCCGGAAAATAGACCTCGCGGAAGATGGTGGCCTCGCGCGCGCCGAGGCATTGCGCGGCTCGCACCAGCACAGGGTCGACCATCGCCATGCCGTGCAGCGTATTGATCAGGATCGGGAAGAACGAGCCGAGGAAGGTGATGAAGACGATGCTCTCCTCGTTCGACGGCCACAGCATGATCGCCATCGGCACCCAGGCGATGGCCGGGATCGGACGCAGCACCTCGGTCAGCGGAAAGACGAGCTCGCGCGCGATGCGAAAGCGGCCCATCACCAGCCCGAGCGGCACCGCGACCACGGCGGCAAGCGAGAAGCCGATCAGGATGCGGCGGCAGCTGAGCGCCAGGTGCATCAAGAAGCGCGGATCGTGCGCGGCGCGCCTGGCGCTGTCGAGCACGTCGGCGGGCGACGGAACGTTGATGAAGCGAACATAGATATTGACGCGGTACTTGGTGAGCAGATGCCAGGCGAGCACGAAGGCGGCCAGCGAGAGCGCGGCGAGCAGCAGCGCGCGCAGCCTGCCGCGATAGAGCGCGAAGCGCCGGCGCGCTTGCCGCATCAATCCGGCCGGCTGCGGTGCCGCCGGGACGGGCGGCGCCACAGGGACCGCCACCATCGGCCGCGCGGGTTCGAGCTTGCGAGCGGCGTGCTCCACGCTCAGCCTCCGTTCACGACCGACTTTAGCGCCTCGGCGAAACCGACCACCTTGCCGCCATTCTTCGCCGCATAGGCTTCGGCGTCCTTCTTGAGCAGGAACGGCGCGATCTCGTTCTTGTTGCTGCCGACCGCGTAGAAGGCCTGGTCGGCGAACAGCTTGATGCCGCGCGCGGTGTCATAGAGATAGGCGACGTTGATCTTTTTGCCCTTCGCCTTGAAGTCGGCATAGGCGCCGAGCGTGCAGGCGGTGCTGCTGAAGGGCAGGATCCCTTCGCCCTCGATCCAGATCTCGCCGGCCTTGCGCGGCTCGGTAATCGGCTTCTTGCAGAAGGCGTCCTCGCCGCTGACCTCGTAGTTTGCGAGGCTGGCGAGCTGCTTGTCGTAGTCGAGGCCAAGCTCGGCGTAGGCCTTGCGCACGTAGCTGTCGTTCACCCACTTGCCGACGTCGAAATCCTTCATACGCCCGAGGTTCTGCAGCACCTTGGCGTCCGCGGCGGCGGCCTTGATCAGCACCGGCTTGATGGTCGTATCGGTCGTCATGATTCCGCCGGGCCCGAGGAAGATGTAGACCACCTCCTTGTTGGTCCCGGTCCATTGGGCGATCTTTTCTGCCGCGATCTTGGGATCGGCGCGCACCCAGGCGTCGGCATCGACCACTGCCTTGATGTAGGCGACGACGACCTCGGGATATTTCTCGGCGAAATCGGTGCGCACCACCACGCCGTGCCAGGTCGGCACGCCGGTCTCGACACCGTCGAATATCTTGCGGGCGAAACCGCGGAACGGCAGCAGCTCGGCGAACGGGACGAAGTCCGCGTGCGCGTCAATCTTCTTCTCCTGCAGATTGGTGGACCCGACCTCGGGGCTCTGGCTCACCAGGCTAAAGTAGTCCGCCGGCCAATGGCGGTCCTGCATCGCCTTGAGGATCATGCCGTGCGCCGCCGAGCCGAACGGCACGCTCACGACCTTGCCCTTGAGATCGGAGAGCTCGTAGTAGGGCGAGTCCTTGTGCACCACGACGCCGTTGCCCGACCCGTAGATGTTGTAGGCCGCGACCGCGATCAGCTGGCTCTTGCTCTCGACATTGCCCTGGAACGTATAGCCGTTCACCACCAACGGATAGTCGCCCATCATGCCGAACTGCAGCTTGTTCGCCATCATGGCGTTGGTGACGGGCGGCCCGGACGTGAAGTTGTTCCAGTCGAGCTGAAACTTGATGTTCGCGTACTTGCCGTCCTTCGGCAGATATTTTTCGAGGAGCTTGAGCTCGCGAATGATCGTCCCGGCCGTCACCGTGTTGGTGGTGGTGTCCTGGGTGCCGATGCCGATCGTCACCACGGTCTGCGCCGCCGCGGCGCCCGCGCAGACGAGGGCGGCGGCAATCGCCGGCAGCGTGAAGCGAAAATTTCCCATGGCTCACCTCGTTTGCGGTTTTGCCTCGGGCTCTTCCCTAGATCGATTTTTCCGGCATCTTTGGTCGCTCGCGACCACCGAGCAAACCGAGATTGGTTCGCCCGGTCGATTAGTTGCCGAAAAAGATCCGGTGCGCAGATTTTCGGCAGTCACGGCCGAAAACGCCGAATCGATGGGCAAGCGTCCCCGATAGTTCAATCAGGTTCGGCCTGGCCGAGCATTTGGTGCAGCACGTCCGTGCGCCGCACCACGATGCGCGATTTGCGGCAAGCGATGACCCCCTGGTCCTGCAGCCGCTTGAGGCTGATCGTGATCCACTGACGCGTCGCACCGACCATGTGGGCGAGATCGGCATGCGTGAAGGCCGCTCCAATCAGGATTGCGTCCGCGTCCTTGACGCCGTAGGCGTCGACGAGATGCAGCAACAAATGCGCGAGCCGCTCCGTGATCGAGCGCGTGCCGAGCATCTGCGCAAGCGCCGAATAGCACTTGCCCTTGAACGTGAGACCGTCGATCAGGCCAATGGCCAAGTTCGGGATTTGCATCGCCAGCGTCCGCAGCGCCTTGCCGGGAATCTGCACGACACTGCTGTTCGTCGTCGCGACGCCCGACCACAAATGCGTTCCGCCGCCGAAGACCTCAGGACCGCCGACGAAGTGTCCGGGATGCCAATAGGCGAGCGTGATCTCGCGACCGGACGGCGCGATGTAGAACACGCGTATCCGCCCGGTCTCGATCAGATAGATTCCCTCATGGGCAGCGCCCTGGTTGAACAGCGTCTGACCGCGATAGATGACGCGTCGGCGGCCGTGGCTGAGGACGAGGTCGCGCTCGCGTTGCGACAGCGACTGAAACAGCGACGGTGGGCCACCGGCCAGGGTTGCGCTTTCGCTCAGCAACAGCGATTTGCCGTCCGCGGTCGACGGCGCGCGGCGGCCGGAACCCTCGGGAGCCGTCGGGCCGGCAGTTGCGGCGTAGGTCAGCATTGGAACGCTCCACAGCAGCGTTTACTGCCCTTGGATGCAGCAAACGCCATGCCAACCGGCTCGCCGCAACGCATCGCCGCGCCGTTTGCCCGGATCCGGGACGGCTCGCTTTAACGCCTATTCGATGGCCTGCGTGTCAGACCGCCGCCTGGCAACGACCGATCGCCCAGCGCACCAGCTTGCGCACGTCGGGATCGGGATCGCTCGTCGCCGGCTCGAGAAAGACGAGCGCCGTCGGGTCGGCAATCTCGCCGAGCGCTGCCGCCGCTTCCTTGCGCAGGTTGCTGACCTCGTGAGTCAGCGCGGCACCCAGAACCGGAATCGCGGGCGCGGCGCAGATGCGCCCGAGCGCATTGGCGGCCTTGGCGCGGACTTGCCAGTTGTCGTCGCCCATGGCGGCGATCAACGGACCGATCGCATCACCGATACGCACCTTGCCGATCGAGGCCGCCGCCTGCTCGCGCACCTGCCAATGACCGTCGCGCAGACCGGCGAGCAGCGCCGAGACCCCCGGCCCACCCGGCCGTGCGAACACCAGCGCCGACATCACGGCGCGCCGCACCGACGCGTCGGGATCGTTCGCGAGTTTCATCAGCGCCGGCAGCGCCGCATCGGCCTTGAGCCAGCCGAGCACCGCGACGGCCTCGCGCCGCACCTCGGGCGATGGGTCGTTGAGCGCGCGCAGCGCCGCCGGCATCGCGTCCGGAGAAACCAGCTCACGCAGCGTGCGCAACGCCGCCGCGCGCACGAACGGCTCGGCGTGATCGACCCGCGCGATCAGCAGCGCGGCGCTGTCGGGCTCCTTCTTTTCGGCAAGCGTGTCGGCAGCGGCGATGCGCACCGCCGCGACCGGATCCTCGAGCGCGTGCACGAGCGCCGCGACGACGCCTTCGCCGCCGTGCTCGTCAAGCGCTTTCGCGGCGGCTTCGCGCACCGTAGCGTCGGCATCGCCGAGCCCTGCGATCAGAAGGGCGGCCGCCTCGTCGTCGACCGACTCGGCAAGCTCCATCATGGCGACCCGGCGCACGCCGGCGTCGCCGTCCGCGCAACGCAACGCGATGTCGTCGAGGTCGGAGAGCGTGTCGAAGGCAGGCATCAGCTCACCGCAGCAGATACGGGATGTTGACCGTGACGGCACCGGTCGGGCAGTCGACCTCGCATGGCATGCAGTACCAGCATTCGTCGTATTTCATGTAGGCCGTGCCCTTCTGCTCGTCGATCACGAGCACGTCGAGCGGACAAACGTCGACGCAGACGCGGCAGCCCTTGTGGGCGATGCATTTGTCGTCGTCGACGACGACCGGGACGCTGGTGGCATGGTTGGCAATCGGCATGTCGAGGTTCCTGCTCGCTATTCCGCCGCAACGGGCGTCTTGATGCGCAGATGGTGATAGGCCGCCATCTCGTCGGCGGCGACCGGCACGATGTAGGGATCGACCGGCCGCTTGCGGTGCGCGATCCGGCCTTGCGCATCCTTGTAGTGCATGCTGTGGCAGAACCAGTTGGCGTCATCGGTCTGCGGATAGTCGACGCGCAGGTGATAAAGGCCCCAGCGGCTTTCGGTGCGATAGAGCGAGGCCGCGGCGGCAAGATCGGCGCAATCGAGGATCGACTGCGTCTCGAGCGCGCGCATGAGCTCGTGCGGATCGCGCGCAACGAGCTCGCCGAGATCGGCGCGCACCTCGGCGAGACGCTCCTGGGCGAGCTCGAGCTTGGCGGTGACCTTGGGCGGCTGGATGTAGTCGTTGACGAGCCGGCGCGTCTTGAACTCCATCTCGAAGGGGGTGAGACCGTCGGTGCGCCGCGTCGGCGCCAGCACCCTCTCCTGCTCGGCCGCGACGGCCGCGTCATCGGGGGCCGGCAGATCGATCTCGGCGCAGTACGCAGCCGCCGTCTCGCCCGCGATGCCGCCGTTGACGAAGGCGCCGAGCATGTAGTTGTGCGGCACGCTCGCCATGTCGCCGGCCGCGTAGAGACCGGGCACGGTTGTCTCGGCCTTCTCGTTGACCCACACGCCGGAAGCACTGTGACCCGAGCAGAAGCCTATCTCGGAAATATGCATTTCGATCATGCGGCGGCGATAATTGGTGCCGCGCCGCTCGTGGAAGCGCCCGCGCGAGGGACGTTCGTTCGAATGCAGGATCGTCTCGATCTCGGCGATCGTCTCGTCGGCGAGATGGTCGAGCTTGAGGAACACCGGTCCCGAACCGCTCTGCAGCTCGCGCCAGAACTCGAGCATCATCTGCCCGCTCCAGTAGTCGCATTCGATGAAGCGCTGGCCACGATTATTGGCGGTGTAGCCGCCGAACGGACCGGTCACGTAGGCGCAGGCCGGGCCGTTGTAGTCCTTGATCAGCGGATTGATCTGGAAGCATTCGAGATTCGCGAGCTCGGCGCCGGCGTGGAACGCCATGGCGTAACCGTCGCCGCAGTTCGCCGCGTTCTCGTAGGTGCCGAACAGATAGCCTGATGCCGGCAGGCCGAGGCGGCCGGCGGCGCCGCAGGCGAGGATCACGGCCTTGGCGCGGACGACGAGGAATTCGCCGGTGCGCGTGTTGACGCCGATCGCGCCGGCGATGCGGCCGTCGGCGCCGGTGAGGAGGCGCGTCGCCATGTAGCGGTTGGTGACCGCGACCTGCAGCTTGCGCAGCTGGCGATAGAGCACCTTCTTGACGTGATGGCCCTCCGGCATCGGCAGCACGTAGGTGCCCATGTGGTGCACCTTGCGCACGTTGTATTCGCCGGACCCGTCCTTCTCGAATTTGACGCCGAGCGCGTCGAGATAGCGGATCATCGGATAGCTGCCCTGGGCATAGGCCATTACCGCCTTCTGATGGACGATGCCGTCGTTGGCGACCGTGATCTCCTTCACGTATTGCTCGGGGCTCGCGTAGCCCGGGATGACG
>DATBZM010000308.1:0-20580 GCA_036513175.1 Xanthobacteraceae bacterium | reverse complement strand
CATGTCGATGCGCAGCCGCCCGGACGGCTCGAGCCGCGCCCGGGTGAGCACCTGCTCGGCCTCGTCGAGATCGGCCAGAATCTGCCGGCAGCGATCGAACAGCGCGCCGCCGTCCTCGGTGAGGCCGACGCGGCGGGTGGTGCGGGCGAGGAGCCGCACGCCCAGCTGATCCTCCAGCCGGCTGATCGCGTTGCTCACGCCGGATTGAGTCATGCCGAGATCGCGCGCGGCGCGCACGAAGCTGCGCCGCTCCGCCACCTTGGCGAAAATCGACAGGGTGCGCAAATCGAGCATCGCCCGGCTATCACCAGTGGAAATGAATGATATCACCGCAGTGACGATTAATGGAAGCCGCGAAATGCCTAGAATCCACGCTCGATCGTCCTTTCCGGCGCACCCGTGCCGGGGGGCGTCGAACGGAGGTTTCGATGACCAACGTCGCATCTGCGGTTTTACCGACCAGGCGCTCCCGCCTGGCGTCACGCGTGCTTCTCTTCGCGCCCGCCGTGCTCTTTGCGGTGATCTTCGCCGTCGAGATCGCGATCATCCTGTACGCCGCGCCGGCGCTCGATCCGCTGGCGCCGATCTATGTCACGTGAGCACGTAGCCCGCTGCGGGAAGGTTCAACTGCGCATGACGAATCGCGGAGCGGTCGCCCATCGCGGCGGCGAACGTCGGCGGAAGGCGCGCGTCACGGCGAGTGCACCGTGCGGCCGCCGCCGCGCGCCGACGGCATGGTCTCGGCCCACAATCGATGCGCGCGGTCGAGCATGTAGACGACCTGGCCGTCGACGTCGCCCGTGCTGGCGAACTGAAAGGCGTCGGCGCCGAGCTTCACCGCGAGATCGCCGTCGACCAGCGCGGCCTGCGATCGATCGCCGAGCTCCTGCCAGAGCCTTGCGTCGGTCGCGAGGACATAGACGAGATTCATATCCACCGGGTGAAAGGCCGCGACGTCGTGGTCGACCTGCCGGGGCGCATCGGTTGCGTGTTGGCGCCACAAGAAATGGCTCGGTGTCAGGACGTACGCGGTATCGCCATCGGCGACATAGTCGAACGCGGCAATCGGCTGCCCGACCTTGACGCGATTGTGAAAATCCCCGGTCTCGCGCCAAAGCGCTCCGTCGCTTCCGAGAACGAAGACGAGCGTCGGACTGAGCGCCTGGAATGCGGCGACCTTCTCGTCGACCAGATCGCGGGTCTTGCCGTCCGCATGCAGCCGCCACAGACGTTTGTCCGTCCCGGCGATATAGACGACGTCTGCGATCGGCTGGAAGTCGTCGACCTCGTGGTCGAGGAAAGTCCGATTCGACCCGTCGGCGCGCCACAGCGTGCCGTCCTTTTCCAGCACGAACAGCGGCCCGCCCGGCGCGGCACGAAATCGACTGACGGACTGCGCGACCATCGTCGAGTCGTTGCCGCCGAGCGCCATGCGCCACAGGCGCCCACCGCCGTCGAGAGCGTATGCGACCGTTCCGCCGACGATCTCGAAACGCTCGATTCCGGCGCCGATCGACTTGCGCGTCGTGGCGCCGTAGTTGACCGGCGCGCGGGCGCCGACGCGATCGAGCAGCTTCGGCGGTCCGTCTGTCGGCTGCGTCGGCCGGCCGAAATGGCGCCGGCCGCCGCGGACGCCGCGGCGGCAGCCCGTGTTGAAAATGACCTCGCCCGGCTCGGCGAAATCGCCGCCGATCCAGTCGCAACCGTTGGGCCGCCGCTTCGCGGCATCCGCCGGCGCGAGCGAGCACACGATACCGATCGCACCGAGCAGGAGCGCCGTGCGCAGAAGAGAGCCTGTCATTCGAATAGTCTCGGTTGGGCGCGTTATCCGTGACGACCCGTCAGGCATCGCTCGCGAGCTCTTCGCACCCGTCCACGCAATCTGCCCGTCCGCGAGGAACACGGTCAAGCATTCGCGCCCGGACGACCAGGAAACGGTGACTTAATCGATACTGGTCAGACCGCCGGACGCGTGCACGCCGGTATTGCGAGGTGGGGCCGGTCGCACAAGAAGAGGTAGTGTGTTGAACCATATGCGTCCGTGTCCCGACCAAAGCCTGTTCGGGGCGATACGTCCCCGCAGTGCTTCGAGGACGGGAGAAGCCCAATGTGGACGCGCACCCATTACTTCTACTTGCTCGCCGCGGCGGTCGTTTTCCTGATCATGCATCTCTATTTCGTCCTGGCCTGGGACAGCGTTTATGCGCAACACCCGTGGGCGGGCTATGCGCCGGGCATCGCGCCGCCGTTTTTTTCCTCTTCGCCCCGCAGCCAGCTGACCGCGTCCGTCGTCCTGCTCGTCATGGCCCTCGCCCTGACGCTCATCCCGTCGGGCGGCAAGCGGTTGGTCGGCATCGCCATGTGGGTCGGCGTGATCGCCGCATGCGTGCTGATCTGGGTGGCGACGCCGAAGCTGCGCAACGACAGCAACATGTGGCCGATCGATCTCGTCTTCCTGGCGGTGATGACCGGCGTGCCGATGCTGGTCGGGCGGGGGCTCGGCCTCCTTTATTGGCGCGTCCGCGGGATCGGCAAAGCGCAGGCTTGAGCGACCGCCCGTTCCTCGCTGTCGATGGCTAATTTATCGCGACGTCGCGCGCCGGCTTGACGCGTATCGCCTTTGCCTCGGCTCAATCCCCAAACACCCAGCGGACGATGCGGTAATCGCCGCGGTAGCCGCCGTTCCTGGCAAACGGCTCCTCGTTCCAGAACCTGTCCGCCGCCGCCCGATCCGGCAGCTCGAGCAGCAGCGCGGTGCCGATGTTGTCGGCGCCGTCGGCGGAGCGGATCGGCCCGCGGAAGATGAAGCTGTCGGCGTACGACGCGAAGTACGACTCGTGCGCGTGCAGGTGCGCCCGGAAGAACTCCGGCGTGCCGGTCTTCGGCCCCGTGCACAGGAACTGCTGCATCCCCTTGCGGCGATAGTCGGCCGCGCGCTTCTGGAAGCTGTTCGACCAGCGGTGGATGTCGAGGCGTTGATAGACGCCGGCCCTGTTCATGGGCTCGTTGGCGACGAACGCGTCCGCGTCCGCGCGGTCGAGCTGCATGAAGAACGTGGTGCCGAGCGCCTCGCGGCCGTCGTCGGACACGAGATGGCCATAGCCGATGACGTGCTCGGCGAAATTCCTGACGTAGCCTTGCTGCTCCGCCAGCAGCGCGCGGCGCTGGTCCGCCATTCCCGGCTTGTCCCAGCAGTAGATCGCCCACTGCGCCGGCTTGGTGCGGTAGTAGTTCTTTAGGTCCTCGCCCCGCAATCCATGGCGCGGATCGCCCGGCAGGTATCCGGTCGCGTTCGATTCCGACATGTCGCCTCCAAGATCGCGCAGGTCTGCTGGGTCTCGTTCACTAAGACGATCAATCGAGCTACACCTTTTTGGAAGCGGCCTCCATCGGCATCAGCGTGTTGAGGACGATCTCGGCCGGCCTGCCGCACGTCGTGCGGGGCAAGGGTCGAAGCGGCGAAGGCACCGGAAACCGCTCGCAGCGATCAAACGCAGATCGACTGGCGGGATGCCCCAATGCGCGCTACGGTAGTCGGTGACGAGGGGCCTGGGGCGAAATGGCGAAGCGGAAATCTCCGCGGAAGGCGAAATACCGCGTGTTCGTCTCACACGCCGGCGACGACATCTGGCTCGCCGAACAGATCGCGAGAAACGTCGAGGAGTGCGGTGCATCGGCGTTTCTGGACCGGCGAGACATCGCGGCAGGAGACAATTTCAAGCGCCGCGTCCATGAAGAGATCGGCAAGTGCGATGAGCTGCTCGCAGTGTTCACGCCGTGGTCGCGGCGACGGGCATGGGTTCGTCACGAAATTGGCATGGCTGACATGCTGGGAAAACGAATCGTCTGCGTGTTCTACAAAGTGACGACCGACGACTTCCGCGCGGACGAAGACGGGCTGGGACCGCTCGACGGATTGAATACCATTGAAATCAACCGGCTGAGCACCTACTTCGTTGCTTTGAGGAGACGAGCACGATGAGCAAGCCGAGCGTCTTCATCTCTTGGATGCAACGCGACGCCGCGCTGGCGCAACGGTTCGAGGCGGCACTCCGGCACGCCGGCGTGAACGCATCCAACCCAACACGCGATGCCGTTGTGGGAGAGGATTGGCGCAAGTCGACCCGTTCCGCGATCAAAAGCGCGGATGCGGTCATCGTGCTGGCGTTGGCGCCACAGAACCTGAGTTCGAGTTGGATGTCGTATGAGGCCGGCCTCGCTGAAGCGCTCGGAAAACGCATCATGCTGCTGCTGCCGAACCGAAATTCCGTGGCCGATCTCCCCGCCGACTTCGCGTCTACGCAGGTTGTGCAGTTCGATCCCCAGTCGCCGGAAAGCGCCGCGCGCGATATCGCGTCTCGCCTCGGCGTCGTCTGATCGAGCCCGAGTTGCGCACGTCATTGTCAACAAGGCGGCGTTCACCCCGGATTAAGTCCGGAGCGGGCTTTCGCCGGGACGCGCGCTAAATTTAGCGCCAGAAATCAAGCTTGTAGTCAGTCCGAGCCGGACCCTACGAACCGATCTGTTGCGACAGTCCGAGGAAGGCGCGCACCTGTCGCGCAACCTCGCGAGTCTCCTCGCGCGTATTCGCCGGGGAGAGATAGAAGCGCTTGCCCGACGCGAGCACGACGCGCGGGTCGAAGCTGTTGAGGGGCGGCAAGACCTCGACCACCTCGAACGCGACGACGTCGGCGAGCGCAACGTCGATCGTCTTGCGCGGAACGAAGAAAAGCCGCCGCTCGAATCGGGCGCGGCCCGTCGTCTTGTCGAACACGCAGGTCGCGCCGTGCGGAAAGAACGCACCGAGCCGCACGACCAGCCGCCCGGGGGTATGTTCGACGGTGCCTTTCATCCTGCTCTTCGCCGGTGGCGCGCAACCTTTCGCGACGCTCGCACCATGCCTTGCCGACGCGGCGTCGCGCAACGGGGGCGCTCTTACGTTGGGCAAACCTGTCCCGGCTAAAGAGGCAGTACCGCTCGACGACGTGAAGGCCCGGGTCGCGAGCCGGGGAACCGCCGCTGAGCTGCCGCGCCCGCGGCCGCGCAAGTTCGGATGATCCTGCCGATGAGGTTTCCATCAGCCGCCGCCGGCACGCATCCGTCCGTATTCCCCACCCCGCGTCTCGCTGCTACGCTTCACCAATCTCAGATATCGGGGGCTCACATGATCGACCGTCGCCGTGCACTTCGCCTCACGCTCGCCGCGTTGCCGGCCGCCGCACTGCTCGCCTCACCGGCGGCGCGCGCCGAGCAGGCCTACGAGCGCTTGTATCCATTGCTGGTCGACCTGCCGGGCTGGACCGGCAACAAGCCGGACGGCATGGCGATGCAGGTGCCCGGCATGGCCATGATGACGGCGACCCGCGAGTACCGGCGCGGCACCGCGCGGGTCAATGCCGGCATCGTGACGGGACCGGCGGCGCAAGGCGGGCTCGCCATGATCCAGTCCGGAATGAAGCTCGACACCGCCGACGCGCACATGAGCACCGAGACGGTCGACGGCATCAAGCTCGCGCGCACCTACACGGCGAAGGACAAGTCCGGCGCGATCCTGGTCGGGCTCGCCGACAACGCGCTGTTCAGCTTCTCGTTCAACGGCGTCGCCGAGGACGAGGCGTTCGCGCTCGCCCGCCGGTTCGACTGGAAAGCGATCCAGGCGGCGCTGCCGAAATAGCGTCCCCGGCGCCTGGGCGCCGTCCGCGGTGTGCGAAAACGCACGTCGCGGGTTGCGGCGCCGTGCAATCCTCGCGTCATCAACTCCAGCGAGGGAGCACGACCATGCTGGCGGAAATCTTCATCATGCGGTTGGAAGCCCTGCTGCGCGTTGCCGCTTCGGGCCAGACCACGACGGCGAGCGACGCGCGCTTCGTGCCGGTGAAGCTGCCGCGCGAGGGCAAGCCTCAGCGCAGCCCGGCCGAGTAAGCGGCACGGCGCAGGTCGGCTTGCTCCGACCTGCGCATGCATGACGCCCGATCAGCGGCACCCCCCCACCGAGAGGGCGAACCCGCTGAGATCCGCATTGACCTGCAGGCCGACCTGGCGGCCGAGCAGATGCAGCTCGGCGCCCTTGTCGTTGTGCAGCACGATGCCCTGCTCGCCGATGCCGACCGCGGCGCCGGCTCCGCCCGCGACATAGCCGCCCTGCACGTCGCAGGGACTGCGGATGCCGTACACGCGGCCGCGGAAATGCGTCTCCGAGGCGCCGAACACGAAGCCCCCCGAGATGCCGCCGATGCTGACCGGATAGTTCCGGCCGTGGAAGCTGAGCGAGCCGCTGCCGCCCGAACCGCCGATTACCCAGCCGGCCTTGAGCACCGAGAACTCGATATGGCCTTCGTCGGCGCGCGCGGGCGATGTTGCGGCGAGACCCGCAATCGCGGCGAGCGGGATCAGGGCGGCACGAATATGGGACGCAAAGCGCATGGTTGTTTCCTCCGTTCGAGTCGAAGCCGCACCTTAGCGCGAATGGCGCGACCGGACGCAAATTTGTTCGGGTTTGTTCATGGGCCATCTCGCCGCGCCCGCGCGCGATCGACATGACGCCGTGGCGTGCTCGCGTCCGCGCGCCTGTCGAATTCCTCGTCGATGGCACGAAACCCTGGATTGGAGTACCGCCGCCGCCCAAGACACAGCACATCCCGAATCCGCAAGAGCGTCCTCTCTTGCCGCCGATTTGACGTTCCTGCATCGCACGCAGCAATCGCTTTCAATGCGGCTCACACGCACCGTCGGCGCTCAGCTCATCGTGCGCGTCAAGGCGCGCGCGATCTTTTCCAACCGCCGCGCGCGGGCGTCGCCAGCCGACTTGGCGCGAGGAACCCTGACGCACACCCGACGGAACCGATGTCGTCCGCGAGGGCGTTCGAGTCGTGTGCGCGCCTCGCGCGACGTCTTCCGCACCATCCCCGTCGCGGCGACATCGATCGCATCGACGATCATCATTCTGTCGCGCGGCGCGCGCAGGATTGGCGTTTACGCTTCTCGCCGATCGCGAAGCAGCGTATGGAGAAGATGCGACGTCGGCGCTGGGCGATGATCGCCGCGCCGATGCGAATGCAACGACGCAAGTGCAATGACGCAAATGCAGTGACGTGAATCAGCTATGAAGGAAGGCAAGGACAAGACGAGGGGGCCGATCCTCGCGGCCGGCGGGATCGTGCTGCGCCACGACGGCAAGCCGGAGATCGCCCTGGTGCAGCTGCGCAAGATGGGCACCTGGATGCTGCCGAAGGGCAAGCTCGCCGCCGGCGAAAGCGCGATCGCGGCAGCCCGGCGCGAGGTGCTCGAGGAGACCGGCCATCGCGTGGCGATCCACGAGTTTCTCGGCACGCTCGCCTACGAGACGGGCGGGCGGCAGAAGATCGTCCAGTTCTGGCGCATGCAGGCGCTCGGCGGTCCGGTCGGCGAGCTGATGCGCGACGTGAAGGCGATCGAGTGGCTCGCGCTCGAGGAAGCGATCGAGCGGCTCAGCCATGCGCGCGAGCAGGTCTTCCTCCGACAGGTCGGGTCGCTGGCGATCCGCCGCGCGGTGCGGCCGCAGCGCAAGAGCATCGTGCGGCGCCCGCGCGCCCTGCCGGTGCCGCAGCCGCAAGTACCCGCGTTCCCGGAGCTTGTCGCGCCGGTGGATTTCGCGGCGCCGCTGCCGGCGGACCGCCTCGCCCACGTCGCGAGCCCGCCGTTGGAAACCCGCGTGATCGAACGAGCCGTCGCGAGCCCGAACCGGTTCGAGAAGAAGCTGTTGGAGAAAACCTGGGACTGGCTGCGCCAAACCGCCCTGCAGCCGAAGCCGCCGCGCGACTGAGCCCAGGCCTGACCCCGCCTACGTTCGTGGCGCGCAAGAGCACGTTCCGTTCCTTCGGAATCGGAACGTGCTCTAGATTCTCTATTTGGCGCATGTTCTTGTCGGCGAACCGGCGCCCACTTCGCCGGAACATGCGCAAGGTGCTATGCTCGGCGTTAACGTCGTTCCCAGCGCTCCATCCCGCAGGTGCTTCCATGTCCCACGTCACATACAAGGTCGTGCGCCACGACGAAGGCTGGGCCTATACGGTCGACGGCGTCTTTTCCGAGCCGTTTGCGACCCATGGCGAGGCGCTCGCCGCAGCGCGCCGCGCCGCCGCCGAGCAGCGCACGCCCGGGCGCACCGAGGCGATCGAGTGGGAGGACGCGCAGGGCCGCTGGCACAGCGAGACCGCGCGCGGCAGCGACCGGCCGGACACCGACGTGCAGGACAGCGAGTGAGCACGTAGACCGGATCGCGTAGCCCGATGGAGCCCTCGGGTCTTGCCTTCGGCAAGCCCAAGGGTGAACTCCGCGAAATCCGGGGACAGCATTCCCCTGGTTGACGCTGTCCCCGCATTCCGCTTCGCTCCATGCGGGCTACACCTTCCAGGAAACCATCCATGAAAATCGTCGATCTCAGCCGCGACCTCTACCACCGCACGCCGAGCTATCCCGGCCAGCCGCCGATCATCCACGGGATCTGGAAGACGCATGAGGAGTCGAAGGCGGAGAACGGCGGCGTGCACGGCAACAGCGTGATGTTTTTCTCCATGCCCGATCACGGCGGCACGCATATCGATGCGCCGCGCCATTTCGGGCCGAACGGGACGCCGATCGACGAGTATCCGCTGGAATACTGCATCGTGCCGGGCATCTGCATCGACCTGCGCCACATCGCGCCGCGCGCCGAGATCACGCCGGCCGATCTCGAGGCCGCCGTCGCCAAGGCGGGCGTGCCGGTTCCGAAGAAGGGCACGGTGCTCTTGTGCACCGGCCACCACGTGCGCACGTTTCCCGGCAAGGCCTATGCGACGGACAATCCCGGCGTCGACGTCGCGGCGACCGAATGGCTCGCGGCGCAAGGCATCGTGCATTTCGGCATCGACTCGATGCGACCGGGCCCCGAGGGCATGGTCAACACCCTCGTGCACAAGGCCTGCCTCGAGCTCGACATCACCCATATCGAGAGCCTGTGCAATCTCGAGGCGCTGCTCGGCGCGGGCGAGTTCCGCTTCATCGGCCTGCCGCTCAAGTGGCGCGGGGGCACCGGCTCGCCGATCCGCGCGGTGGCGGTGTTCGAATAGCTACGCCCACGTCGCCGCCTGGAAGCTCGCGTAGACGACGCGCACCTGATCGAGGTTTCCGCCGCTGCGGCCGGCGAAGCCGAGCACGAACGAGCCCTTCGGCACCGACCACTCGAATGGCCCGCCGGCGCCGCCGCCACCGCCGACGCTGCGGCCGTCGCTGACGGTGATCTGCAGGTTGTCGACCCGGGTGCCGGAGCGGCCCGCGATCTTGGTGACGAACTGGCCCGGCAGCAGGGTGAGCACGCTGGTCAACGTGCCGGCGTCGCCGCCGTGATCGGCCTCCCAGGTGCCGGCGGCGCCCTGGTAGCCGACGTGCAGCTTCTCGACATAGCTGCTGGTGCGCAGCTGCAACGCGCTGACGCGCGTCTGCCGCGACGCAAAGGCGAGAACGTCGACGTCGTTGAACGGGGCGCCGCCCGCGCCGCCCTGCGCCGGGCTTTCGTTGATCGCATAGGCGAGCGACGGGCTGCCGAACGCGAGCGACGGCAGGGCGGGCGCCGTGAAGGCCGCGGTCGGATCGTTGTGATAGGCGTGCAGCAGCTTGTTGAGCGCGGCCAGATCGCCCTGCGCCCTGCCGGCGACCTCGTTCACCTTGGCGTCGGTATGGCCGCCGTAATACGCGTAGACGCGCTGCAGCCAGGCGATCTGGTTCTGCAGCGCCTGGAGCTTGACGAGCGAGGCCGTGAGCCCGGCCACGACCTCGTCGCCGACGAAGAAATCGCGGTTGTCGGCGATCGGCTGGAAGTCGCCGAAATCCGGCACGTGCTCGTAGCCGCTGGTGTCGAACCGGATGACGGTCGGCGAGTCGAGCGGCAGCGAGGAGAACTTTCCGGCGAACTCGATGATCTTGTCGGCGCTCGGCAGCGTCGGATTGAGGATGCCGGATATTCGCTGCTCGACCGAGACCCGTGTCTTCGACGACGAGGTGAACTTGTTGAGCTTGACCTGCAATGCGGCGTCGAGGGTGACGCCCTCGAAGATCCCTTGCGCCTTCATCTCGACCTCGAGCTCGGTCTGCTCGTCGCGGGTCTGCGCATAGAAGGTGTAGACCGCGTAGTATTCGCCGCCGCGCGTGATCGAGCTGACGAAGGCGTCGCCGAAGCCGCGAAAGAATGCCTTGAGCGCCGCGCTGCCGACCGGCGGCGTCCTGCCGGGCTTGAGCGCCACGTCGGTCATCGTGTCGCTGCCGACCGTATGCTTGGCATACACCACGATCGAGGTGCTGTGCGTCGTGACGTTGAGCTTCTGCACGAACTTCATCTTCTCGTCGATGCTGCCGAACGGGCCGAAGCTGATCGACAGGGACTGGTTGATCTCGAGCGCCTCGGCGAGCCCGTCGACGTCCTCGCACACGCGGTAGTGCAGGCTGCTCTCCCCGCCGGTGGTGCGGGTCTCGCCCGTCAGCGCGGTCGCCATTCCGCCGCCGGTCACGCTGTCGTAGCCCTGGAAGACCGCGACCGGCGGCGCGGCGGCAAGCTCCGCGCCCGCTTCGGCAGGTGGTCCAACGTCCGCGACTGCCTTGCTCTCGGTCATCGCATCCTCCCTGGTTTCCACCGCATGCGGTGGGCGTCCGCGGGATACAATCTTTGATTACGTTCAAATTATGCTTTCGCGTAAGTCGCTCTGTCGAACTGAACAATCAAGGCGGGCGCAAAGCAGCATGCTACCATGTCGAACGCTGCGGCGGGCACGCCGCCGGCCATCATTGCGCCGCTTGACCCAATGCCGGCATTTCGCTTCCGTCCGTGCATTGCGCGCACGCGCGCCGCTCCCTTGAATGGACCTCACATGAACCGCCTGACCGACATCCCGCCCGACCAGCTCACCGCCGAGCAGAAGACCGTTTTTGACAATCTCACCGCCGGGCGCGGCCGCATCCTCGGGCCGTACAAGGTGTGGATCCATTCGCCGACCGTTGCGGCCGGCATGGAGCACATCGGTACTTATCTCAACAAGCGCGGCGCGCTCTCGACCCGCGAGGTCGAGATCGGAATTCTCGTCATCGCCCAGCACTGGGACGCGAATTATGTGCGCCAGGCGCATATCCGCGCCGGCAAGGCGGCGGGGCTCGCCGACGCGATCATCGAGGCGGTGCTCGGCGGCCGCGATCCGCAGCTCACGGACCCGCACGAGCGCGCCGTGCATCGCTTCGCCGCCGCGCTGGTCGCGGGCGCGAAGCTCAGCGATGCCGAGTTCGCCGAGATCGAAAAGGCGCTCGGCCGCGACGGCATCGCCGAGGTGCTGGTGCTGCTCGGCTATTACACGTCGGTCGCGCTGGCGATGAAAGTGCACGAGGTGCCGGTGCCCGCGCAGACACAATACGCAATCAAAAGTTGAATGATAAAGGTTTTACACGCGCTAACGGATTTTGGCAGAACAATTCCAGAAAACGTAATGATTTCAGTGGCGGCGGATTTCGGCGGCGGCGCGCTTTCCGTCCGGCGCGGCGCGCACACGTGACGCGACGAACCTCGACAGGCCTGGGGGTATTTTGGCAGAACGGCAGAACAGCCATGGTCAAAAAAACGAGCGTTTTCAACTGACCGCGGGAGGACGACAACATGCACCGACTGATCGCGCTCGCCGCGCTGCTCGCGCTCGCAACGCCTGCCCCCGCCCAGCAATACCCGACGCAGCCGATCCACCTCGTCATCCCGTTCGGGCCCGGCGGGGGCAGCGACATCGTCGGCCGCATCCTGGCGCAGGAGCTGCAGGCAAAGCTCGGCGAGCCGATCGTGGTCGAGAATCGTCCGGGCGCGGGCGGCACGATCGGCAACGACTACATCGCCCACGCGACACCGGACGGCTACACGCTCGGCATCATGACGGCGGGCCAGATCATCCAGGCCGTCATGCTCAAGTCCCTGCACTACGACGCGCGCACCGCCTTCGACCCGGTCGCGCAGGTCGCGAGCGCGGGCCTCATCATGGTGACGCGGCCGGATTTCCCCGCGAGCAACGTCGCCGAGCTGATCGCGCTCGCGAAACAGAAGCCCGGCAAGCTCGTGTTCGGCAGCCCGGGTTTCGGCGCGACCCAGCATCTCGCCGCCGAGCTGTTCAAGCAGACCGCCGGCGTCGACATGCTGCACGTGCCGTTCCGCACCTCGCCGGAGGCGCTGACCGGGCTCCTGTCGGGGCAGGTCGACGTGATATTCGAGACGGTCTCGGCCGTGCTCGGCCAGGTGCAGGCCGGCCGGCTCAAGGCCCTTGCCGTCACCGGCAAGGACCGCTTTCCCGCCGTGCCCGAGGTGCCGGCCGCGATCGAGTCGGGTCTCCTGCCCGGCTACGACGTGACGACGTGGTACGGCGTGTTCGGCCCGCACGGGATGCCGCTCGCCGTGATCGCGAGACTCAACCATGCGCTCAACGCGATCGTCGCCGATCCGGGCGTGCGCGAGCGCCTCACCAAGGTCGGCGTGGTGGTGAAGGGCACGACGCCTGACGCCTTCGGCAAGCTGATGGACGACGAGCTCGTGCGCTGGGAAGCGGTGCGCGTGAAGGCCGGACTGGAGAAACGCTAGCGCAGGCGTGCTATCGTCCCTTCCAAGCGCCGGGGAAAATCTTGGCGCATGCGATGGGAGAGACGGACCATGAATCGCCGCACCATGCTCAAGTCTGCGCTGCTCGTCGGCGCCGCCGCCACCTTCCCGCGCCACGCGGCCGCGCAGGCTGGTGCGGGCTGGATCACGCTGTTCGACGGCAAGAACCTCGACAATTTCAGCCCGATCGGCGACGCCAACTGGCGCCTCGAGGAGGGCGTGCTGGTCGCCGACAAGGCGAGCAAGATCAGCTACCAGGTGTCGAAGAATGATTATACGGACTTCGAGCTGCGCGCCGAGTTCTGGGTGAGCGATGACGCCAACAGCGGCGTCTTCATCCGCTGCACCGATCCGAACGTCGTCAACGGCAAGAATGCCTACGAGGTGAACATCTTCGACCAGCGGCCGGATCCGAAATACGCGACCGCCGCGATCGTCGACGTCGCCAGCGCCTCGCAGGTGGTGAAGGCCGGCGGCAAGTGGAGCCTGTTCGAGATCAGCGCCAAGGGCGCGCGCTTCGACGTGACGTTCAACGGCATCAAGACGGTCGTCGGCGCAACCGACAGCAAGCACGCCAAGGGCCGCATCGCCCTGCAGTACGGCCAGGGCGTGGTGAAATTCCGCAAGGTCGAGATCAAGCCGATGTGATGTGCCGGGTGGGCGCGCACAACGTTCTCCTACTCTAAACATTCGTCGTCATGGCCGGGCTTGTCCCGACCATCCACGTCTTGCTTAATGCCTTGCCGCGAAGACGTGGATGCCCGGGACATAGGCGAGCGAAGCGACGCCGTTCTTCGAACGGCTATGCCCGGGCATGACGATTGCGCGGTCCATCGGGAGCACTCCTCCATGCCCTCGCGTCAGATCAAGCTCAACGCCTTCATGCGTCCGGCGAGCATTCACACGGGCGCGTGGCGCTATCCAGGCGCGTGGCCGGACGCGAACTTCAACTTCGCGCGCCTCAAGCAGCTCATCCAGCGGCTCGAGGCGGCGAAATTCGACGCCTTCTTCATGGCCGACCACATGGCCGTGCTCAACATGCCGATGGATGCGCTCAAGCGCAGCCATACCGCGACCTCGTTCGAGCCGTTCACGCTGCTCTCGGCGCTGTCGCAGGCGACCGAGCGCATCGGCCTCGTCGCCACCGGTTCGACCACGTTCGACGCGCCCTATCACATCGCCCGCCGCTTCGCCTCGCTCGACCACATCAGCGGCGGGCGCGCCGGCTGGAACATCGTCACCACCTCGAACCCGGACGCGGCGCTCAATTTCGGCCTTGACGAGCACATGGAGCACGGCGAGCGCTACAAGCGCGCGCGCGAGTTCTACGACGTGGTGACGGGCCTGTGGGACTCGTGGGCCGACGACGCCTTCGTGCGCGACGTCGAGCACGGCATCTTCTTCGATCCCGCCAAGATGCACGTGCTCGGCCACAAGGGGAAATACCTCTCGGTGCGTGGCCCGCTCAACATCGCGCGCCCGATCCAGGGCTGGCCGGTCGTGGTGCAGGCGGGCGCCTCCGACTCGGGTCGCCAGCTCGCGGCCGAGACCGCGGAAGCCGTGTTCACGGCGCAGTCGAACATCGCGGCCGGCCGCGAGTTCTATGCCGACGTGAAGGGCCGCATGGAGAAGGCCGGCCGCTTGCGCGAGCACATGAAGATCATGCCGGCCTGCTTCGTCGTGGTCGGCGATACCGTCGAGGAGGCAAAGGCGAAGCGGGCGAAGCTCGACAGCCTGGTCGACTATGCCAACTCGATCGCCTCGCTCTCGATCGCGCTCGGGCATGACGCTTCGAAGTTCGATCCGGACCGACCGCTGCCCGAGATCCCGGAGAGCAATGCGAGCAAGAGCGGGCGCGATCGCGCGATCGCGCTGGCGAAGCGCGAGAACCTCACGGTGCGCCAGCTCGCGCAGCGGCTCGGCGGCCATTCCGGCCTCGCCATGGTCGGCACGGCGAAAACCATCGCGGACGAGATGGAAGAGTGGATCGCGACCGAGGCGAGCGACGGCTTCACCATCATGTTCCCCTACCTGCCGGGCGGGCTCGACGATTTCTGCGACCGCGTGGTGCCCGAGCTGCAGCGGCGCGGCCTCTATCGCCATGAGTACGAGGGCACGACCCTGCGCGAGAATCTCGGGCTGCCGCGGCCGACGAACCGCTTCTTCGACAACAAGCACTGAGTGCGAGGCCGGCCATGCATCGCTTGCGCGTCCGACATTTTGTGGCTCTCCTGTCCGCCGCCGCGGCGCTCGTCGCGGCCTCGCCTCCCCTCCTCGCCCAAACCGCCTCGTCCCGCACGGAGACCCGCATGCCGTCCGACATCGATCCCAATTCCGGCTTCCGCCTGCCGCTGCTCAAGCGCGAGGAGCTCGACGAAGCCGCGCGCAAGACCTACGACAGCGCGATGACGCCGGGCGAGACGATCGTCGGACTGCGCGGTCCGGCCGGCGTCCAGCTCTACAGTCCGCGCACGACGCAGCACCTGCGCGCGATCAACCGCTACCTGCGCTTCGAGGCCGGCATTTCGCCACGCATCCGCGAGATCGCGATCCTGTCGACCGCGCGCGAGCTCGACAGCCAGTTCGAATGGGTCGCGCACGAGCCCGAGGCGCTGAAAGAGGGCGTGCCGCAGGCAGTAATCGACGTCATCAAGTATCGCAAGAGCACGGACGGGCTTGAGCCGACCGATGCCGCCGTGATCAATTTCGGCCGCGAGCTGTGGCGCGACCACAAGGTGAAGCCGGAAACCTTCGCGGCGCTCAAGGCCGCGTTCGGGCCGCACAAGCTCGTCGATCTCGTGCTGCTGATGGGCAACTACGCCGGGACCGCCGCGCTGCTCAGCGCCGTCGACATGCAGCTCGCCCCGGACAAGAAGCCGCTGCTGCCGATACCGTAGCGACGTGCGCCATGCCGCGCACGATCGTCATCATATCGTCGTGCGCGCGGATGCGTTTTGTTCACCAAATCGAGAACATGAACGCCAGACGAACGTGCGCGTTGCCGGGCGCCGGAACCGCGGCTTGCGCCAGACGTTCCCTTGTCAGGGAAGAGATCAACCTTAGCGAGGTATGTGCATGACCAAGACCCTGACAGCTCTCGCGGCAGCCGCGGCGATGGCCGTTGCGGCGGTCGCGGTTCCGCAACAGGCGCAGGCGCGCTGGGGCGGCCACTGGGGCCCCGGACCGTTCGTCGGCGGCCTTGCGGCCGGCGCCATCATCGGCGGCGCGCTCGCAGCCCCTTACTACTATGGTGGCGGTCCGTATTACTACGGCGGCTACTACGGCGGCCCCTACGCCTACTATGGCGGCTATGGCGACTGCTGGCGCGAACGGGTGTGGACGCCCTATGGCTGGAATTGGCACCGGGTGTGTCGCTGACGATTTGTTCATCTAGCACAGGCTGACAGGATGCCGGGCGGGAAACCGTCCGGCGTCGGCGTTTGTGCAGGGCAATAAGTTGGCGCTTCTGCGCGCCGCAACAAATTTCCGACAAATTGCCGGGCTTCCTTCCCCTCGGTTCCAGTTGCCCGTAGGATGGCACGCGCTGCGAATCCGCGTTCGGTATCAGCCGATCGCCACCACCTGAAAGGGACACCCTGAGAGGGACAAATGACGAAGACACTCACTGCCCTGGCCGCGGCCTCCGCGGTTGCCTTGGCCACCTTGGCCGTACCCACCACGGCTGAGGCGCGCTGCTTCGGCTGCGCAGTCGGCGCCGGCGTTGTCGGTGGCGTCATCGCGGGCGCCATCGTGGGCGGCGCGATCGCGAACAGTGCCCCACCCCCGGCCTATTACGGTCCGGGCCCCGCGCCGGGCTATGGCGCGCCGGGCGTGGCCTATCGGCAGCCGATCGCCTGCGCGAATGGTCCGGGCTTCTGGGCGCCGCGTCAGTGGGTTGGTCCGGATGGCTATCAGCACACGTCGGACCGCCAGTTCTTCTGGTGCCCGTAAGCCTCCACGTCGGGATTTGATCCGCGCCGGAGAGTGGGCGCGGAGCGACCGGCCGGCTCGCCAGAGCCGGCCGGTTTTGTTTTGCGGCGCACCGGCCATGGCGCAGATGCGCCTGATCGCCAAGACCCTAGTTGCGCGCGAGCGTCGCCGTCGCTTGCGGCGCCCAAGTCGATTACAATCCGAATGCGCCAATGGCGCTGCATGAGGGGACGACCGCAATTGGCACCAAGGAGTGTGTGTCATGCCCAAGATCATTCCCAAGGTCAGCATCTCCAGAACAGGCACCTGCATTCTCGCCGTCATAGGTGCCGCGATCGTCGCGCTCGCCCTGCCGGCAAGCGTCGCGGCGCGCGGCGGCGGCCACGGCGGCGCGCATGTTGGCGGCGCGCATGTTGGCGGTGCGCATGTCGGCGGCGCGCATTTCGGTGGCGCGCATTTCGGTGGCGCGCATTTCGCCGCCCGGTCGTTCGCCGGTCGATCATTTTCGCACGCCGCACTTCGCGGCCGCTCGATCGGCGGCTTGCGGGTCGGTCGTTTCAGCGGCGTGAACCGCATCGGCATCACCCGCGGTAACTTCGCGGCGCGGGCGCTGCGCGCCAATGCGCGCGTTTTCGCACCGGCCACGCGGGCCGGTTTCGCGCATGCGCACGCCTGGAACTGGCATTCGCGCGGCGATTGGTGGCGCTATCGCCGCGGCTTCTTCTTCGGCTGGGCCGGCCCGCTGTTCTGGCCCTATTTCTATGACGACCTCTGGTACGACGTGCTCTGGGACTATGGCCCTGATTACTACGACGACCCGTTCTGGGCCTATGGCTACGGCGACATCTACGGCGCGATGTTCTCGCCCTATGGCTATGACGGCCTCGTCGGCTGGGCGACGCCAGCCCCGGCCCACACCGGCTCGATCGTGCGCAACACGCCGAGCCAGCCCGCCCAGCCGACGCAATGGAGCGCGATGTGCAGCGGCGACACCCAGGTGGTCGACCTGCCGATCGACAAGATCAGCGCCGCCGTCTCGCCCAACGATCAGCAGCGCGCCGCGCTCGACGCGCTCGGCAACGCCTCGGTGCAAGGCGCCGAGCTGATCAAGGCGGCCTGCCCGTCAGACGTGGCCTACACACCGACCGGCCGCCTCGCCGCGATGGAGCATCGCGTGCACGCGATGGTGCAGGCGGTCGCGCTCATTCGCGACCCGCTCGACAAGTTCTACGACTCTCTGACCGATGAGCAGAAGGCGCGGGTCAACGGGATCAATCATGGCGACGCCAACGCCCCGCGCGTGACGGCGTCGGCCTGCGGGCCGAATGCGGCGCCCATCCCGACCTGGCCGCAGGCGCAGATCGAGAAGGCGGTGCATCCGACCGACGCGCAGCAGGCGCTGCTCGCCAAGCTCAAGGACGCGAGCGCCAAGGCAGCCGGCATGCTCAAGGCCGATTGCCCGAGCACGACGCCGGCGACGCCGCCCGCCCGCCTCGCCGCGGTCGCCAAGCGCCTCGACGTGCTGCTCGACGCCGTCAAGCTCGTGCACGCGGCGCTCAACGACTTCTACGCCTCGCTCTCGGACGAGCAGAAGGCGCAGTTCAACGGCATTGCGCCGGTGGTGCAGAGCGGCGCCGCGCACGGGTGAGGCAGGGTGCCCCGGATGCACTGCATCACGCAGCGCGAAGTGGTGCAGTGCTGATCCGCGGCCCATCGGCTTCGTTTGTCGCCCCTGGGTCCCGGGCCTGCAGCGCGCCGTTCCGCCTTGCTCCACGCTGCGCCGCGCCCGGGACACGAGACCTCAGCGTGCCCGCATGTGCTCGAGCACGCCGGCGGTCGGCCAGCAGTCGAGCTTGAGGCGGTTCGCCTTCTGATAGGCGCCGAGCGCGAGGCGCGTCTTCATGCCGGCCTTGCCGTCGAGCTTGTCGGCGTAGAGTCCGAGCGCGGTGAGGCGCTTCTGCATCTCTTCGAGCTGCGCGGTGCGCAGCTGCACCACCGGCTGCCACGGCGCCTCGAATGGCCCGCCGCCGCCGATCAGGTCGGACAAGTGCCCGACGAACAGCACGTAGAGGTCGGAGAAATTGTATTCCTTGATCGCAAAGTAGTTATGGAAGATGAGGAAGCCCGGCCCGTAGGTGCCGGCCGGCAGGATCAGCGAGGCCGGCTCCGACAGATATTTCGCCGGCGGCTTGCGGCCGTGCGCGAGCGTGAAGCCGGCCTTGAGCCAGTCGGAAAGCGGCATCTTGCGGTCGGGATCCGCGATCGTGCAATCGACGTTCGCCGGGACCCGCACCTCGTAGGCCCAAGGCTTGTCGCGCTCCCAGCCCTCGCCGACGAGCTGCTTGGCGGCCGAGGCGAGCGCGTCGGGCACCGAGGTCCAGATGTCGACCTTGCCGTCGCCGTCAAAGTCGACGCCGTACTTATAGTACTCGGATGGCAGGAACTGGGTCAGCCCCATGGCGCCGGCCCAGGACGAGCGCATCTCGCTCCTCGGCACACCGTCCTGCAGCATCTTGAGCGCGGAAAGGAGCTGGTCGCGGTAGAAGTCCTTGCGCCGCCCCGTATAGGCCTGCGTCGCGATCATCTGGATCGCGTCGCGGCCGCCATAGTGGGTGGAGTAGTCGCTCTCGCGGCCCCAGATCGCCAGGATGATCGTGCCGGGAACGCCGAACTCGCGCTCGATGCGGGCGAGCGTCTCACGCCGCTCCTCATAGAGCTTACGGCCGTGTTCGGCGAGCCGCTTGAACGATGACTCCTTGAGATAGTCCGCCGGCGTCTGCACGAATTCAGGCTGGCCGGGCGGCCGCTGCACGCGGCCCGGGATGACGAGGTCGGGCAGGTCGAAATCCGGTTCGAGGCCGCGCGTCGCACTGTCGAAGGTCGCACGCGAGACGCCGAGCTTTTGAGCCTCAGGCCACAGCGATTGCACGAAAGCCGTGAAGTCCGCGTCAGCGGCCGCATGCGCGGCCCCGCCGATCGCAACCGCGACCAGCACGGCCGTCGCAATGAGAGAGGCGAATCGCGCTGCGCTGCGAATCATGTGCCTTTCAATGCGCCGAAGCGGGATGCGAGCGCAAGTAGCTCTCGGCTGCGGCGCGCGCCGCCGCCGGCAGGGCGCCATCGCGCGCCATGATGAGGAAGCGCGGATCGGTCGTGGCGTGGCGGATCGCGATGAGCGGCGCGTAGATGTCGGAGACATAGAACGCGACCGCGTCGGCGGCGGTCGGGAACTCGATGATCACGGCGCGCTCGGACAGGAAATCGCCGCCCAGCATCGTGGCTTTGGCGGCGCGCGCCAGGAAGCGGCCGCCGAACCTTTCGACCACGGCGCCGACCTGGTCGGCATAGGGCTTGAACCGTTCAAGGTCGAGCATGCGATGCGCCGCCACCACGAGCGCCTGGCCGCTGCCCGGCTCGGCCAGCGCGTCGACCAGATAGCCGTCGAGCCCGCATGCGCGAGCGGCCTCGACTTCCGCTTCGTCCGCGCGCGCGACGACAAGTGAGGTCCACGGCCATGGGCCTTCGAGCACCATCGCGTCGCCCTGTGCGACGATGTGCCGGCTGTCGAGGGGAAGCCTGTCGATGGCCGCGTGTCCGGCGACGAGGTACGGCATGCTCATGATCGGGTCAGGCCTTCGGCTCGAACCGGATGTAAATCCTCTCCGGTGCCTTGTCGAAATACTTCAGCAACGCCGGACAAAGCCAACCCTCAGCCTCGCCCTTGCGCCGGCGGTACCAGTTGCCCTCGTACTCGGCCCGCACCCACACGAGCTCTTCCTGGAATTCCGGAAACGGCTTGGCAGAAAACAGGAGCCGAAATCCGTCCTCTGCGCTGGGAATGTTCGCCACGACGGCGTCGATCATCGCCGGGATGCCCATCACGAACGGCTCCTGGATGAGGCCGACGCGCTCGTCGTCGAAGACCCACATGCCCAGGTACCTGTAAGGTTGGATGACCATCATCGCGTTGGCCACCGGCGCGCTCCTTCAGGCGCTCACCGCATGAACTTCTTGTACTTGAT
>DATBZM010000307.1:0-6350 GCA_036513175.1 Xanthobacteraceae bacterium | reverse complement strand
CTTATAGATGCCGAATTCGGGTAAACCCGAATTCGGCGGGGAGAGGGAGCGCGCCGAGTTTGCGGCGCTTCCTGCGTTCATGCAACGCGAGTCATTGAACAACGCTGATTTTCGCGCCAGTCTCGCGCCGATAACGTAAGGAGATCTCGATGCTCAAGCTTCCCGGCCATGGCCGCTATGCCTATTCGCCGATCGTCAAGCGGCCCGACTACAGCTGGCCGGGCGGCAAGCGGCTCGCCTTCTATGTCGCGCTCAATATCGAGCATTTCGCGTTCGGCGCCGGCATCGGCATGGACCCGGCCCGGCGCGAGGGGCAGCAGAACTCACGCAATTTCGCCTGGCGCGATTATGGCAACCGCATCGGCAACTGGCGGCTGTTCGAGATCCTCGACGAGCTCAAGCTCCCCGCCTCGATCCTGCTCAACAGCGAGGTGTGCCTTCACTATCCGGAGATCGTCGACAAGATCAAGGCGCGCGGCGACGACGTGCTCGGCCACGGCCGCACCAATGCCGAGGTGCTGCGCGGCATGTGGGAAGCCGACGAGGCGAACGCGATCAAGCAGTGCAGCGACACGATCGCGCAGCATGTCGGGGTGCGCCCGACCGGCTGGATGGGCCCGGGCGCGCTCGAATCGAGCGTGACGCCGGATCTCCTGAGGGAAGCCGGTTACACCCATCTGCTCGACTGGCCGGTGGACGACCAGCCGATCTGGATGCAGACCCGCGCCGGTCCGCTCTTGTCGGTGCCCTACCCGATGGAGCTCAACGACGCCGGCACGCTGGTGTGGCGCGACCATACGGGGCGCGAGTTCGCCGACATGATCGTCGACCAGTTCGAGGAATTGCTGGAGCAGTCGGAGCGCGCGCCGATGGTGTTTGCGCTCGCGTTGCACGGCTTCGTCGTCGGCCAGCCGTTCCGCCTGCGCCCGCTGCGCCAGGCAATCCGCCATTGCGTCGAGCACAAGAACCGCGAGCGCGTGTGGTTCACGCGCGCGGGCGACATCGCGAAGTACTGCTTCACACTGCCGAAGGGGCTTATTCCCGGAAGCTGACGCTCAATTCAGCGGGATCGTGAATCCGGCCTCGTCGTCGGCGTCGTCGCCGTCGTCCTCGGACGCGACCCACGACGGGCTGCCCAAGGTGGCGAGCGTGATCTTCGAGCGGTGCTGTCCCGGCACACGTTGCGGCGCCGGCGGCGCCTCGCGCGACTGGGCAAACAGCGTCTGGCCGAGCGCCGTTCCCCACGTCTGCACCAGCACGTTCTCATCGCAGGTCGCCGCGATGGCGAGGCCGATGCGGTGCAGGTGGGACTTGCGGTAGCAGAACATCGCCAAATAGGCGCGGTCCTGCAGCGACAGCTCGGGCAGGAGATCGAACACGGTGCTTTCGTTGGCGCGGTAAAGTCGCCCGATCAGCTCTTCGGGGTTGAACTGGTCGTCATCGACTTTCGCGGCCGGTCCGACAGTGGGCAGCGTCTTCATGGCTTTGCCTCATGCGTTCCACCGCACATCAATGTTTACCCAGGAGGTTAACGGGCTGTTAATTTTCCCTTACGGAGGGTTACTCATTTCTGCGAGTCGCGGTTCCGCCGTGCAACCGGTGCGCGCCGTTGACGCTCCCGACCTTCTATGGAAGCCTCGACCGCCGGAAGCCGCGATGTCCCGGGAATTGCGGCGGTTTTCGGCTTGCCGGTGCCACGCGACCGCGCCGCCCGGAGACCCAAGTGGGCCCATGCGCGCGCCATTCGCATTGGCACCGTCCTTGCTTCGCGGCCTGCAGCACAAGTTCCTCTGTCGAATTGAGCCAATGATGACCCCGATGCCGACCCGACCATCCCGACGCCAATTCCTCCGCCGCGCCGGCGCCGCACTCGCGGCGGCACCGCTCGCGCGCCCGGCGTTCGCGCAGGCCAAGCTGCGCGATATCTCATTGCGCCTCGATTGGGTATTTCAGGGGCCCAATGCCGGCTTCATGATGGCACACGAGCAAGGCTTCTACGCACGGGCCGGATTGAACGTCGACATCGGTCCCGGCAAGGGCTCGGGCAGCACCGCCCAGCTCGTCGCCAGCAAGGCGACCCAGTTCGGCTTTGCCGACGGTTTCGTGGTCGGCAACGCCGTGTCGAAGGGGCTCGATATCCGCACTGTCGCCGGCATCTACCGACGCAACCCGACCGCCGTCATTGTGCTCGCCGATGGCGACATCAAGACGCCGAAGGATCTCGAAGGCAAGAGCATCGCGCTCACGCCCGGCTCCGCCCAGTTCCAGCAATGGCCCGCCTTCGTCAAAGGCTGCCATCTCGATGGCGACAAGATCAAGGTGGTGAGCATCGACCCGGCCGGCACGCCGCCCGCGCTCATCACCGGCAAGGTGCCGGCGATCGCCGGCTTCGCGCAGGGCCAGGTGCCCACCGTGGAGATCCGCGGCGGCAAGCGGGTGCGCGTGTTCTGGTACGCGGACTGCGGCGTCAACGCGGTGAGCAACGGCATCGTCGTGCACAACGACCTGATCAAGGAGGACCCGGCGCTGATCAAGGCCTTCGTCGCCGCGAGCCTCCAGGGCTTCCTCTATGCGCGGGCGCATCCCGACGAGCTGGTCGCGAGCGTGAAGAAATATTCGCCGACCGTCGATGCGGCGGTGACGCGGCGCGAGGCCGAGCTGTCGTGGCAGACTTGGGTCACCCCGAACACGGCCGGCAAGCCGCTCGGCTGGATGGCGCTCAAGGATTGGGAGCAGACCGTCGAGGTGCTCAAGCAGTACGGCGGCGTCACCACGCCGCTCGCGCCGGCGCAGCTCTTCACCAACGATTTCGTGCCGGCCGGCGCGGAATTCGTACCGCCGCCGGCGGAGGCGAAGAAGACGTGAGGAGTGAATTTGACGCGCGGCGGTAACAACACCGTCATGGCCGGGCATAGCCGTTCTTCGAGGGGCTATGCGCGGGCATGACGGGAGATTGCGCGAATGACCCTCGCCTCCCCTGACACGGCGCCGCCCTATCTCGACCTGCAGGGCATCGCCAAGGTCTATGCGAGCCGCGACGGGATGGTGCGGGCGCTCGATCACGTCTCGATTTCCGGACGACGCGGCGCCTTCATCTCGATCGTCGGGCCGAGCGGCTGCGGAAAAAGCACGCTGATGATGATCGCGGCCGGGCTGATGGCGCCGTCGAGCGGGCGCGTCGCGGTCGACGGCCAGGACATCCTCGCGCCGCGCACCGAGATCGGCATCGTGTTTCAGAGCCCGGTGCTGCTCGAATGGCGCACCGCGCTCGGCAACGTCATGCTGCAGGCGGAGGCGAAACGGCTCGACCGCGCCTCCGCCGAGCGGCGCGCGCGCGATCTGCTCGCCGCGGTCGGGCTTGCGGGCTTCGAGCACAAGTATCCGCATGAGCTGTCGGGCGGCATGCGCCAGCGCGTCTCGATCTGCCGCGCGCTGATCCACGACCCGCCGCAGCTCCTGATGGACGAGCCGTTCGGCGCGCTCGACGCGCTGACGCGCGACCAGCTCGTGCTCGACCTGCAGCGCCTGTGCGCGGAGCGCCGCATCGGCGTGCTGTTCATCACCCACAGCGTGGCGGAAGCCGTGTTTCTGTCCGACCAGGTGATCGTGATGACGCCGCGGCCCGGCCGCATCGACCGCATGATCGACATCGACCTGCCGCGCCCGCGCACCCTGGCGATGCGCGAGACGCCGGCCTTCGCGCATTACAGCCGCGAGATCCTCGATCTCTTCCTCGCCCGCGGCGTGCTGCGCGAGCATTGAGCGGGCGATGAGCGAAACCGAAAACCTGACCATTGCGCCGCCCATCGAGGAAGTCGAGGCAAGCGTCGAGCGCCGCCGCGCCGCGCGGGCCGTGCGTGAGCGTGTCGCGGCGGTGCTGGCGCCGATCGTGGTGATCGTCGCGCTGCTGGCGCTGTGGGAGGCGGGCACGCGGCTCCTCGCCGTGCCGCTCTTCCTGCTGCCGCCGCCGAGCGCCATCGTTGCGGCGATGGCAAAGAATGTCGCCCTGCTCGCCGCCGGCGCCTGGGTGACGACGCTCGAAATCGTGCTCGGATTCCTGCTGAGCATCGCGGTCGGCATTCCGCTCGCGCTGATGATCTTCCTGTGGCCGCCGTTCTCGCGCGCCGTGCTGCCTTTGCTGATCTCGACGCAAGCCATGCCCAAGGTCGCTATCGCGCCGCTCTTTCTCGTCTGGTTCGGCTTCGGCATGGTGCCGAAGGTGCTGATCGCGTTCCTGATCGCGTTCTTCCCCGTCGTCATCAACACCGCGGTCGGGCTCGCGGCGATCGAGCCGGAAAAAATCCACCTCGCGCGCTCCATGGGCTTCGGCGCGATCGACACCTTCTTCAAGATCCGCCTGCCCGACGCGCTGCCGGCGATTTTTGCGGGCCTCAAGATTTCCATCACGCTCGCGGTGGTCGGCGCCGTGGTGGGCGAGTTCGTCGGCGGCGACGCCGGCCTCGGCTACTTGCTGATGGTCGCCAACGGCTCGATGGACACGCAGCTTCTGTTCGCCGGTATCGTCTGGCTGACCATCCTCGGCGTCGCACTCTACGCGATGGTCGCGCTCGCCGAGCGGCTTGTCGTGCCGCACCACATCATCGCGCGCGACCACGCGGCCGGCGGCTCTCTGTGAGGGCAACGGTTGGCACAGGACTGGCGACGTTCGCTCGCAAACGTGTTCGCTTCGAGGCGCCGGCGAATCATTCACCTGCACGTATTTTAGCTGAGCGATGGAACGATGGAGGCCATCGGCCGTTTCCCATGCCCAGCCACCAACAGCAAGGAGACACCATGCCTAAGGAAATGCATCAGAAGGCGGCCGAACATCACGAGCAAGCCGCAAAGGCCCATCGGGCGGCGGCGGACCAGCACGGCAGCAACAATCATGCCGGCGCAAAGCAGCAATCGGCGCAAGCGGTTGAAAAGTCCAAATCAGCTCACGAGCATTCGACCCAGGCGCATACCAAGAGCCAGCAGCAGTCGTAATTTGCCGGCCTTGCGTAACAACGGCCTCGACCAGACTTTCTGGTCGAGGATTTTTTTGCGCCGGAAGGCGCACAACCTCGACAAGTGAGTCTGAGCCAGCGCCGCCTGCGCGTATCGGGCGCGCCTCTGCGCCGGATCTCGTCCGCCCGGCGGCCCGATCTATTTCACCCGCCGACCGTGAAAATAGCCTTTGTTGGTCGTATTCTGCTTGATGTTCGCAGTCTCTCCCTGCTCGGAGGTGTTTTGCGGTTGCGGCTTTTTGCTTGAATCAGCCTGCGCAGGCTGGGCATCACCGCCGGTTCCCTTCTTGCTGCGATTGGCAGGCGGCACCGGCGGCATGTGGGCTGACATCACGATTTCTCCAATCAATGAATCGGCTGATCGGCCCAGCTCTTCTCGACGCTGGGGACAACCGGCTCGATCAAGTTGAGCACGAACTTCCCACCACAATCAATCTGGGCACGTGCGAGCAAGACTGTGCAAAAGAGAACACCCAGGCTCGGTCATACGAAATCAGCGCAGGCAAGCAGCCATTGAAAAAACGCGGCACCCTGTAGGCGCCTCGCCGTTCAGAAATTCTCGATGCGAGCGTGCGGCTCGAGACGGGCATAGCGATCATGCCCACGCAGGCGACGCGGATCGTGCGCCCGATCGGGATGACGCGGCGCCTGCTGGCGTTCGCCCGTGTCATGCCTGCTGGCGGCCGCGTGAGGTTCGGCATGGCGCACATAGGCGACGTGGCGACGCGCGTGGCCGTAGCGAACCGGACGCAAGGCGGCGACGTGCTTCGGCCGCCTGCTCTCCGCCTTCTCGGCCGCCGCGACAATCCGGGCGGATTGGCGCTGGGCGGCCGTGATGGCAGCCTGCCGCTTGGCATAGCCCTTGGCGAAGGTGAGCTCGCTTTCCGGGATCAGCACACCGTCGATCACCATGCCGGCGGTCTCCGCCCGCGCCAGCGAAGGCGTCTCGACCGCCATCCCGTCATCCTGCGCGGTGCTGGCCGGCGCCGGCACCGGCAGCCCGCTGCGGGCGACCAGCTGGCGCACCGCGCCCGGCGTCGCCTGCTCGACCAGCACGATGACGCCGCTCAGCGCGGCGACGCCCGCAAAGACCACGAGCGCCAGCACGCCGACGAGCGCGAGGCGCGCGAGCGTGAAGCGCGCGACCAGCGAATGCGGCTGGCGCATGCGCACGAATGGCGCGCCGGCAGCGGCGCTGCCGCCGCCGCGCCACGGCACGGGCGCCGGGATCGGCGCTGGCACGCGGAAGCCGATCTGCTCGGGCGTCCGCGCCGGGAGCCGGCGGCGGCCGGACGCGGCGAGCGCCGGCGCGGGCTTTCCCCGCGGCGCGCCGAGAATGCG
>DATBZM010000306.1:0-9791 GCA_036513175.1 Xanthobacteraceae bacterium | reverse complement strand
CTCGCCGATGCCGGCGCGCACGTCACGCTCGCGGCGCGCACCAAGAGCGAGATCGAGGACGCGGCCGCGGCGATCCGTGCGCGCGGGCAATCGGCCGATGCGCTCGTGCTCGACGTCACCGACATCGAGGCGACGCGCGCGGCGCTCGCCGGGCGGGCGCCCTATCAGGTGCTGATCAACAATGCCGGCACGAATCGGCCAAAGCTGCTGGCGGACGTCACGGTCGAGGATTTCGACGCCATCATGGGCCTCAACGTGCGCGCCGCCTTCTTCGTGGCGCAGGCGGTGGCGCTGCGCCTGCGCGCCGAGAAGCTGTCCGGATCGATCATCAACATCTCCTCGCAGATGGGCCATGTCGGCGCCGCGCGCCGCTCGGTCTACTGCGCCAGCAAGCACGCGATGGAGGGTTTCACCAAGGCGATGGCGGTCGAGCTCGCGCCCGACAACATCCGCGTCAACAGCATCGGCCCGACCTTCCTGGAGACGCCGTTGACGCGGCCGTTCTTCGAGAACAAGGCGTTTCGCGACGAGGTGCTCGGCAAGATCAAGCTCGGGCGGCTCGGCCAGCTCGAGGAGCTGACCGGCGCCGTCGTATTTCTCGCCTCCGACGCCTCCTCGCTGATGACCGGCTCGGCGCTGGTGCTCGACGGCGGCTGGACCGCGGATTGAATTCCATGGACGCCACCGCCCATCCGGCGTCGCCTGCGGCCCTCAGCCACGCCGAAACGCGGCTGATCGTCTGGGGCATGCTGCTGCCGGTGTTCATGTCGTCGCTCGACCAGACGATTCTCGCAAGCGCCCTGCCGACCATCGGGCGCGACCTCGGCGACGTGCACAGCCTGCCCTGGCTGGTCACCGCCTACCTGATCGCCTCGGCGGCAGTGACGCCGCTCTACGGCAAGGTCAGCGACATCCATGGCCGCCGCCTCACGGTGCTGATCGCGCTCGCGACCTACATGGTGGGCTCGATCGTGTGCCTTGCGGCGACCAACATGCCCACCCTGATCTGCGGGCGGGTGCTGCACGGGCTCGGCGGCGGCGGCATGGCGTCGATGGGCATGGTCGTGCTCGGCGACCTCGCCGGGCCGCGCGAGCGCGGCAAGTACTATGCGTGGTTCTCGGCAACCTACACGACGGCCGGCGCCTGCGGGCCGGCGCTCGGCGGCTTCATCGCGCAGAACCTGCACTGGAAGGTGATCTTCGCGCTTGGCCTCGCCATGGGGGTGGCCGCATGGATGCTGAGCTGGCGCCTGCTGCGCCGGCTGCCGCGGCATGAGCGCTATCACAGCCTCGACGTGCTCGGCGCGCTGCTCATCATGGCGGCAAGCACCGCCTTCATGCTGGCGCTGAGCCTCGGCGGCGTGCGCTATCCCTGGAGCTCGCCGCAGATTCTCGGGCTCGGCGCCGCCGCGCTGGTGCTCGGCGGCGGCTTCATCGCCCGCATGCGCTCGGCGCCCGAGCCGCTGATCCCGCTGCCGATGCTGCGCGATCCGGTGGTGCGCTGCACCTTCCTGATGAACAGCTTCGGCTGGGGCTCGATCGTCGGCCTCAATATCTTCCTGCCGATCTATCTGCAGAGCGTGATCGGGATGAGCCCGACCAATGCGGGCCTGAGCCTGATGGTGCTGATGGTGACGGTGAACGGCTCGGCCGGGGTCGCCGGCCAGGTCTACGGCCGGATGACGCACTACAAGTGGCTGCCGATGGCCGGGCTCGCGCTGGCGATCACGGCCGTGATGACGCTGGCACTCACGGCCGACCGTCTCAGCGCGTTGCAGTTCGAGGTGCTGCTGGCGCTGATCGGCATCGGCTTCGGGCCAGTCCCGCCAGCCTGCTCGATCGTGCTGCAGAACTCGGTCGCGATCCACCAGTTCGGCACCGCGGTCGGGACGATGAACTTCTCCCGCACGCTCTACACCACCATCCTGATCGCGATCTTCGGTGCGATCGTGTTGACCGGCGTGCCGGCCGGCGCCGCGACGGCGCTCGGCGCAGTCGCGGCGGACGGCTTCCGCCGGGTGTTCTTCGCCGCCGCGGCAAGCCTCACGGTCGCGTTCCTCGGCCTGCTGCTGCTCGAGGAGAAGCCGCTGCAGAGCCGCGAAGCGCCGGCCAAATCAGGATGACTCTTTCTGCCTCACCTCACGACCACCTCATCCTGAGGAGCTTGCCGACGCTTCGCGTCGGCAAGCGTCTCGAAGGATGGGCCGCTCGCTGCTGCGCTGCACCACACGGGCCACCCTCGTCCTTCGAGACGCATGTCGTCGCAAGCGCGACGACATGCTCCTCAGGATGAGGGTGGGGAGAGGGAGGAGTACGCTAGGCCGAGATCGGATAGATCGCCTTCTCTCCCGACAGCACGCGGGCGACGTCGCTCGCGCACTTGGTCTGCAGCTCGTCGAGCGCCTCGACCGAATAGAAGGCGGTATGCGGTGTGAGGATCACGTTGTCGCGGCCGATGAGCGGTGAGTCCTTGGCGAGCGGCTCGGTCGTCACCACGTCGAGGGCGGCACCGCCGAGATGGCCGGCGTCGAGCGCGGCGACGAGCGCGACCTCGTCGACCAGCGGGCCGCGCGCCGTGTTGATCAGGAACGCACCCTTCTTCATCTTGGCGAAGGCGGCCGCATTCATCAGGCCGCGCGTCGCCGGCATGAGCGGCGCGTGCACCGAGATGAAATCGGAACGGGCGAGCAGATCATCGAGGCTCACGCCTTCGACGCCCGCCGCGGCGAGAGCATCTGGTTTCACATAAGGGTCGTGTGTCAGCACCTTGAAACCGAACGCCTTGGCCTTGGGCGCGAGCGTGCGCGGAATGTTGCCGAAGCCGACGAGGCCGAGCACCTGCCCTTCGAGCCGCCGCAGCGGCACGATCGGCGGCACCTCCCAGCGGCCGGATTGCACCAGCTTGTTGGAGAACGTCACCTTGCGGGCGAGCGCGAGCAGCAGCGCCATGGCGTGGTCCGAGACCTCGCGCAGGCAATAATCCGGCACGTAGTTCACCGCGATGCCGAGCGCCTTGGCGGCCGGCAGGTCGATATTGTCGACGCCGAGCCCGAAGCGGCCGATCGCCTTGCAGCGCGTGAGCTGGCGCAAGAGGTCGCCGGGGAGCTTCGCATAGGTGACAAGGATCGCGTCGGCGTCGCGCGCGACGGCGAGAATGTCCTCGGCCGAAGGGCTCTTCGCCATGCGGAATTCGGGCGCGAGCCGCGCCAGCGCTTGCTTGGCGGGATCGAGCGACGGAAATGGGCTGTCGGTGACCGCTATCAGGGGCTGGGCCATGATCTCCTCCAGCGCATGTCCCGGCGAAGTGGAGACCGGTTCGCCGACAAGGACATGCGCCAATCAATGAATCTCAAGCCGGAAGAACCTCCGGATTGACGCAGTTGGGCGGCTTGCGCCCATCGAGGATCGCCAGGATATTGTCGACCACGATATTCGCCATCTTCTCGCGCACTTCAACCACGCCGCTGCCGAGATGGGGCGTGAGCGCCACATTGGGCATCTTGAGGAGCGCGGCCGGCACCTTGGGCTCGTGCTCGAACACGTCGAGGCCGGCGCCGGCGATCGTACCCTTGGCGAGCGCCTTCACCAGCGCCTTCTCGTCAACGATCTGCCCGCGCGCCGTGTTGATCAGGAACGCCGTCGGCTTCATCAGCGCGAGCTCGCGCTCGCCGATCTGGTGATGCGTCTCCGTGCGCAGCGGCGAGTGGATCGACACGAAGTCGGATTCGGCGAGCAGCCGGTCGAGCGAAACGTATTCGAGGTGGAATTCGCGCTCGACCGACTCGGGTTTCCGGTTGGGCGTCCAGTAGAGGATGCGCATGCCGAAACCATGCGCGCGCCGCGCGACCGCGGTGCCGATGCGGCCGCCGCCGCCGACGAGACCGATGGTCTTGCCGTAGACCGCGACGCCGGCGAGGTGGCTCGACTGTGAGCCGGGAAACTTGCCCTTGCGCACCAGGCGATCGCCCTCGACCATGCGGCGCGCGACCATCAGCATGAGGCCGAAATTGATGTCGGCGGTCGCCTCGGCGACGATCGGCGCCACCACGGTGACCGGAATCTTGCGCGCGGTCGCGGCCGCGATGTCGATATTGTCCGGCGTGATCGCCTGCGAGGCGACGACGCGCAGCTTGGGATTGGCAGCGAGCACCGTGCGATCGATCGTGTCGTGCAGCAGCGAGAACAAAATGTCGTGCTTGCGCACGGCGGCGATCAGCGCCTTCTTGGGCAGGACGCGAACCGCGACCGGGTTGACCTTGACGTCGGCGACCGCGCGCAGGCGCGCGAGCGCGCTCTCGGCGACCGGCTGGGTGACGAAGATTCTTGGCCGCATCAGCGCATCCACCGTACGATGCCGGCGACGCCGTCGACCGCGACCTGCGAGCCGTCCGGAATGCGTCGGGTGGCGTCGAGCACGCCGAGGACCATTGGGATTCCGCGCTCGCGCGCGAGCGAGGCGAGGTGCGAGGTCGAGCCGCCGAGCTCCGCCACCACCCCGGCGACCTGCGGCAACACGTGGCTCAGCGCCGGGCCGGCAACCTTCGTCACCAGCACGTCGCCCGGGGCTACGCGGCCGAGCTCGCACTCGCAGTTGACCACCACGGCGCGGCCCGAGCCCCAGCCGATACCGGCCGGATGGCCGTTGATGCCGGGATGCTGCAGCCAGACCGCATCCGGCACGACGATCGGCTCGACATGCAGCGGCCGCGCCTGCAGCAGCTTGAACCCCTGCGCGTCGAGCGCCCATTCGATCTCGACCGGCATGCCGAAGATCTCCTCGACCTTGCGCAACAGGCGCCCGAGCGCCGTCGCCTGGCCGGCGTCGAGGCAGGGCTTGTTGACGAGATCCTTCGGCACCGCCTGCGGCACCGCGCCCTGGCCGTGGCCGCAGGTCTCGCGGTGGTCCTTGCGGCCAGGCTCGTTCTTACGCAGAAAACCTTGGCGCGTGAGCGTGATGCGGTCGGGCACGACCTCGCCCTGGGCGATCGCCGAGCCGAGGCCCCAGGTGGCGCTCAGCAGCATCTGGCCTTCCGCCGTCTCGCTCAAGCCGCCGCCCGAGGCGCGCGCGTCGACCAGCGGTTGAATCAACACTGCCATTGCGGTGTCGGACGGCGAGAGGTCGTGGTTCTCCATGTAGCGGCGCGCATGCGAGGTCCACAGCGCCGCCCAGCAGGCGCGCACCGCGGTGAGGAACGCCGCCTCATCGGCGATGCCGAGGAAGCTCTCGAACTGCCCGGCGAAGTTCGCACCCTTGCGGTCCTCGATCAGCGCCGACGAGCGCACCGCCGACGACATGCCGGTGTCGGCGCGCTGCGCCTGCCAGGCGGCCATCAGCGGATCGAGTACGGCGGGCGCGATCGGCTTTTCATAGAGGCCGAGGCGGATGGCGACCGACAAGCGGCGGCGCTCGGTCGGATCGGCCGTGCCGAAGCGCGCGACGAGATCCGAAAGGCCGATCGCCGCGAGCTGCGCCCGATAGGCGTCGACGGTCAGGCAGAAGCCGCCCGGCGTCGGCAGCCCGGCGCGGGTGAGCGCTGCAAGATTGGCCGCCTTGGGGCCGACGCGGTCGATGTCGACCGCCGCCGCGCTGCCCAGGGGGATGACGTACTGCGCTTCGCTCATTCACTCTCGTCGGGGTCGGAGCCAGCCTTAACGCATCTTACAATCACAAGATGTATTTGACCTCAGGTCCACACGTCTGCGCGGCCGCTGCCATTCCGCTGCCAACCAGAGCGGGCAGCTTTTGTTCCTGCTCGGTACGCCGATGCCTATTTCACGTGGTCGCCGTAGCCCGGGATCGGATCGACCACGGTGATCTGCTTGACCGGGAAGTTCGACACGATCTCGATGTCGTCCTTCTTCACGATCAGCATCTCCTCGATGCGCACGCCGTAGCGGTAGCGCTTGCCGTGCTGGGTCTCGAGCGCGAAGGTCATGCCTTCCTGGATCTCGATCGGATGATCGAGCGACCAGATGCGCGAGATCACCGGCGGATCGTATTGCGCAAGCCCGAGGCCGTGGCCCCACAGGTTGGCGGCGGCCTGGTCCTCGTCCTCGTAGCCCCAGGTCTCCATCGCGGAGGGCCACTTGAGCGCGATGTCGCGCGTGGTGGCGCCGACCTTCACGGCGCCGATCGAGTCGTAGAGCCACTTGAGCGCGGTCTCGTACGTCTCTTTCTGCTCCTGGGACGGCTCCTTGCCGACGCAATAGGTGCGGTAATAGCAGGACTTGTAGCCATTCCAGGTGAGCGCGGCCAAATCCATGAACACGATGTCGCCGGGCTGGATGATGCGGTCGGAGAAGTTGCGCCAGTTCGGCCAGGTGTTGGGGCCGGACGACACGATCACGTCCTCGACGTCCTCCATTCCGGGGATGTTGTAGAGGTACTCCATCAGGTGCGCGGTCACCTGGTTCTCGGTGACGCCGGGGCGCAAGAACTTCATGCATTCCCAGTGCGTCGCATCGCCGATCGCGCCGACGATGCGGAAGCACTCCTGCTCGTCCTCGCTCTTGACCGCGCGCGCTTCCATCATCGGGGTCATGCCGTCGACCCAGTTGATGTTGTGCTCCTTGAAGATGTTGATCATGTTGATGTCGACGAAGTCGACGCCGAGCTTCTGCCCGGCGACGCCGTTGTCCTTCATCGCCTGGATCACCGCCTTGGTGAACTTGGTGACCTGCTGCACGGAGGCCGGACCGGCCGCGCCCTTGATCCAGGCGAACGAGTGCCGCACGTTCTCCTTCGGAATCCACGGGCTATGGCGCTCGATCTGGAAGCCGAGGTCGCCCTGCTCGAACAGAATGGGCCGCCCGTCGCCGCACAGCATGGCGTAGCGCAGGCCGGGCTTGAGCCGGTTCCAGCCCGGCGTCAGCGTGCCGGTGATGTAGCGAACGTTCTCGTCGTACATGCACAGCACCGCGCCGAGGCCGTGCTTCTTCATCATCGTGCGCGCGCGCTCGATGCGGTATTCGCGCAGCCGATTCCAGTTGACGCGCTGCTGCCAGTCGAGGCCCGCGATGCCGAAATTTGCCGTTCCCATGCCGCTCCTCCTCGATCCGCGCGCGCCGAGGCCCGCAGATTCGGATTTGCATATAATTTAATCCGATTGGCGCCCGTAGCCGAATTAATATACGATGGCCGTAGACATAAGGAATTCTAATGGCCGGGATTGCGCTACGACAGGTTCGGGCGGTCATCGCGGTGTGCGAGGAAGGCTCGTTCACCCGCGCGGCGGAGCGCGAGAAGGCGACCCAATCGGGCATCTCGCAGCACGTCGCGGCGGTCGAGCGCGCGCTCGAGGTCAAGCTGTTCGAGCGCACCTCGACCGGGGTCGTGCCGACGCCCGCGGGCCTGCGCTATTACCGGCGCTGCGTCGAGGCGGTGGGCATGCTCGACACCGCCGGCGAGGAGGCGCGCTCGCTCGCGAGCTTCGTGTCGGGCGAGTTGCGCATCGGGCTGATGCCGACCTTCACGCGCGCCGTGCTCGCGCCGACGCTCGACGATTTCGTCGTCCGCCACCCCGACGTGCGGCTGCACATCGTTGAAGGCTATAGCGGCCTGCTGACCGAGATGGTGCTCGCCGACGATCTCGACTTTGCGGTGGTGCCGGCGTTCGAGGGACGCATCGGCTTGAAGTCGCGCCTCCTGATCCGCGACCGCGAAATGCTGCTCTCCGGCCCGCGCCGCGGCCTCAGCCCGCTCGCGCCGGTGCGGCTGCGCGAGCTGCGGCCCTTCAAGGTGATCGTGCCCGGCCCCGACAATGTGCGGCGGCGCAATCTCGAAACCTATTTCCAGACCCATGGGGTCGCGGTCGACGCCATGCTGGAGATGGACGCGATGATCGGGACCCTTGAGCTGGTGGCGCGATCCGACTGGGTGACCGTGCTGCCGAGCCTGATCTCGGTCAACGACATCACGGCCGGCGATATCGTCGTGAACCCGCTCGCCGATCCGCCCATGCACGCGGAGTTCGTGCTGATCCAGCCGGCGCGGCGCACGCTGACCGCGCAGGCGCGGCTCTTCCTCGAACGCTTCGAGGCGGAGGTGGCGCATATCCATGCGGTGTGGGACGACGCGCTGGCGATCGCCGCGCGCGGCGCGACGCCACCCGTGCGCAGCCGCGCGCGCCGCGTGGCGGCGCGCTGATCCGTCACACCACCTGCCAGGCGCCGTCGGCGTCGACCGAGCGAAACACCGCGTCCAGCGCGGCAGCCGTCTGCAGGATGCCGGCCGGATCGATCGGAAAGGCCTCGCGTCCGAGCGCTGCCGCCGCGAAGGCTTCGAGGTTCTCGCCGAGGTGATTGGCCGGGGGAAAGTCCCGCACCTCCGGCCCGCCGCCGGCTCGGCACATCACCAGTCGCGTCTCGCTCACGCTCTCGCCCCAGGCGTTCTCGCCATAGACCGCAAGTCGCCAGGTGAACGGCGTCTTGATCGTCGTCGCCAGCGTCCCGGTCGCGCCATTGGCAAACTCGACCAGTGCGGCCGTGGTGTCGCCGGTCGCGTGCGGCAGCACGCGGCGCTTCGACAAGGCACTGATCCGCCGCATCGGCCCGGCCAGATCGCGAAAGCAGTCGAGCACATGGATGCCCATGCCGGTCATGCCGCCGGCGCGCGATTCATCCGGCGCTACCCGCCAGCTGTCCGCCGGCAGCGCCACCAGCCAGTCGTGGCTGTAGTTTCCCTCCGCATGCATGATGGTGCCGAATGCGCCGGTCGCGATCTTGGCGCGCAACGCCTTCATCGACGGCATCAGGCGGAAATGATGCCCGACCGCGATGGTGACGCCGGCGCGCGCGCAGGCGTCGAGCATCGCCTGCGCATCGGCCTTGGCGAGCGCGAACGGCTTTTCGCAGTAGATGTGCTTGCGGGCGGCAGCCGCCGCCTCGACCTGGGCGCGGTGGCGTGTATGCGGCGTCGCCAGCACCACCGCGTCGATCGCGGGATCGGCCAGCACCTCATCGATCGATGTTCCGACCGCGAGGCCGTTCGCGGCGGCGAAGTCGCGCGCCTGCTCGGGCTCGAGCGTGACGGCGCGCGAGAAGGAGATCTGGCGCGAACCTTGCGCCGACTGCACGAGCCGCTGGCCCCACCAGCCGAGCCCGATGACCGCCGCATTCAGCATGGCGTGACGAACGCGTCTACGCCGCCGCCGGCGCGCCCGGCTGCCTGAGCGGATGGGCGCGGGCGAACGCGTCCATCTCGTTGCAGGTCGCGGCGATGCGCGCGACCGTCGGGAACGGTGCGAGCTCGACATTGAAGAACTTCGCGCCCGCGACCTGGCTCGCGAGGCAGACGTCGGCCATGGTCACCTGGTCGCCGTGGGTGAAGCGGCCGGTCTCCTTGCTCTGCAGATGCGTCTCCAGTGCACCGAGCGCCTTGCCGTGCCAGTGGCGGCACCACGCCATGACGGTCTGCTGGTCGAGCTTGAGCTCGTGCTCGAGATATTCGCGCACCCGCGGCACGATCAGCGGATGGGAGTCGCAGGCGATGAGCTGGGAGATCCCGCGCACCCGGGCGCGGCCGCGCGCGTCCTTCGGCAGAAGCGGCGGATCCGGATGCGTCTCGTCGAGATATTCGATGATGGCGAGCGACTCGAACAGCACCGGCCCCGGACCGTCGACCAGCGCCGGGATCGCCATCATCGGGTTGACGGCACGGAATTCCGCCTCGCGCTGCGCGCCCTTCATCAGGTTCACCTCGATGATCTCCTCGGGGACGATGCCCTTGAGGTTCAACGCGATGCGCACGCGGTAGGTCGCGAGCGAACGCCAGAACGAATAGATCTTCATGG
>DATBZM010000305.1:0-18213 GCA_036513175.1 Xanthobacteraceae bacterium | reverse complement strand
CATCGCCGAAGGCCCGCCCGCCGCAATCGTGCGCGAACCGGCGGTGATCCAATCCTACCTGGGCGAAGAGGCGCTCGCCTGATGCTCACGGTCGACGGCCTCGACGTCTTTCACGGCGATGCCCAGGCGCTCGACGGCGTCTCCCTCGAGGTCGCCGAGGGCGCAATCGTTGCGATTGTCGGCGCCAACGGCGCGGGCAAGACCTCGCTCATCCGCACCATCGCGGGCATGCATCGCCCGGCGCGCGGCCGGATCGTCTTTCGCGGCCGCGACATCGCGGGTTGGCCGAGCCATCGGGTATGCGACGGCGGCATCGGCCAGGTGCCGGAAGGCCGTCAGCTTTTTCCCTCACTGACGGTCGGCGAGAATCTCGCCATGGGCGCCCTGCTGCCGCGCGCGCGCCGCGATCGCGCGCGCAATCTGGAACGCGTTCTTGCGCTCTTTCCCATTCTGGCGGAGCGGACCGCGCAACCCGCCGGCACGATGTCGGGCGGCGAGCAGCAGATGCTCGCGATCGGCCGTTGTCTCATGGGTGCGCCCGATCTCGTGATGTTCGACGAGCCCTCGCTCGGGCTCGCGCCGACCGTGGTGCGGACCGTGCTCGCAACCATTCGCGATCTCAATCGCGATGGTCTCACCTGCGTGCTGGTCGAGCAGAACGTCGCGGTCTCGCTGCGGCTCGCGAGCCGCGCCTATGTGCTGGAGAATGGGCGGATCACGCTGTCCGGCACCGGTGCCGATCTGCTCGCCGATGACCGCGTGCGCCAGGCCTATCTCGGTTTGTGAGCGGACCGGACGCTACTTCGCGCCCGCGCACATCGCGGCGATGCGCATCGCGAGCGGTATGTCGGGATAGCCGCGCCGCAGCATCCGCAGCGCCTCGGCGGTCGAGGCCGGGCGCTGGCGGGCCAGCACCGCCATCATGGCGCGCACGAGATGGTCGGATTCGCCGAGCGCGGTGGCGGTCGGCGGGGAGGTGTGGAATTGCAGATGCTGATCGCGGCCGGCGGTGGCACGCATGGTCGGTCCCCTGTGGTCCCCTCGCTGCAACCCGGCGCGTTCAGCATGGTCGGAAAGGCGTTAATCGTCTGTTAACGGGCTGGCGCGAGCCAGGTTCCATCGACCTCGCGCAGCTTCGCCTGGCGCGGCCGAGCGGCGGGCTGGCAAGGGCGGGCGCAAAGAGTATGGTGGCGCCCCGCAAAGACTTTGCGTCCAAGGAGATTACCCGATGAAGCTCTATTTCGCCCCCGGCGCCTGCTCGCTGTCGCCGCATATCGTGCTGCAGGAGGCCGGGATCGCGGCCGAGACCGAGCAGGTCAATAACCAGGAAAAGAAGACCAAGACCGGCAAGGACTATTGGGCGATCAACCCCAAGGGCCAAGTCCCTGCCTTGCAGCTCGACAATGGCGACATGCTGACCGAAGGGCCCGTCATCGTGCAATACCTCGCCGATCAAATGCCGGCGTCGGGCCTCGTTCCGGCCCCCGGCACGATCGAGCGCTACCGCGTGCAGGAGTGGCTCAACTTCATCACCTCGGAGCTGCACAAGAGCTTTGGACCGATCTTCCGGCCGACCACCCCGGATGCCTACAAGGCGATCTCGCGGGAGAATCTCGGCAAGCGCTTCGACTGGATCGACAAGCAACTCGCCGGGAAGCAGTACCTGATGGGCGACAAGTTCACGGTCGCGGACGCCTATCTGTTTACCGTGCTGCGCTGGTCGCCGCGGGTCGAGATCGATATTGCGAAATGGCCGAACCTCAAGGCCTACATGGATCGCGTCGCGGCGCGGCCGAAGGTGCAGGCGGCGATGAAGGCGGAAGGCCTCATCAACTGACGAGGCGCAGCGGCGTCCGCTCCGGCGGCGACGCCACGCGCAATTCTCCGGGCGGCGCGAAGATCTCCGGGTTTTCCGCCCCCTGGGTCTCGATCTCCCGCATGGCCGCGTCGAGATGGCGCGTCATGGCGCGTTGCGCCGCCGCGGCGTCGCGCCGCTTGAGGGCGTCAACGATCGCGAGGTGGTCGAAATAATTCTGCAGCTGACGTTCGGGCGCGCGCAGCAGAAACTCGCGGGCGCGGTCGAGCTTGGCGCGCGCGCACTCTACGACTCCCTTCACCCGCCGATAGCCGAGCTCCGACAGCAGGAGATCGTGAAAGGCGAAATCACGGTGCGCGAAACTCGTCGCGTCTTCCTGCTTCACTGCACTATCCTGGCGGCGCAGGTTGTTTTCGAGGTGCGCGATCAGGCGCGCGTCGGCACGCGGAGCAATGACCCGCATCGCTTCGCCTTCCAATGCGCGGCGGACCAGCATCGCGAGCCGGCACGCCATAATATCGATACGGCACACCCGCATCACGCGTTGAGGCAGGATTTCGACAAAGCCCTCGTTCGCCAGGTTCGCGAGCGCCTGCGACAGCAGAAGGCGCGAGACGCCCAGACGCTCGCAGATCGCATCCTCGTGAATGAATTCGCCCGGCAGCAGGGCCAGGCCTACGATTGCGCGGCGGATGGCGTCCTCAGTCTGCTTGGCCCGGTGGCCGCGTGGTCCGCGCGCCAAGGCGGCGAGGAATGGATAGGGCAGGCCTGTCGAGCCTGAGGGTTGCGGCGTTGCACCACTTCCGGTGATCATGGCCCTCCGCGCCTCTGAATCGAGGCCGTCATTCGTTGCCGCGGACCGGCGCTCGCCCACGCGTACGCGATGCGCCTTCAAGCATGGTGATCAGGTCAGCCCGCAGTTGTCTATTCTTGATACCGACAAATGCCCGCATGAGGCGCAGGCTTTCTTCCGGTGAGGGGCCGTGCTCACCGTTCGCGTCACCGCCGAGCGCGCCGCCGGCATCCCGATCCGCCATCGAACTGTTGCGTTCCGGCCGGGGGAATGGAATGACATTGCTGGCCGGTATTGGGCTACTTCTTTTCATAGTCTGTTGCCAATCCTTGGTGGCGACACCGAGGTGCATCGGGGCAGCGCAGGCGCCACGCGCCCAAACTTCCCACTTTACCGCAGAATGTTGCCCGGGGGGGCATCTGTCATTAAGGGGGCTCTTTGACTTTGTGAGTCGGCGCCTCATAATTCCCGCTATGGAGCTGCGCCATCTCCGCTATTTCGTCGCGGTCGCCGAGGAGCTGCATTTCTCCCGCGCCGCCGCCAAGCTCAACATTGCGCCGCCAACCTTGAGCGCGCAGATCCGCTCGCTCGAGACGTTGCTCGGCGCGCGGCTGTTCACGCGCAAGACGCGCAGCGTCGTGCTCACCGAAGTCGGCAAACGCTTCCTCGACGAGGCGCGGCAAACGCTCAAACAGGCGGCTCAGGCCGAACTGGTCGGACGGCGGGCGGCGCGCGGCGACGTCGGGACGATCGTGGTCGGCTATGTCTACTCCGCCGTGTGCGGCGGAGTCGTCGGCACGTCGATCGCCAGTTTTCGCGCGCGACATCCGGACGTGATGTTCGAGCCGCGCCGGCTGCCCACCATGGCGCAAATGAGCGCGCTGATCGACGGCACGCTCGACGTGGGATTCACCCGGGCGCCCGACCGCTTTCCCAGCGGCCTTGCCGGATTCCTGGTCGACCGTCAGTCGTTGTGTGTCGCGCTTCCCGAAGGGCATCCGCTCGCAGCGCACGCCGAGATCGCGCCCGAAATGCTTGCCGGTGAGCCCCTGGTGGCGACGTCGATCGAGATGGAAATGAGCTTCGGCAGCAATATCGGCGCAATCGTGCCGCCGCGAGCGTGGAAGCGCGTGGTGACGCGCGTTGCGGACCCATTTTCCGAATTGACGCTGGTGGCCGCCGGCATCGGCCTCGGGGTCGTGTCGGACTCGCTTCGGCGGATGGCCATTCCGGGGGTCGTCTTTCGCGCAATCGCCCGGTCGGCGGGGGCGTCCGATCATGTGGCGGTTTACCGCAAGAACGAGGGCGCACCGGTCATCAAGGCGTTCGTCGCCTCGTTGCGGGCGCGCGCGCAAGACGTCTGACCGGTGCTGCGTGCGGTTCCGCGCGGTGAATCGGCGGCCGTCGATCCGCTACGGGCTCACGCTGATGTGCGCGGTTTCGACGACTTTCGACCATCTCGCTCGGTCGTCGGTCATCTGCGCGCGCAGGCGCTCGGGCGATCCGCCCAGGATGCGATAGCCGACCGCGTCGAAACGCTTGCGCGTCTCGTCCTTGGCGAGAAATGCGCCGATGGCCGCATTGAGCCTGGCGGCGATCGGCGCCCGGAGGCCCGCCGGGGCGAAGATCGCGTTCCAGGTCGAGCCGACCACGTTGGGAAAGCCTGCTTCCTTGAGTGTCGGAACGTAGGCCAGAAAATCGACGCGCTCGTCGGTCGCAACGGCGAGAATCCTTGCCGCGCGGCTCCCTGCGCCATAGGCGATGAAGCCGGTATCGATCTGGCCGCCGGCGAGATCGCTCACGATCGGCGCGGAGCCCTGGTAGGAGATCAGCGTCGACCAGATGCCGGCTTCGGTGCTGAACAGCAGAGCGAGCAGATGATTGATCGTACCGGGCCCCGAATGGCCGATCGTCAGTCCTCTCTGTTTCGCATAGGCGACGACATCCGCGACGCTGGCCCATCCTCGTTGCGGACTTGCGGCCAGCACGTTGACGGCGTCGCCCACCAGGATGACGGGGGTCAGATCGGCGACCGGATCGTAGGCGAGATTGTGGTCGACCAGCGGGTGCAGGACTGCCGGGCCGATCCGGGCCATGAGCAAGGTGTAGCCGTCGGGCGCCGCCTTCACGACGGAGACGGTTCCGATCACGCCCCCGCCGCCGGGCCGGTTTTCGACGACGACGGGTTGGCCCAACGTCTTCGTCAGATCCTGCGCGATCGCGCGCGCTGCCACGTCCACCGTTGTCGCCGGCGGGAAGGCGACGACCAGCATGATCGCCCGTTGCGGCCACGACTGCGCTTCGACCGGCCCGGAGAGGCACAGCGCCCCGGCGACTGCGACCGCCATGGCGATGGATCGCGCGAGCCGCATCGTGCCGTCGCCCCTCGGACAAGTGAGTTCCACCGCCAATTTTCGCCCGTCAGGCCGCGGGTGACAAGGGCTTGGGGCTCGGGCGTGGAGTTCGGAATTCGATCGATCGGCCTTGCCGGCTCAGGGGCGCGGTGTGGGCGCGAAAATCTGCGGATTTTGCGCGGCTTGGAATTCGATCTCGTCAAGGACCCGGTCGAGATGTCCCGTCATCGCGCGATGCGCCGCGTCCGCGTCCCCGGCCTTCAAGGCGGTCGCGATGGCCGCGTGCTCGAGATAGCTCCGGTGCTGGCGCTGCGGCGTGCGCAGCAGGAAGAGCCGCGTGCGGTCGAGACTGCCGCGCGCCGCTTCGACCACGACGCGCACGCGCTCGTAACCGATCTCCGACAGCAGCGTATCGTGAAAGGCGATATCGTGCCGGAAAAACGCGACACCATCGCCTTTTTCGACGGCAAGCTTCTGTTCCGCCAGGTTCTGCTCGAGCCGCGCCATGACGTGCCCGCTCGCGCGCGGCGCGATCGTGCGCATTGCCTCGCCCTCGAGCGCGCGGCGGATGAACATCGCCTGCCGGCAGGAGGGAATATCGATATGCGTCACCCGCGTTCCACGTTGCGGGAGAATCTCCACAAAGCCCTCATCGGCGAGCCGTCCGAGCGCCTCCGAGACGGGAAAGCGCGAGACGCCGAGCCGCTTGCAGATCGCATCCTTCTGGATGAACTCGCCGGGCGCGAAGGCAAGCGCGACGATTGCCTCGCGGATGACGTCCTGCACCCTTTGCGTCGTGCCGCCGCGGCCCAGCCGCGGCAGCTCCGGCAGGAAGGCGTAAGGAAGGGCCCCGCGCGGGCGCGCAAGCTCGGAAATATCGGTCCCGGTCGACCCCATGTCGGATTAACACCCGAGCGGCTGATTTCTTCCCTCAGGGAAGGCGGAAAAATCGCTAGTGCCGCGAACCCGAAGTTCGCACACACCTCGCGGCGGACACCTTTGCGAACTCCGGGTTCAAAAGCGGCACTAGAATCATAAAGTTGCCAGTGTCCTTTCGATTCCGAAGTTCGCTCAGAACTCGCCGCAAATGCCTGCGAACTTCGGAATCGGGACACTCGCCGCCACGATGAGCATGGGGCGGCAGCAGAATCGTCAAGGAACAGCGGCGTCGGGGGCCGCCTCAGGCCAACGACGGTCCGATCGTTACCGTCAGCTTGCCGACCCCCTCGATCTCGCATTCGAGCCTGTCGCCCGCGACCGTCGCGGCAACGCCCGACGGGGTGCCGGTCATGATGATGTCGCCGGGCGCAAGCGCGACCATTTCGGAGAGGTTGGCGATGATTTCCGGCGTGTTCCAGATCATCTGGTTGAGGTCGCCGTCCTGCCGGATCTTGCCGTTGCACTTCAAGGTGATGCGGCCCTTGCTCGGATGGCCGATCTCCGCCGCAGGGCGCAGCGGGCCGCACGGGGCCGAGGCGTCGAACGCCTTGCCGATCTCCCAGGGCCGCTGCTGGTTGCGCGAGGCGATCTGCAGGTCGCGCCGCGTGAGGTCGATGCCGACGCCATAGCCCCAGATGGTGTCGAGCGCCTTGTCGACCTTGATGCTGCGCCCACCGCTCTTGAGCGCCACCACCAGCTCGACCTCATGGTGCATGTCCTTGGTCAGCGACGGATAGGGAACGGTGGCACCGTCCGGAACCACCGCGTCGGCCGGCTTGGCGAAATAGAACGGCGGCAGGCGCTCGTCCTGCCCCATCTCGCGAATATGCTCGACGTAATTGCGTCCGACGCACCAGATGCGGCGGACCGGGAACAGCGTGTCGCCGCCCGCGACCGCGATCGCGGCCTGCGGCGGCGGGGTAATGATGTAACGGCCGGAGTCGGTGCTCATGAGAGGATGATCATTCGCTCGGTTGGTAGACGGAGGGCGGGTGAGACAGGCCCGGCACCGGCGGGCCGCGGCCGGCCGCACCATCGCTGCGGAATAGACATCCCGGCCGCCCGCGTCAATGCGTGGCGCCCCCGCGCCGCGCCGGCTCAGTGTGCGGCGGCCACCGGCAACGCGGGCTCGGCATTGTGCTGCAGTTGCAGGCGGTAGAAGGAGGCGTAGCGCCCGCCGCGGCGGAGCAGCTCCTCGTGCCGCCCGGACTCGACGATCTGGCCGGCCTCGACCACCAGGATGCGATCGGCGTGCATGATGGTGGAGAGGCGATGGGCGATCATGATCGTCGTGCGGCCCTTGCACAGCTCGGCCACCGCTTCCTGGACGTACTTCTCGGACTCCGAATCGAGCGACGCCGTCGCCTCGTCGAGCAGGATGATCGGCGCATCCTTGATCAGCGCGCACGCGACGGCGATGCGCTGGCGCTGACCGCCGGAGAGCTGCACGCCATGCTCGCCGACCGGCGAGTCGTAGCCCGTGGGGAAGCTCGTGATGAAGTCGTGCGCATGGGCGGCGCGGGCCGCGGCGATGATCTCGGCCTCGGTCGCGTTCGGCCGGCCGAACGCGATGTTTTCGCGGATCGAGCCGCTGAACAGGCGCACGTCTTGCCCCACATACGCCATCTGCCGGCGCAGCGAGCGGCGCGAGACCGTGGTCACGTCCTGCGCGTCGATCGTGATCTTCCCGCTCTGCGCTTCGTAGAAGCGCAGGATCAGGTTGAGGATCGTCGACTTGCCGCCGCCCGATTGCCCGACCAGCGCCGTCACCTTGCTCGGCTCGGCGACGAAGGAAATGCCGAGCAGCACCGGCTCGCCGGGCCGATAAGCGAAGCTCACGTCCGCGAACTCGACCCGTGCCTGCGCCAGCATGAGGGGCGGCAGGCCGTCCTCGATCGGCTCGGTGGTCGGGCTGTCGATGATCTCGAACAGCACGCGGAGCCCGACCAGATTGGCATTGAGGTCGATGTTGAGGCGCGCCAGCCGCTTGGCGGGCTCGTAGACGAGCAGGAAGGATCCGAGGAAGGCGAAATAGTCGCCGGGCGATGCGTGGTCGATCACCACGCGATAGCCGCCATAGACGAGGATGAACGCGATCGCGACGCCGCCGAGCGTCTCCATCAGCGGGCTGGTGCGGTTGGCGACGCGGGCCATGCGAACCGTCTCGTACTCGACGGCCGCGACGCTCGCGTCGAACTTTTCCTGCATCTGCTCTTCCAGCGTGAACGCCTTGACAATGCGGATGCCCTGCACGGTCTCCTGCATGGTCTGCAGGATCCGTGCGCCGCCGCTGTACTGGCCGTACGCGATGGCTTGAATGCGCCGGATCAGCTTGCGCAGCACGAACAGCGCCGGCGGCACCACGATGACGCTGATGAGCAGCATCAGAGGATCGGTCAGCAGCATGACGGTGGAGAGGCCGATGACCATGAGGAGGTCGCGGCCGGACGCCGTGATCAGCAGGTTGATGATGGCGCTCGCCGAATTGGCGCCGGCCGAGAGGCGAGCGATGAACTCGGCCGAATGGTGATTGGCGAAGAAGCCGAGCCCCTCGTTGAGCAATTTGTCGAACATCCGCCGCTGGTTGGAGACGACGATGCGCGCGCCAATGCGCGCGAGGACGACGGCCTGGCCGTAGGTCGCGAAGCCGCGGATCGTGAACAGCACGACGATCACCGACGCGAGCACGACGATGGCGTGGAAGTCGCGCGTGTCGTAGGCCGCATTGATGACGTTCTTGAGCAGGTAGGCGCTGATCGACGTGCAGGCGGCGGTGGTCGCCATCAGCGCGAATGCAAATGTGTAGCGGCGCCAATGTCCGGCGGCTTGCTCGACGAGCAGGCGGCGCACCATAGCGGGCGCGCCATCGCGATCCGCGAACAGCGATTTGAAAACCGATCCGATCAATCGCAGGCCCTTTGCGTCCGCCGTCTCCCCGTTCCTTGCCCGGCACAGGGGGGCTTTTCAAGCGAAATCAGCGTCGCATGCGGCCAAAGTCAACGCTGCGACAATCTGTGGCCGGGACCGAACGCGTGCCATTTCGCGTTGTTTCGCAAATGGTTGTGGCCTGCGCTCGGAACGGCCTGTATATCGCTGCGGCGGGACGCGCATGGCGACGATATTATTCATCAAGACGTCATCTCTTGGCGACGTCATCCACCACATGCCGGCGATCGCCGAGGCGCGGCGGCACCGGCCCGACGCGCGCTTCGTCTGGGTGGTCGAGGAAGCGTTCGCGCCGCTGGTCCGCCTCCATCCGGCGGTCGACGCGACATTGCCGGTCGCCTCGCGCCGCTGGCGTCACGCGCTGCTGCAGGCGGCGACCTGGCGCGAGGTGCGGGCATTCGTTCATGCGTTGCGCGCGCAAGCCTACGACGAGGTGGTCGATACGCAAGGGCTGCTGCGCACCGCCATCATCAGCCGGCTCGCGCGCGGCCACCGGCACGGCTACGACGCGGCGAGCATCCGCGAGCCGCTGGCGGCGGGCTTCTATGACGTGCGTCACTCGGTCGGCCGTACCCTGCACGCGATCGAACGCAACCGCACGCTGACCGGCCGCGCGCTCGGTTATGCGCCGCAAGGCGACGTCGATTTCGGTCTCGAGCGCGCGAAACTCGCAGGCCCCGCCGATGCGCTTTACGCGATTTTGCTCCATGCCACCGCTCGGCCCGAGAAACAGTGGCCGGAGGAACGGTGGATCGCGCTTGGCCGCGCGCTCGCGGCGCGCGGGACGAACGTGCTGCTGCCGTGCGGAACCGAGGCCGAGCGAGGGCGCAGCGAACGCATCGCGGCCGCGGTTTCGAAGGCGCGCGTTCCCGAACGCCAGCCGCTCGATCAGGTCGCGCGTCTAATCGCCGGCGCACGATTCGTCGTCGGCGTCGATACCGGGCTTCTGCATCTCGCGGCTGCCTTGCGCGTGCCCTTGGTCGGCGTCTTCGTCGGCAGCGAACCCGGTCTCACCGGGCCGATGGGGCAGGGCCCGATCGCGATCGTCGGCCGCAAAGGCGCGACGCCGACGTCCGACGAGGTGCTCGGCGCGCTCGACCGGCTCATGGCGGACGCGCGATGAAGTCGTTGCTCGCCCGCTTCGACACCAAGGCGCAGATCGCCTTGCTCGCGCTGCTTGCTGTGTATTTCCTCGTCTGGCCGGTATGGCGCCTGCAGTTCCCGATCGAGATCGCTCAGAACGAGGGCTGGAACGCCTACCACGCCGACGCGGCGGTCGGTGGCGGCACACTCTATCCGTCGCCCGATACGCTCATCGTCAACAACTACCCGCCGCTCTCGTTCTATGTGTTGGGCTGGCTCGGCAAGCTGTTTGGCGACCCGCTCTATGTCGGGCGGGTGTTGTCACTGCTCGCAACGATCGGGCTCGGGGCGCTGATCGCCCGCGTGGTGCGCCAGCTCGGCGGCGGCGGCGCGAGCGCGGCGATCGCCGGCATCTGGTTCATCGTCACCATGGCGCGCGCCTACAATCGCTTTGTCGGCATGAACGACCCGCAGCTCGCCGGCCACTTCATCATGGTGGCGGCGCTGTCGTGGTTTCTCGCCCGCGACAAGGCGGGCAAATCGGCCGACCCGCCGATCCTGCTGATGGTGGTGGCCGGCTTCTGGAAGCACAACATCATCGCGGTGCCGGCGACCGCGCTCGCCTGGCTCTGGCTGCGCGACTGGCGGCGGGCGTGGCGGCCGACCCTTGTGGGCGGGGCGGTTGCGGCGCTTGGCCTTGCCGTCTGCGTCGCGGTCTACGGCGACGTGTTCATCGCCAACCTGCTCACGCCGCGACCGTGGCGGCTGATGCGCGCGATCAGCGGCATCGGCCGCTCGCAATGGATCCTTCCGGGGCTCGTCATCTGGGCGATCTGGGCGTGGAGCGAGCGCACGACTTATCCCGCGCGCTTCACCGCTCTCTACGTGGGCATCGCCTTCACGGCCTGGCTCGTGCAATGGACCGGCGAGGACATTCTCGACAATGCCCAGTTCGATCTCGTGATCGCGACCGCGGTCGGAATCGGTATGGCGCTCGATCGCGCCGCCGCGACCGCCTTTGCGCGCCGCTATGGGGTCGCGGCCGCGCGCGCGACGGTCGTCCTGATCCTGGCGCTGCGGATCGTCGCGACGCTGCGGATCGAGCCGTTCCTCATCCTGTTCGATCCAGCCTACCGGGCGCAGTTCTATGGCAATGCGGATGCGGCACGGGCCGACGCCAGGCGCATCGCCGCCATTCCGGGCGCGGTCGCGTGCGACTACAAGATCATCTGCCGCATGGCCGGCAAGCCGTTTGTCTACGACGATTTTCGCGCCGACATGCTGATCCTCGGCGGCGCCGCGCACGGCCTCGACGCGCAGGGTCTCGTCCGCGAGCACGGGATCACTTATTTCCGCAATGACCCGCGCGACGGCATCGAGTCGCTGCAGCGGGCGCTGTGGGGCAGGCCGTGAAATCTACTTCTTGAAGATATTCTGCTCGACGATCTCGCAGATCGCATGCGCCGCCGTGATATGAATCTGCTGGATCAGCGCCGTGTCGTCGCTCGGCGCCGCGAGCACATGGTGGCACAACGGCAGCATCGTGGCGGCGCCGGGCGCGGTGCCGGTGAAGCCGACGGTGGTGACGCCGATCTCGCGCGCGGCGCGCAGCGCGGCAAGCACGTTGGGCGATTTTCCCGAGGTCGAGATCGCAATGAACACATCGCCGCGGCGGCCGAGGCCGCGCAGCTGGCGCTCGAACAGCTGCTCGTAGCCATAGTCGTTGCCGACCGCGGTGAGCACCGAGGAGTCGGTCGTGAGCGCGATCGCGGGCAGGGGATGACGGTCGAAGCGGAAGCGCGAGAGGAATTCGCCGGCGATGTGCTGCGCGTCAGCCGCGCTGCCGCCATTGCCGGCGAGCATCAGCTTGCCGCCGGCGCGCAGGCTTTTTTCGACCGCCTGTGCGATCGCGAGCACGGCGGAATTGAACTCGGCGTCGGCGGCCGCGCGCGCCAGCACATCGAGCGAGCGACGCAAATGCGCGGCGGCGATTTCCTGGTCGGACATGCGTTGGTCCCGGGCGCATCCCGCGCGGCGCGGAATGCGGCGATGTGTTAGCCGCGCAGGCCGCACGGCGCAAGCAAGCTCAGGCCGGAGCGGTGTCCACCACGAGCGCCGCGAGCGTCGCGGCGACCACGCGGTCGGGTGGGATCTCGCGCATGCAACGGTGATGGCCGTAACGGCAGGTCGGCTTGTGGCACGGCCGGCACGCCACTTCGGTCGCCGTCTCGATCACGGCTGCGAGCGGATTGAGCGGCGCCCAATGCCAGGGACTGGTCGGGCCGAAAATGCCGATCGAGGGCGTGCCGAGCGCGGCCGCGACATGCAGAAGGCCGGAGTCGTTCGACACCGCGACATCGGCGGCGGCGAGCGCCAGGATGGCATTGCGCAGGTCGGCGCCCGTGAGGTCGCGCACGCGATCGCTGCCGGCGCCGACCTCGGCGGCGAGCGCCGTCTCGCCGGGACCGCCCAGCACCCAGACTGAGAATCCCTCGTTCACGAGCCGGCTGGCTGCTTGCGCGTAATAGCTCGCAGGCCAGCGTTTGGACGGACCGACCGCGCCCGGCGCAAAGGCCGCGACGCGTCCGGCGGCCGTGAGCCCCAGTTTCTGCCGCCAGGCGGCGACTTCCGCGTCCGGCACCTCGAGCTGCGGCAGCGGATAGTCGGTTGGGAGCGTCGCGCCCTTCGGCAGCGCCAGGGCGACGCAGCGCTCGATCATGCGCGGCAACGCCCGCTCGCCCCAGCGCATGTCGTTCAGGAGCGCGAAGCGCGCCTCGCCCGCAAAGCCGGTCCGTTCCGGGATGCCGGCGAGGAACGGCGCCAGCGCCGATTTCCAGGTGCGCGGCATCACCAGGACACGGCCATATCCTTCCGGCCGCAGTCGTGCGGCGAGCGCCCGATGCCGCGCGAAGGCGAGACGCTTGCGCGGCAGGTCCCACTCGATGCCCTTGCGTACGCCCGGCATGTAATCGAGCAGGGGGGCGACCGTCGTGGTCGTCAGCACGTCGATCGGACTTTTGGGAAAACGCGTCCGCAGCAGGCGCACCACCGTGTGGCAGCGCACGAAGTCGCCGATCCACATGTACGGTACGACGAGGATCGGTCGTCGGTCGTCGCTATCGCCGACAACATATTGTGATTCTGAATTCATACTATTATGGATGTGCAAGTGGCCCGTCTTTTATCATGGAATCCTAAGCACTTGCGATGCCCTAGCCGGTGCCGATGCGGGCGTCCAGCTTCGTCCTGGCCGGTTAGCGTTAATCGCGTCTCCACCGTCATGTTGCGCCAATTCGGCGACTGGGGCAAAGGTGGGTCGGCCCCCGGCGGGCCGGGGACGGGCGTCGATGTTGTTGGTAACCGGCGGGGCGGGTTTCATCGGGTCGAACGTGGTCGCGAGCCTCAACGAGGCCGGCCGCACCGATGTCGCCGTCAACGACGCCCTCGGCAGCGATGACAAATGGCGCAATCTGCAAAAGCGCCGGCTCGCCGATTTCGTCCCGCCCGCGGATCTGTTTCGCTGGCTCGACGGGCGCAAGCTCGACGCCGTCATCCATATGGGCGCGATCTCGGACACGACCGCGCGCGACGGCGATGCGGTCGTCGAAAGCAACTTCCGTCTGTCGCTGCGCCTGCTCGACTGGTGCAGCGACACGCGCACGCCGCTGATCTACGCGTCGTCGGCCGCGACCTATGGGGACGGCGGGCAAGGCTTTGTCGACGACAATTCGCCCGCCGCGCTGGCGCGGCTCAAGCCCATGAACCTCTACGGCTGGAGCAAGCATCTGTTCGATCTCGCGCTGATCGACCGCGCCGCCAAGGGCGGAAAACTGCCGCCGCAATGGGCGGGGCTCAAGCTCTTCAACGTGTTCGGCCCGAACGAGTACCACAAGGGCGAGATGATGAGCCTCGTCGCCAAGCGCTTCGACGATGCCAAGGCCGGCCGGCCGGTCGCCCTCTTCAAGTCGCAGCGCGCCGGCATCGCCGACGGCGAGCAGCGGCGCGATTTCATCCATGTCGACGACGCCGTCGGCGTGGTGCGCTGGCTGCTCGATACGCCAAAAGTCTGCGGCCTGTTCAACGTGGGCACCGGCAAGGCGGAGAGCTTCCGCGAGCTCGTCACCGCCATGTTCGCGGCGCTCGGGCGCGCGCCCGACATCCGCTACATCGACATGCCGGACGCGATCCGCGACAAGTATCAGTATTTCACGCAAAGCTCGGTCGAAAACCTGCGCCGCGCCGGCTATAACGCGGGCTTCACGCCGCTTGCCGAGGCGGTCAAGCGCTACGTCGTCTCCTACCTCGACACGCCGGATCGCTATCGCTGAGGCGCCAGCGCATGTTCCGGCGAAGTGGACCCCGGTTCGCCGACAAGAACATGCGCCAAATGTAAGGAGATCAGAGCGTATTCCGATTCCGTAGGGACGGAATATGCTCTAAAGACACGCATGTACGATATCGAAACAGCGATCGAACGGATTTCCGGGCACACGGTGCTGTGCGTCGGCGACCTGATGCTCGACGAGTTCGTCTATGGCGAGGTCTCGCGCGTCTCGCCTGAGGCGCCGGTGCCGGTGATCGCCGCGAAACGCAGCGAGCAGGTGATCGGCGCTGCCGGCAACGTGGCGCGCAACATCGCCAGCCTCGGAGCGCGCTGCCTGTTCATCAGCGTGATCGGCGCCGACGACGCCGGCGCCGCGATGAAGTCGGCGTTCACGGCATATCGCAAGACGATCGAGCCGCACCTCGTGGTCGACCGCTCGCGGCCGACGACCCGCAAGGTGCGGTTCGTATCCGAGCACTATTCGTCGCATTTGCTGCGCGCCGACTGGGAAACCGCAAAGCCGGTCGCCGCCGACATCGAGGCCGAGCTGATCGAGCTCGTCGTCGCCATGCTGCCGCGCGTCGGCGCAGTGGTGGTCTCCGACTACGCCAAGGGCATGCTGACGCCGCGCGTCATCCGCGCCGTGATCGACGGCGCGCACAAGCTGGGCAAGCCGGTGGTGGTCGACCCGAAGGCGATGGACTACGCGATCTATAGAGGCGCCACCATCATCACGCCCAACCGCAAGGAGCTCGCCGAGGCGACGCGGCGACCGGTCGCGACGCACGAGGAGGTCGCGGCCGCGGCCGCCGATCTGCGTCGCATGGTGGAAAGCCGCGCGGTTCTCGTGACGCTGAGCGAGGACGGCATGTTGCTCTATACCGAAGGCGCCGCGCCGGTGCATGTGCCCGCCTATGCGGTGCGCATCCGCGACGTCACGGGCGCCGGCGACACGGTGGTCGCGGTGCTCGCCGCGCTGCTCGCGGGCGGCATCGATTTCGAATCGGCGATGCGTGCCGCCAATGCGGCGGCCTCGGTCGTGGTCGGCAAGCCCGGCACCGCGACCGTATCGGCGATGGAGCTGCGCTCGCGCATCCTGCCGTCGGCGGCGCTCGCCGCCGAGGAGAAGATCGCGCTCGACTGGGCGGTTGCCGACGAGCGCGTGCGCGGCTGGCGCGCCCAGGGCCTGCGCGTCGGCTTCACCAATGGCTGCTTCGACCTGCTGCATCCCGGCCACGTCAAGGTGCTCGCCAAGGCGCGCGCCGAGTGCGACCGGTTGGTGGTCGGGCTCAACGGCGATGCCTCGGTGCGCCGGCTCAAGGGCCCGACGCGTCCGATCCAGGATGCGCTTGCCCGCGCCGACGTGCTCGCCGCGCTCGAAGCGGTCGATCTCGTCGTGGTGTTCGACGAGGACACGCCGCTCGAGCTGATCAAGCGCCTCAAGCCCACCGTGCTGGTCAAGGGCGGCGACTGGCGCAAGGACGACGTCGTCGGCCGCGACGTGGTCGAGGCGGAAGGCGGACACGTCGTGCTGGTCGATCTCGTGCCGGGTCATTCGACCACCAGGATCGTCGAGCGCTCCGCCACCCCGCCGACGGCGGCCAAGCACGCCAAACCGCCCAAATCCGGACCGAAGGTGAAGGCCTGAGCGCCGCATGTTGATCGGAGCAAGCTCCTGACGCGCCTGAGCGCCATCGTGATCACCAAGAACGAGGAGGCGAACATCGGCCCCTGCCTCGATGGTCTTGCGTTCTGCGACGAGCGCATCGTGGTCGATGCCGCAAGCAGCGACCGCACGGTTGCGCTTGCCGAGCAGAAAGGCGCGCGCGTGGTCGCGCACGAATGGCAGGGGTTCGGCGCACAGAAGAACTTTGCGCTGTCGCTCGCGCAAGGCGATTGGGTGCTGTCGATCGACGCCGACGAGCGGGTCTCGCCCGCGCTCGCGGGCGAGATCGAGCGCGCGGTGGCCGAGGGGCGCGCCGACGGCTACGAGATTCCGCGCCTGTCGAGCTTCGTCGGGCGCGAGATGCGCCATTCGGGCTGGTTCCCGGACCATGTCCTGCGCCTGTTTCGCCGCGGCAAGGCGCGCTTCTCCGACGATCTCGTGCATGAGCGGGTCATCTGCGACGGGCCGGTGGCGCGGCTCACCGAGCAACTTGCCCATGCTTCCGTCACCCGGCTCGAAGAAGCGATCTCGCGCATCGACCGCTATTCGACCGCGGGCGCCGAAATGCTGCTCGCCGCGGGCCGCCGTGTGTCGTTCGCCGATGGCATCACGCACGGAATATGGTCGTTCTTCCGCGCCTATGTGCTGCGCTTCGGGTTTCTTGACGGCCGCGAGGGCTTTCTGCTGGCGGTCGCCAATGCGGAGGGCACGTACTATCGCTACATGAAGGCCTGGCTCGCCAGGCGGGGCCAAGTTTGAGGCGACATGGCTGATCTCATCTCGGTCATCATCTCGACCTACAACCGCGAGGACGCGCTCGCGGCGGTGCTGCGCTCGTTCGCGCGCCAGGGCGACCGCGATTTCGAGGTGCTCGTGGCGGACGACGGCTCCGGCACCGCGACTGCCCGCGTCGTCACCGACTGGGCCTCGCGCATGCCGGTGCCGCTCAAGCACGTGTGGCATCCCGATCGCGGCTTCCGGCTCGCCGAAATCCGCAACCGCGCGATCCGCGCGAGCGCCGGCAGCTATTGCATCTTTCTCGACGGCGACTGCATCGCACGATCGGACTTCGTCACCGCCCATCGCCGGCTCGCCGAGCCTGGCTGGTTCGTCACCGGCAACCGCATCCTTTTGTCGCGCGAATTGACCGAGCGCACCATGCGGGTCGGTCTCGAGCCCGAGCAGTGGCGGCTCGCCGAGTGGCTGGCCGAGCGTGCGCGCCGCCGCGTCAATCGCTTCGCGCCGTTGCTCGACCTGCCGCTCGGCAAGCTGCGCCGGCTGCATTCGCGGCGCTGGCGCGGCGCGCGCGGCAGCAACATGGCGTTCTGGCGCGCCGACCTCGACAAGGTCGACGGCTTCGATGCCGCCTACAGCGGCTGGGGGCGCGAGGATTCCGACATCTTCATCCGCATGATCCGCGCCGGCGCGTTGCGCAAGGACGGCCGCTTTGCGACCGGCGTGCTGCACCTGTGGCATCCCGAGGCCGACCGGGCGCGGCTGGACGAGAACGAGCGCATGCTCGCCGATGTGATCGATGGCACGCGCGTGCGCGCGAAGCAGGGCCTGTCGCGGGTGGTCGAGGAGACGAGCGCCTCGATTGCGCACGCATGAGCGCGCCCCCATTCATGCTTGCGCCCCGCGCGCGCATCCTGGTGGTGGCGCTGCGCCGGCTCGGCGACGTGCTGCTGACGACCCCGCTCATCCGCAGCCTGCGCCGCGCCTGGCCCGACGCGGCCATCGAGGTGCTGGTGTTCGCCGATACCGCCGGCATTCTCGACGGCAATCCGGACATCGATCGCGTGATCACGATGCCGGCGCGGCCGACGCTGCGGCAGAGCCTTGCCTGCGCGGTCGGCTTGCTCAAGCGCTACCATCTCGCCGTCTCGACCCAGAGCGGCGATCGTCCCACCGCCTTCGCGTTGCTCGCCGGCTGGACGCATGTCGGCCCGACCTGGCCCGGCAACTGGATCAAGCGGCTGCTGCTCGGGCGCAGCGTCGCGGCGGGCGGCGGCGTGCACCGCCTCGAAGAGATGCTGCGCATCGCCGACGCGCTTGGCATCGCGCGGGCCGCCGAGGTGGTGCTGCCCGTCGGTCCGCTGGCGCAGGCGAATGCGGTCACGCAGCCCTATGCGGTCATCCATGCGTCGCCGATGTTTGGCTACAAGCAGTGGACGACGGTCGGGTGGCGCGCGCTGGCGCAAGCGCTCGCCGGGCGCGGCCTCACCGTGGTCGCGACCGGCGGTCCGGCCGATCGCGGCTACCTCGACGAGTTGTGGCGCGACCTGCCGGTTC
>DATBZM010000304.1:0-12332 GCA_036513175.1 Xanthobacteraceae bacterium | reverse complement strand
CGATCATCCGCTCGCCGCGATCGCGCAGGGCGCCCGCTGCACCTGGTTCCTGACGCCGGCCAATCCGGTGACGTCGCGCAAGAAATGGATCGCCGGCTCGCTCGAGCCGAAGGGCACGCTGACGATCGACGCCGGCGCGGTCGCGGCGCTGCGGCGCGGCAAGAGCCTGCTGCCGGCCGGCGTGATCCGCGTCGACGGCCAGTTCAGCCGCGGCGATGCGGTCGTCATCCGCGGTCCCGATGCGGCCGAGATCGGCCGCGGCCTCGTCGCCTACGACGCCGTGGATGCGGCAAAGATCACCGGCCGCTCGTCGGCCGATGTCCCCGGCATCCTCGGCTTCTCGGGCCGCGTCGAGATGGTGCACCGCGACGACATGGTGGTGGGTGGGGAGTAACGGTCATTGCGAGCGCGTAGCGCGTAGCCCGCATGGAGCGAAGCGTAATGCGGGGACCCCGTTCCCGGATTGCGGCGCTGCGCGCCTCCATCCGGGCTACGCACCGTGAGAATCATTTCCGCACCGCCCACGCCATCGCCTCGGCCATGCGATCGTGGCCCCAGAACAGCTCGCCGTCGGCGCAGATGAAGGTGGGCGCGCCGAAAACGCCGCGCGCTTGTGCCTCGGCGGTGGTGGCGCGCAGGCGCTCCTTGATCTCGTCGGAGCGGGCCCGCACGAGGACTGGTTCGACCGCGACACCTAGACCCTGCAGCAGGTCGCGCAGCACGCCTTCGTCGCCGATCTGCCGGCCCTCGCCGAACTCGGCCGCGTAGACGGCGCGGCAGAAGCCTTCGCCCCAGCTCTCATCGAGACCGACATGGGCGAGGCGCGCTGTCAGCAGGCTCGGCTGCGGAAACGGATCGGGCCGGCGGAACGGCAGACCAAGCCGCGCGCAGATGCGATCGAGATCGCGCCACATGTAGCGGCCCTTGGCGGGATAGATGTTGAACGGCGAGTTGTCCCAGCCTTGTGCCTTGAAAATCGGACCGAGCAGGAACGGCCGCCAGCGCACCGCAACGCCCGCGGCTTGCGCCAGCGCACCGATGCGCATCGCGGCCGGATACGAATAGGTCGAGGCGAACTCGAGATAGAAGTCGAGCGTCGGGCGGCTCATCGATCACCTCCTGGCGGCGCGGCATCTAGAACCCCCGCGCCACCGCGTTGGCCAAGCTTAGCGTGGGAACCCGAATCCTCCCAAGGCGTTACCCTGCCGACCACGGAGTCCCCCTATGATGGAAGCGCGCAAGTTCGCCGTCCCGCTGTTGGCTTTCGCGGGCGGCGCGATTCTCGGCCGTGTGCTCGGCCTCAAGACACTGGTGCGCGGCGCCATGACGGCGGCGGCCGTGACCGGCATTGCCCAGCCCGCGATGATCGAATCGCACCGGCGCACGAATGGTACGCCGCGGCGGCGCAAGGCCGTGCAGCGCGGCGCGCATCGTCGCAGCCCGCAAAAGAAATCCGCCGCGGTGTGAGCTGAATCTATCGGCTGATCGTCCAGGGCACGCGCGGGTCGCTGCGCCGAGTGCGTGGCGCACATGCGTTCGTGCCCACTTGCATCGGCCCGACAGAGCGCGGAAAGTTCCTCCCACAACAATGTCGAGGGAGGGCTTTCATGTCGATCGACCAGGCGGCCAATCGCCGCCGCTTCCTGCAATTTCTCGCCGCGAGCCCGCTGTTCGCCGCGGGCGCCGGCTCGGCGATGGCCGAGACCCTGCTGCCCAGGGCGAGACAGCCCGATCCCTTGATGTGGGGGCCGTTCGATCCGGCCGACATGATCAAGGCGCCGAAGGAAGCGATCAACGTCTTCGATTTCGAGCCGGTGTGCCGGCAGAACGTGCCGCCCGCGCATTTCGGCTATATGGCCGCCGGCATCGACGACGAGCAGACGCTGCGCGCGAACCGCGAGGACATGCTCAAGTACAGGCTGCGGCCGCGCCGGCTCATCGACGTGAGCAAGATCGACATGACCACGGACATCCTCGGCGTGAAGTACAATTCGCCGATCATGGTCTGCCCGGTCGGCGGGCAGAAGGCGTTTCATCCGGACGGCGAGATCGCGGTCGCCAAGGCGGCGAAGGCCGGCAATCACCTGCAGATCCTCTCCAACGTCAGCTCGACCTCGGTCGAGGACGTGACGGCCGCGCGCGGGGCGCCGATCTGGCAGCAGCTCTATGCCACCAACAAATGGGAGGTCGCCAAGGCGATCGTGCAGCGCGCCGAGAAGGCCGGCTGCCTCGCGGTCGCCGTCACGGTCGACCGCTCGGGCGGGCGCAACCAGGAAACGCTGTTTCGCCTGCGCCGCACCGACACCCGGGAATGCGCGGGCTGCCACGACAACAGCAGCCTCGCGGCGAGCGTCGGCACGCGGCCCATGTACTCGGGCCTCGACCTGAGCGGGCTCAAGAACACCCAGTCATCGGCGATGACGTGGGACTTCTTCAAGCGGCTGCGCGACGTCACCAAGATGAAGATCGTGATCAAGGGCATCCTCGCCTATGAGGACGCGGCGATCGCGGCTGACAACGGCATCGACGCGATCATCGTCTCCAATCACGGCGGCCGCGCCGACGATTCGGGGCTCTCCACCATCGCGGCGCTGCCCGATATCGTCGCAGCGGTGAATGGGCGCATGCCGATCCTGGTCGACTCGGGCTTCCGCCGCGGCACCGACATCGTCAAGGCGCTCGCCATGGGCGCGACCGCGGTCGGCGTCGGCCGGCCCTACATCTGGGGCCTCGGCGCGTTCGGCCAGGCCGGCGTCGAGCGGGTGCTCGAGCTCCTGCGCGTCGAGCTCTTCGCCATGATGCAGCAGGTCGGTGCGCCGACCATCAAGGACCTCAAGCCCGCGATGGTGCAGCGGGTGTAGATGGAAACACGCGCATCGTCATGCCCGCGAAGGCGGGCATCCACGTCTTGCGGCCGCTCAGCCAAGCGAAGACGTGGATGGCCGGGACAAGGCCCGGCCATGACGAGGTAGCTACTGCTCGATCTTGATATTGGCCGTCTTCACGACGTTCGCCCACTTGGCGATGTCCTTCTCCAGATAGGCGCCGAACTCGGCCGGCGTCATGGCCATCGGCACCGCGCCCTGCTCTGCCCACATCTTGCGCACCTCGGGGCGGTCGATCGCCTTGTTGATCTCGGCGTTGAGCCTGTCGACGATCGCCTGCGGCGTTCCTTTCGGCGCCATGATGCCGACCCAGATCGTCGCCTCGTAGCCGGGGACGCCGGCTTCGGCGACGGTCGGCACGTCGGGCAGCACGGTCGAGCGCTTGGTGCCGGTGGTGGCGAGCGCGCGCACCTGCCCGGCCTTGACGTTCGGCGCCATGGTGGTGATGGCGTCGAACATCATCTGCACCTGGCCGCCGAGCACGTCGTTGCGCGCGCCGGACGAGCCGCGATAGGGCACGTGCTGGATGTCGGTGCCGCTCATCGATTTGAACAGCTCGCCCGCCATGTGATAGGGCGTGCCGGTGCCGGACGACGCGTAGTTGAGCTTGCCGGGCTCGGATTTGGCGAGCGCGATGAGCTCCTTGAGCGTCTTCGCCGGCACCGAGGGGTGCACCACCATCACGAGATCGGAGGAGTTGATCGGCGCGACCGGCACGAAGTCGCGCATCAGCGCATATGGCTTGTGCGGGACGAGCGACTCGTTCGTCGTGTGGGTGTTCGACATGGCGAGCAGCGTATAGCCGTCCGGCGCGGCCTTGGCCGCATTGGCGGTGCCGATGATCGACCCGGCGCCGGGCTGATCCTCGACCACGAACGGCTGCTTGAGCGACTGCGACAGATATTGTGCGAGCTCGCGCGCGTACACGTCGGCGGGGCCGCCCGCCGCGAACGGCACGATGATGCGCACCGCGTGGGTCGGATAATCCTGCGCGGACGCCGGCGGCACCAAAGTCGCCAGCGCCGCGACGGCGACGCCAAACGTTACGATGACTGACTTGCAGAACGACATGCGTGAATTTTCCCCTTCGACGCGGCTGATGCGAGACGGCGTTAGCTCACCCGTCATGCCCCGCGCAAGCGTCGCGCAAGCGGGGCATCCAGTAATCACCGATGATGCAGAGGGGTATTGGATTGCCCGCTTTCGCGGGCAATGACGAAAGGGCTTGTGGCGCGGGCTTAGCCCAGCGCCTTGTCCATGCGGTAGTTGAGGAATTCCTGCGCCCAGCGCATCACGCGCTGCGGCGCGATGACGCGGAAGCCGCGGTGCTCGAAGAACGGCCGCGCCGTGATGCTCGCCTCGAAGAGCCGCAGGTGGCCGTGCGCCCGCGCGTCGATCTCAACGCAGTGGCCGTCGATCAACTCGTGGGCGTACAGCGAGGTTCGGCGTGCGCCCTGAACAGGAACGTTCGACCGCTGGCGTCTCCGAGGGAGAGAAACTCAAATGCTTGAGGAGTCTGCTTTGGGCTGAATCGCACCGGCGCCATCTCGATATTGTCGATCCTGATCATATCATACCTCCAGCAGGCATCAAGATTGAACTCAAGCGTCGCGAGTTCCTGTTCACAGTTGGCACGGTTGCATGGCTTGGCAGGCTGCGTAAATTTGAAACTGATGTCGCCGTTTCGATCCGGGGAAACGATCAAATGTTTTCCGCCGACGATCGGCGGATTTATGATGACGGGGCCGACGTAAATGATCGTCGCCATGATGATCTTACTGATATCGGCCATACAGATGATCCTTCGATGCGAAACGTCCCCCAAGGCAGGTGAAGCGCGCAGGCACCATGACGCGGCGCGCGATTTGTTACTGGCGGCCGCGACGGTGAGGCCAGGCCGCGTCGGCGGGCGAAGTCATCCCAGCGCCTTGTCCATGCGGTAGTTGAGGAATTCCTGCGCCCAGCGCATCACCCGCTGCGGCGCGATGACGCGGAAGCCGCGATGCTCGAAGAACGGCCGCGCCGTGATGCTCGCCTCGGTGAAGAGCCGCAGCAGACCGTGCGCCCGTGCGCCCGCCTCGACGGTGCGCAGCAGCAGGCTGGCGATGCCGATGCCCTGGTGCTCGGCGTGGACATAGAGCATGTCGATCAGCCCGTCGCGCGCCACGTCGACGAAGCCGACCGGCGCGCCGTCGAGATCGGCGACCCACACTTCCTTGCTGTCGAAGCGGTGCATCCATCGGCGCGCATCGATCTGGTCGGGTGCCCACGCCATCACCTGCTGCTGCGAATAGTCGCGACCGTTGATCCGGCGCACGGTGTCGCGGAAGAGCGCGATCAGGCCGGCGAGATCATTCGGCCGGTAGCGGCGGACATCGATCGGCATGGTGGCGACCCCCTCCTGTTTGCATATGCGCGCTCCGGGCAGAATCTATGGCGAAACGGCGATTTGCATCGCACATCACGCTGACGCACGCCGCGTCGGCGCGAGTGCAGGCCGCTTCTCCCGCCCCGGCACATGCAACGCCTCTTCCTCGGCGTCCTGCGGCGCTCCCCAGAACTCGGCGAGGCTCGGGCCGCTGCGCAAACGCCGGTCGCGAAAGAGGTAGTTCCAGATCTCATGCAGCCAGACGCGACGGCCCATGCGGTAATACCACCGGATGCCGTGGCGAATCTTGCGATCACGATGCGCGATATAGCGCTTGAGCGCGCGCGGACGCAATTGCACGACCGCCTCGATGAATTTCACCCAGGCAATCAGGCGCCATGGCGGCATGTGGCGCGTCGCCAGGACCTGATGCTTGTAGTCCCAGCGCCGCTGATCGGTCTGGATCACCTCGCGGCCGGCGGCGACGCGGAAGTACGGCGTCCAGCGATGCGGCGTGACGTAGAGCGTCTGGATCTGGTCGGGGTCGTAGGAAAGAAGCTGGCGCAGGCCGCGGATGAGATCGCGGTCGGTCTCCTCCTCGAAGCCGACCACCCAGGTCGCCATGGACAGAATGTCGTGCCGGCGCAGCAGGCGGATCGCCTCGCGGTCCTTGACGGTGCCGCCGCCCTTGCGGATGAGCCGCAGCGTCGCCTCGTCGGTGTTCTCCATGCCCATGAGGAAGCGCTCGAAGCCGGCCTGCTTGTAGAGGTGCAGGATGTCGGCGTCGCGCACGATGTCGTCGGCCCGGGTCGAGCCGACGAGGGTCAGCTCCACGTTCTCGGCGATCAGCGCCTCGAGAAAGGCGCGCCACGCCTTGCGCGAGGCGCTCGGGTTCTCGTCGGCGAAGTTGATCACCTCGACGCCGTGCTCGCGATGCAGCCGGGCGATCTCGGCGGCGAATTTCCCCGGGTCGCGATGGCGGAAGCGGGTCCAGAAGCCGCGCTGGCCGCAGTAGGTGCAGGGATGCGGACAGCCGCGCGAGAACTGCACCACCACGGCGCGCTTGCCGCCCCAATAGCTGTAGCGGGCATGATCGATCAGCTCCCAGCCGACGCGGCAGGTATCGAGATCGGCGATCATCGGCGCCGGCGGCGTGCCGATGACGACGCCCTTGTCGCGGAACGCGATGCCGCGCACCGCGAGCAGCGAGCGGCCCGTTGCTCTCATTGGCGCATGTCCTTGTCGGCGAACCGGTTCCCACTTCGCCGGGACATGCGCTAGCGCTGCGATCAGGCGCGGCGCGGTCTCCTCGCCCTCGCCGCGCACGATGATGTCGATCTGCGGCTCCTCGTTGAGGATGTCGCGCCAGTGGTAGGTCGGAAAGACCCCGCCGTAGATGATCCAGGCGTCGGGCAGCGCCTCGCGCAGCGCGCAGGTCAGCGCGCAGACGACCGGGTGACCGGAGGTCGAGCCCGAATGGCCGAGCATGACGGCATCGGGGCGCCGCGCGCGGGCCTGCGTGACGATGTCGGCGATCCGCATCGGCCCGAACTCGGCATCAATCAGTGCGATGTCGTGGCCCGCATCGATCAGCGGGCCGCCGATTGCGAGCAGGCCGAGCGGCGGCAATTGCTCGCGCGGAATGCGGCTGCCGATCGAGGGATGCGGCGGATTGATGAGCAGGATGCGCATGCGGATCTATTTCGGCAGGACCGCGAGCACGATCGGCATTTCCCAGCAGCGCGTGCGCGGACGCAGCAGCGGCGTGAGCAGCTTCAACGCGCCGTCATGAACCGCGAGCTCCCACTGCCCGCACGTGTGCCGGTGAAAGCCCCCAAGCGCGACGCCTTGCGAGGCGACCGGCCCGCCGTCGAGGTTGAGCGCCACGGCGAGATCGAGCGGCGCCGCGCGCAGAAATTTCGCCAGCCGTTCGAGCGAGAAGAATGCATCCCTTGTCGTGCCGAAGATGATGCGGCCGGCGCGATCCTGCCCGACGAAGCTGCGGTTGGCGAGCCAGCGCCAGTCGGCATTGACGCGGTTGCCGGCGTCCGTGCTTACGAGCAGCGGAAAGGACACCATCGCGTCGTCGACGCCGCGAAGCGCGGCGTGCCAATCCGCGCCGGAGAGATCGTGAATGCGGGCCGATGCCGGCGACGCCGCGAACGCGCCGTGGCTCGCCACATAGTGGCGCGGCCCGGACATGACGCCGGCACTGACGAGCGGCGTATCAGGCGTTCCATTGCGGGTGTAGTAGCTGCCGTTGATGACCAGCACCGCGCCGAGCGCGCTCATCCATTTGTCGAGATCGCGAGTGCCGGCGGGATCATTGCGCACGACGAAGCGAAAGCGGTCAGCGTCGACACGTGCCAACGAAATGCGATCGACCTCCGCGCCGTTGGCGATGACGGGCAGCTCGGCAACGTCGAAGCCCGGCCCGATCGTCTGCCAATCGAAGGCTCCCGGTGTCGCGGCGATGGAGCGGTCGCTGAGGGCAAGGCGCATGGCCGCGGACAGGCGCGGGTCGTCGGGCGCTACCGTCGCCCAGATCATGACGTTGCGCTGGAGCAGCACGTTGAGTGCGAACGTCCCGCCATAGACATAGGCGCCGGTGAGCGTCAGCGCGACGGCGCCGAGGAATGTCGCGCCGGCGCGCATCAGCAAGCGCCGGACGTGCCGGGATCCGAGCATGTGAGTCATTCCGTGCCTGTGAGAAAGGCGGCCGCCGCGGTGGGGATGCGCGGCGGCCGCTGCAATGTCGACGCGGGGGGAAGGGGAAGCGCCGACATCGTTTCCTCATCGCGCCTAGCCGATACCCATGTGGCGCAGGACGAGGAGGTTGAAACGGATGGGCATTGCGGCAATCGGCGCGACGGCCAAAATTGCCGCAATTGGCATGACAATCGCAAAGATCAGTCGGCGCGCGGCGCCCCGGGGACGCCCCGCGATCGCACCGTTCGATGCGCAAGGCCCGAGCGCGGCAGGTTGCTGAATCGGACTGGCCATGAGTTGCCCTCCTGCACATGTCCACCCGCAGCGCCCGTGCTCCTTTGTCGTCGCAAACGCGCTTTTGCGCGAGCGTCTAGTTGCGGCTTGTTCGGCACCGCGTCGCCGTGTTGCGCCTTGCCGAATCCGTCCTGGTGCGGATATGTGAGGACTTGTACGGACTCGATACTCGAAGAGTTAGGAGCCGAGGGGGCCCGATGCAGGTCAATTCCGAGACCAAGCTGACGGACGAGCAGAGCCGGCTGGTGGCGACGCAGATCCGCGAGGAGCTGGCGCGCCGCCGGATCTCGCGCCAGCTGCTCGCCGATCAGGCGAAGATCAGCATCTCGACGCTGGAAAAGGCGCTGTCAGGGCGGCGGCCGTTCACGCTGGCGACCACGATCCGGCTCGAGCAGGCGCTCGGCGTCGTGCTGCGCAATCACCAGCTTCCGGCGCCGGCACCGAACGGGGTCGCGCCCGACGAGCTCGGCTTCTACTCGCGCCGCGCCGTGCAATGGATCGAGGGCGCCTACCTCACGCTGCGCCCGTCGTTCGGCGACAAGGACGCGATCTATGCCTACCGCACCGAGATCGCATGGGAGGACGCGGCGTCACGCCTCACGTTCAAGGAGTCGGAGCGGCTCGATGCCGCCTTCACGCAGCACGGCCTCGTCTCGGTGCCGGCGCCGTCGGGACACATCTATCTGGTCACCAACGTGCACGGGCAGTACCGGCTGATCATCGTGACAAGGCCGACCATCTCGGGGGAGATGTACGGCATCCTCACCACGCTGCTGGTCGGCCGCGGCGCGCAGCTCACGCCGGTCGCGGCGCCGATCGCGCTCATTCCGCTGCACGGGTTAAAGGAAGTCCACTTCGGCCGCGTCGGCCCGGGCGACTCATGCTTTGCGATGTATCAGCGATATCTCAAGCGCACGATTGAAGAGCCGTTCGCGCTTTTCTTGCCGGGATAGGATTCCGTAGGGTGGGCAAAGGCGCGCAGCGCCGTGCCCACGCATAGATCAGTGGTGGGCACGCTTCGCTTTGCCCACCCTACCGCTCATCCAGCTTTTGCGCGAACGCCGCGATGGTCTGCTGATAGACCGTCGACTTGTTCCAGGCGGCGAGCACGGCAAAATTGGCCGAGCCCTCGCGATAGCCGCCGCCCGATTGCCAGCCGAAGCCGTGCAGAAGGTTGGCGATGGAGGCGAGCGTGTCGGGCACGCTGCGGATGAGGTCGCGCCGGCCGTCGCCGTCGAAATCCACCGCGAACTTGATGTAGTTCGACGGCAGGAATTGCGCCTGCCCGAGCTCGCCCGCCCAGGCGCCGCGCATCTCCGCCGGCGACAGATCGCCGCGCGAGATGATCTGCAGCGCGGCCAAGAGCTCGCCCTGGAACATCTCGCTGCGCCGGCAGTCGTGCGCGAGCGTCGCCAGCGCGCGCAGCGTCGGCGACTTGCCGATATCGGCGCCGAAGCCGGTCTCCAGCCCCCAGATCGCGATCACGATCGAGCCGGGCACGCCGAAGCTCGATTCGATGCGCGCAAGCAGCGCGGCGTGCGTCTGCATCATGCGCCGGCCCTTGGCGAGATGCTCGGCGATACGATGGCCGGAAAACTGCTCGAAGCTCTGGTGAAACACGCCCTGGCGGTGATCGAGCGAGATCACCTGCGGATCGGGGCTCGTCACGCCGTCGAGCGCCGCAAGCGCGCGCGCCGAGACGCCTTGCGCGGCCACCTCGCGGTGAAAGGTCGAAAGCCAGGTCGCAAAGTCGCCGCCGCACGGGGCGGCCAGCGCGGGACCGAGCGAGATGAGGAAAGCCGCGCAGGCGAAAAGAAGCTTGGTCATCTGACACCCGCATTCGTAGGGTGCGCAAAGCGGAAGCGTGCGCACCATTTGACGTCCGGTGGGCACGGCGCATCCCGCGCCTTTGCCCACCCTACTCTTTCACCGCCCCGGTCATTGCCGACACATAATGCTCGACGAAGAATGCATAGAGGATGACAAGCGGCAAGGAGCCCACGAGCGCGCCGGCCATCAGCGAGCCCCAGCGGTAGATGTCGCCGTCGACGAACTCGTTCAGGATCGCGACCGGCACGGTCTTGTTCGGGGTCGAGGAGATGAAGGTGAGCGCGTAGATGAACTCGTTCCAGCACAGCGTGAAGCAGAAGATGAAGGCCGAGATGAGGCCCGGAATCGACAGCGGCAGCACGATCTTCGTCAGGATCTGCCACCGGCTCGCGCCGTCGATCAGCGCGCATTCCTCGAGCTCGAACGGGATGGTCTTGAAGTAGCCCATCATCAGCCAGGTCGAGAACGGGATGAGGATGGTCGGATAGGTCAGGATCAGCGCGAACGGCGTGTCGAACAGGCCGTATTGGAACACGACGGTCGACAGCGGGATGAACAGGATCGAGGGCGGGACGAGGTAGGCGAGGAAGATCGCGCCGCCGACCCATTGGGCGCCACGGTAGCGCAACCGCACGATCGCGTAGGCGGCGAGCACGCTGGCGATGATCGAGATGATGGTGGCGGACACCGCGACCATCATGGTGTTCCACAGCCAGTGCGGATAGTCGCTCTCGAACAGGAGCTTGTGGACATGCTTGAGCGTCGGCGACCAGGTCCAGAACGGGCTCACATGGTCCATGTCGAGCAGCTGGTCGTCCGGTTTGATGGCGGTCAGCGCCATCCAGTAGAACGGGAACAGCAGCACCAGCATGATGGTGCCGAGCGGCAGGTAGAGCGTGAGCAGCCGGCGCGGCAGCGATTCGAGGTAGCTCATGCCCTCGCTGTGATCGGCCGTCACGCCGGTGAGCACCGCGTGCGGGTCGGCTACCTTTGCGGCGAGCTCGGTCATGGCTGACGCCTCGCCTGCGGCCCATGGTTCGAGACGCCGCGCTTCGCGCGGCTCCTCACCATGAGGCGGAGTTCTTTGCAACGTTTGCCACAACCTCCTCCCTCATCCTGAGGAGCCCGCCGAAGGCGGGCGTCTCGAAGGATGGGCCACGCAAAGAAAGGTCGCTCACTCATCGCTCTCTCCCTGCTGCCATTTGCGGCGCTGCAGGCCGAACCAGGAGATGAGGATCGCGCCGAGCAGGAACGGGATCATCGCGGTCGAGATCGCGGCGCCTTCGCCGAGCGAGCCGGAAAGGATCGCGCGCTGGTAGCTCAGCGTCGCCATCAGGTGCGTCGCGTTGACCGGGCCGCCACGCGTGATCGCCCAGATGAGCTGGAAGTCCGTGAAGGTGAACAGCACCGAGAAGGTCATGACCACGGCGATGATCGGCGTGAGCAGCGGATAGGTGATGTGGCGGAACATCTGCCAGCGGGTCGCGCCGTCGATGGTGGCGGCTTCATAGAGCGAGGGCTGCACGGTCTGCAGGCCGGCGAGCAGCGTGATCGCGACGAACGGCACGCCGCGCCAGATATTGACGAAGATCACCGACCAGCGCGCGTTCCACGGGCTGCCGAGGAAGTCGATGTTCGTCGAGATCAGGTGCAGGTGGCGCAGCGACCACGAGATGATGGAAAACTGCGCGTCGAACAGCCACCAGAACGCGATCGCCGAGAGCACGGTCGGCACGATGAAGGGGATGAGCACGACGGCGCGGATGATCGCCTTGAACGGGAGGTTCTCGTTGAGCAGCACCGCGAGATAGAGGCCGACCGCGAACTTGATGATCGAGGCGACGCCCGTATAGAGCAGCGTGTTGAACACCGCGAGCCAGAACACCGAGTCGCCCGGGATGGCGTCGGCACCCCGCTTGCGTATCCAGTCCATCCATTCGGCGGGCGCGCCGAGCAGCCATTCGTAGTTGTCGAGCCCGACGAACTTGCCGGACGTGCCGACATGTGCATCCGTGAACGAGAGCCACACGCCAAGCCCGAGCGGATAGGCGAGAAACAGGAACAGGAACGCCGCCGCCGGCAGCATGAACCAGAAGCCGAGCCAGTTGCGGTCGACCTTGAGCCGGTCCCACGCGGTGGTCTCGCGCGGGGCGGGCTTGGGGGTCGACATCCTGATCGCAAGATCTGCCATTTACGACTCCGGTAGCGCCCCTCCCCCGCTTGCGGGGGAGGTCGGGAGGGGGGGC
>DATBZM010000303.1:0-5179 GCA_036513175.1 Xanthobacteraceae bacterium | reverse complement strand
CGCGGGGAGAGGGAGCGCGAGCGCAGTGCGCGCACCACACGAGATAACCCAACCTTTCACCGATCGGCGAAGCACTTCCTTAACGGCGGCGGTGCTTGATTGACGCAAATTGTCGACATCCTGCGCCGGTGCGGCGCGGCGGCCATCAGGTTCATGCGTATGGCAGGCGCTCGCCTCAGAATCGTGCACGTCGTGCGCGCGCCGATCGGCGGCATCTTTCGCCACATCGTCGATCTCGCGACCGCGCAGGCAGCGGCCGGCCACGCCGTCGGCATCGTGTGCAACTCGCTCGAAGGCGGCGCCTTCGAGGACGGCGTGATCGCCCGCATCGCGCCGAGCCTCGCCTTCGGGGTCGAACGTTTTCCCATGCGCCGGCAGGTGTCGCCGTCGGATCTGCGCGCGACGCGCGGTCTCATGCGTCACCTCGGCGCGCTCAGCCCCGACATCGTGCACGGCCACGGCTCGAAGGGCGGCGTCTACGGCCGGCTGATCGGCACCTGGCTCAACCGCAAGCGGCCGGTCGGGCGCGTCTACAGCCCGCACGGCGGCAGCCTGCACTATGCCGAGACCTCGCTCGAGGGCCGGTTTTATTTCGCGGCCGAGCGCCTGCTCGAGCGCCTGACCGACGCGATCGTGCATGTCAGCGCCTACGAGGCCGAGACCTATCGCCGCAAGGTCGGCGCCCCGCGCCGCGAAGCACTCGTGATCCGCAACGGGCTGCGCCCGGACGAGTACGTGCCGGTCGTTCCGAACGCGGATGCGCGCGACCTCCTCTATCTCGGCATGCTGCGCAGCCTCAAGGGCATCGACGTATTTCTCCAAGCGCTGGCGCGCCTCAAGGCCGAGCACGGCCGCATCGCCACCGCGCACGTGATCGGCCAGACCGACGATCTGGCGAGCTACGCCGCGATGGCGCGCGCGCTCGGCATCGCCGAGGAGGTCGCGTTCCACCTGCCCAAGCCGACGCGCGAGGCCTTTGCGATGGCGCGCGCGCTCGTCGTGCCGTCGCGCGCGGAATCGATGCCCTACGTCGTGCTCGAGGCGATCGCGGGCGCCCTGCCGCTGGTCGCGACGCGGGTCGGCGGCATCCCGGAAATTTTCGGGCCGCGCGCGGCTGAGCTGGTGCCGCCCGGCGATGCGGCGGCGCTCGCCGCCGCGATCGACCATCTGCTCGCCGATCCGGCGCGCGCCGCCCGCGACGCGCAGGCGCGGCGCGCGTGGCTCATGCCGCGCTTCAACATCGACGTGATGCAGGCGCAGGTCGACAAGCTCTACCGCATGATCCTCGACGCCAAGAGCGCGCCGCACCGGCTGCCCGAGCGCGAAGCGCCGGCGACGGCGCCCGTGCAGTGGCTGCCGCTCGACGAGGACCTGGGCGCGGCGCGCGGTACCGCGCCGCCGCGTGTGCCAACGCGAGTCGAATAAGCCGGCGCTTTTCCCACCCTCTGACCCTACGACTGCGACGCGACGACGCCGGCCGAAAATCAATCCGTCAAACCCGTCATCCTGAGGTGCGACCCCGGCCTTGAGCCGGGGGAGCCTCGAAGGAGATCGGCCGATGTGCAGCCACAGGCGAGCAAGCGGCACCGCACCGACCCTTCGAGGCTCCGCCGCTTCGCGGCGGAGCGCCTCAGGGTGACGGGCACTGAGTAGCGCGAGGCCGAAAACCGATCGTGCGAATTCGATTCAATTTTTGGCGACCGACGTCTTTCCCTGTCACCGCTTGCGCTTGCTGGATTGCGCGCTTGCGCGCAGCCTCCTTCGCGCGTGCCGAATTAACCAATATGGCCCTCCGCGCACCTCCGATTTGTTCGAAAATTTACCATGGGTTTACTCTTTCGAGACGAATTCCAACTAGATCACCATGTGTTGGGGGTTGATCCCGTGTGGCCGTGTCGCCACGGCGGAGCGTATTTGGTTAACGATGATGCGGGGCCTCGATACTCCTGCGATCCGGGCTGACAGCGCGCAGAACGCCGCCGCCTCCGCGGTGGCGGCGGTGCGGCGGCGGGCCAATGTGCGCGAGCTCTCCCCGCTCGCGCGCGCGATCGCGGCCGAGCCGGTGTCGCAGATGATCTCGCCGGTCGTGCTCGCCGGCATCGTGCGCACCACGGAATTTCTGCTCATCGCCGCGGTCGGCGCCGCCGTCTATGCCTACACGGTCTTGCCCGTCGAAGGCTTCGAGTGGCGCTACGTGCTCGCCGACATCGCCATCGCGACCGCCGCCGTGATGGCGTTCCAGATGTTCGACATCTACTCGACGACGGCGTTCCGCACCCACGTGCATCAGCTGAGCCGCCTCGGCATCGCCTGGACGCTCGTGTTCCTCATTGCGTTCGCGCTCGCCTTCTTCATCAAGTTCGAGGACACGTTCTCGCGCGCCTGGGCGGGCGGCTGGTACGTCGTGGGCCTGCTCGCGCTCTTCGCCGACCGGCTGGTGCTCACATCGGTGGTGCGCCGCTGGGCGCGCAGCGGGCGCCTGGTGCGGCGCGTGATCATCGTCGGCGGCGGACGCGAGGGCGAGTCGCTCGTGCGCGCGCTCGAGCACGAGGCGGATTCGGATCTGCGCATCTGCGGCGTGTTCGACGACCGCGGCGGCGACCGCAGCCCGGAGGTGGTCGCCGGCATCCCCAAGCTCGGCACCGTCGACGATCTCGTCGAGTTCACGCGCCGCACCCGCGTCGATCTCATCCTCGTCTCGCTCCCGCTCACCGCGGAAGAGCGCGTGCTGCACATGGTGCGCAAATTGTGGGTGCTGCCGGTCGACGTGCGGCTCGCGGCGCACATGAGCAAGCTGCGCTTCCGCCCGCGCGCCTATTCCTACATCGGCAACGTGCCGGTGCTCGACATCTTCGACAAGCCGATCGCCGACTGGAACATGGTGATGAAGTCGGCGTTCGACCGCGTGATGGGCACGCTGATCCTGATCGGCATGCTGCCCGTGATGGCGGCGACCGCGCTCGCGATCAAGCTCGACAGCCGTGGCCCCGTGTTCTTCCGCCAGCGCCGGCTCGGCTTCAACAACGAGGTGATCGAGGTCTACAAGTTCCGCTCGCTGCGGCACGAGCATGCCGATCCGACGGCGAGCAAGGTGGTGACCCGGGACGATCCGCGCGTCACCCGCGTCGGGCGCTTCATCCGCAAGACCTCGATCGACGAGCTGCCGCAGCTCCTCAACGTGCTGCGCGGCGAGCTCTCCCTGGTCGGCCCGCGCCCGCACGCCGTCGAGGCCAACACCGCGAACAAGCTGTGGGAAGAGGTGGTCGACGGCTACTTCGCGCGCCATCGCGTGCGCCCCGGCATCACGGGCTGGGCGCAGATCAACGGCTGGCGCGGCGAGGTCAACACGCCCGAAAAGCTGCAGAACCGCGTCGAGCACGACCTCTACTACATCGAGAACTGGTCGCTGCTGTTCGACCTCTACATCCTGCTGCGCACCCCCTTCGCGCTGCTGCGGACCGAAAATGCGTATTGATGGCACGACGCCTGCGCTCCCTCGCCCCGCGCAGGCGCCCGCGCTCCCTCTCCCCCTTCTTAGGGGGAGAGGGTCGGGGTGAGGGGCGCTGAGGTGCCGCACGCTACAACGCGAGTAGCGACTCGCGGAGAGGCCCCCTCACGCCGACCCTCTCCCCGCACGCGGGGAGAGGGGGCGCGGGCGCCGCGCGTCCCTAACCGATGACGACTGCAACCATGACCCTTGCGACCACCGCCGACTTCTCCCTCCCCTACGCGGCGCCGCGGGCGGCGCGCGCGGCGATCCCGTTCGTCGACAAGCTGCGGCTCGGCTCGCTGTGGCTCGTCGCGGCGATCAGCGGGTTCGTGCTGATCGAGCCGGCACCGTACGAGTTCATGATCATGCTCTCGGCGCTGATCTTCATCGCGACCGGCGTGCGCCTGCGCGAAAGCCACCTGCCGCTCATGCTGATGCTGATCTTCTACAATGTCGGCTTCGCCACCTCGCTCGTGCCGGTGATCGAGCTGCCCGACACCGCGAAGTGGACCGCGGTGTCGTGCTTCCTCTCGCTCACCTCGCTGTTCTTCGCGGTCGCGGTCGCGGAGGACACGGTTCGCAGAACCCGCGTCTACCTCGCCGGCTACATCCTCGCCGCCGTGATCACCTCGATCATCGGCGTGCTCGCCTATTTCCACCTGCTGCCGAACTCGGAGATGTTCATCCGCGCGCTGCGCGCCGCCTCGACCTTCAAGGACCCGAACGTGTTCGGGCCGTTCCTCATCCTGCCCGGGCTGATCGTGGTGCAGCGGATCATGTTCGGCAGCTTGCGCGCCGTGCTGTTCAACGGCGTGATCCTGCTCGTCATCGCGGCCGGCCTCTTCTTCAGTTTTTCGCGCGGCGCCTGGGGGCACTTCGCGGCATCGACCGTGATGATGCTGTTCTTCCTCTACGTGACGACGAGGTCGAGCAGCAAGCGCCTGCGCATGGTCCTGTTCACGGTCGGCGGCATCGCGGTGATCGCGGGCTTCATTTTGCTGCTGCTGTCGCTGCACGGCGTCGACGCGCTGTTCAAGGAGCGCGCGAGCCTGGTGCAGAACTACGACGCCGGCCATCTCGGCCGCTTCGGCCGCCACCTCCTCGGCGCGCTGATGGCGTTCGACCATCCGCTCGGCGTCGGGCCGCTGCAGTTCTCGAAATATTTTCCCGAGGATCCGCACAACTCCTTCCTCGACGCCTTCATGGCGGGCGGCTGGCTCGGCGGATTTACTTTCTTTGCCCTCGTGCTGGTGACGCTCGCGATCGGCCTGCGCCACGTGTTTGCGCGCACGCCGTGGCAGGCAACCTACATCGCGTGCTACGCGGCGTTCGTCGGCGAGGTCGGCGAGAGCTACATCATCGACGTGCAGCACTGGCGCCACTACTACCTGATCATGGGCATGGTCTGGGGCCTGCTGATCGCGGGACGGGCGTGGCTGAGAGATCAGGCGCGGGTCGCAGCGGCGGCGCCGGTGCCGGTGTGAGGCGCGGCTGCGGGCTTGTCGGCCGCAGCCTACTGAAATCATTTCTGTTATCCCAGTTGGCTTTGTTTTGCACTTTTGGATTCTGGGTTGTGTAAAACATACCCGCAACCGCAAGGCGGCGCGGGGGCGACCGTGAGCGGCGGCAAGGCTCTCCTGAAATCGTTGGATTTTCTAGGTTCGTTCTGCCAAACCGGCCGTCAGCCTG
>DATBZM010000302.1:0-4197 GCA_036513175.1 Xanthobacteraceae bacterium | reverse complement strand
GGTAACGATCCCCGGTTAGACTCGTGATCCCGAAGTTGCCGTCGGAGGCAAACATGGCTGATCGCTTCGCCAGCGCGCTGCTTTGTGCAAGCCTGGCCTTGTCCGTCGTCGTCGGTTCGCTGACACGACCCGACGTCGCGACGGCACAGGCCGCCCTGCCGAAGTACGAGGTCACCGGCTTTCGCGAGGCGCGCTTCGGCATGACCGAGGCGCAGGTTCGCGCGATCGCGAAGAGCTCGTTTGCCGTTCAGGATGGCGATATGACGCTGAGCGCGGACGCGATCGCCGGCACCACCAAGCTGGTCGTCCACGTGCAGATGCTCGAGCCCGGTCTCGGCGTGGGTCGGGTGGAGTATTTCTTTGGCCATACGCGGCAGACGCTGTTCCAGGTGAACGTGGTGTGGGGGCTCGATACCAACCCCCAGCTCAGCAACAGCGAGATGCTCGACGCGGCTGTGCGGCTCCAGCGCTATTTTCTCGGCTTCGCCTGGGCCCAGGGGACGGTACGGACCGGCATTCCGATCGGCATCGTTTTCAACGATCGCGCGATCTTTCTGTTCAGCGGCGCGGATGAAAGGGGCGGCGCGGTGTCCGTGGCCGTCGAGAACGTCCTCTATGGCGAGCTCGCCAATGGCGTCTTGAGCTTGGCGCCCGAGCGCTCGGTGGGGACGAGACTGACCGTCAGCTACATTGGCGGGGGCCAGCTTGACGGGCGTGAAATCAGCCGGAACCCATTCTAGCGGCAGGAGGCTGGCCGCGTCGCGCCGCGTCATCTCACGCACCTGGATCTTGGCGAGCCGCGCGATCACGCGCAAACTTCTCCCGCTCCGTGGCGGGATACACGGCGAAATTCGCCGGGGAGCCGGGCCAGCTCGGCTCCGGCCGACCTGCGCATCACCCGAATGGCACCCGGCATGATCGTCCTGCTACGATGGCTCCCACGCAATGCGGGAGGAGCCCATGCCGGACCACACCATCACGCGCCGCACGGCGCTCGGCGCAACCGCGGCCGCCGCCGCGACGCTCGCCGCGACGCCGGCCGCCGCCCAGCCGAGCGCGCGCAAGACCTTCGTGCTGGTGCACGGCGCCTATCATGGCGGCTGGTGCTGGCGGCGCGTCGCCGACATCCTCGAGGCGCACGGCCACAAGGTCTATGCGCCGTCGCTCACCGGCAACGGCGACCGCTCGCATCTGCTCAGCAAGGACGTCAACCTCGACACGCAGACCGCCGACATCGTCAACCTTGTGAAATGGGAGGATCTCAAGGACATCTGTCTCGTCCCGCATTCCTTCGGGGGCTGGCCGGCCTCGGGCGCGCTCGAGACGATCCACGATCGCGTCGCCTCGATCGTCTGGCTCGACGCGTTCAAGCCGGAGAACGGCCAGAAAGGCAGCGACTACGCCTCCGAGTTCAGCCGCAAGGGGCTGATCGAGGCGATCGCGCGCGGCGAGCCCGGGCGCAAGGCGCCGCCAGCGAAGACGTTCTCGGTCAGCGAGAAGGATTGGCCGTGGATCGAGTCAAAGATGACGGACCAGCCGAACGGTCCCGCGGTCCAGCCTATCCGTCTCACCGGCAAGCGCGACACGATCGCCAAGAAGACGTACATCCGCGCGCCGAAATATCCGCAGGGGGCCTTCGACAAGGCGCTCGCCGAGTGCAAGGCCGACAAGACCTGGCAGACCTTCGTCAACGCGGACACCGGCCACGACGTGATGATCGACCAGCCGCAGTGGCTGGCGGATGTCTTGCTGAAGGCGTCATAGCCGCCGCACTCTCCGAACTGCTTCGTGCTCGCGCGCACGAGCGCGCGCAGCGGTAGCAACATGGCTGCGCACGATACAACCCATTTTCGATTGGCCAACGCGCCCCGCCCGTGATTACGTTTGCGCGACACCGCGCCAAGGCGGCGCGCAAGCGTCAAGAGCGACAGGGAGGCCCATCGTGCTGATCGACTGGCATGTGCACATCAACGACCCGAAATACATGGGTCCGCCGTGGTGGCAGCACCCGGTGCCGATGACGGTCGACAACGCGCTCGCCGCGCACGCGCTGGTCGGCCTCGACCGCACCGTGATCAGCAATGCGGTGCACTACATCCGCCACTGCAAGTCGCCGCAGGAGGCGCTCGCCGCGATCGAAAGCTCCAACCGCTATCTCGCCAAATGCCGCGACGACCATCCCGACAAGTTCGTCGCCATGGCGACGTGCATTCCGAACGGCGGCGACGCCGGCCTGCGCGAGCTCGAGCGCGCCGTGAAGGAGGACGACGCGCGCGCCGTCATCATCAATTCCAGCCATCACGGGCATTATCCGGACGAGGATGCCGCGAAACCGTTCTGGCAGCTCGTCACCGATCTCGACATTCCGGTGTTCATCCATCCGGGCGACGCCACCACGCCCGCGATGGCCGACTATCGCCTGGCGTCGAGCGTCGGCCGCCCGGCCGACAACTGCCTCTCGCTCGCGCGGCTGATCGTGCGCGGCATCTTCGAGCAGTTTCCCACCGTGAAGATCGTCGGCAGCCACCTCGGCGGCGGCATCTGCGAGGTGATCGGCCGGCTCGACTACGCCTACGAGCTGCTCGATTTCTCGGTCTTCCTCGGCAAGTACGAGCCGATGATGATCAAGCACCCGCCGCGGCATTATCTCAAGATGCTCTATGTCGACTCCGCCTGCTACTGGGCCCCGGCGGCCGAATGCGCGCTCAAGTCGGTCGGCGAGGATCATTTCATGTTCGGCACCGACTCGCCGCCGATGGTGCCCTTGAAGCAGAAGGGCTTCGACATGATGAGCAACATCGGCATGACGACGGCGCAGTACGCCAAGGTGATGGGAGGCAATGCGGCCCGGCTGCTCAAGCTCAATTGACGTGCGACGCCGAATGACGGGAGCCGCGCCGATGCGACGGACGATCTTTCGCGCAATCCTGCTGGCGTTGACGCTCTGCGCCGGGCCGCTCGCATCGGCCGGCGCCGCCGCGTATCCCGAGCGGCCGATCCATGTGATCGTGCCCTACGCCGGCGCCGGCACCACGGACATTGCGAGCCGCATTCTGTTCGACCGCATTGCCCGGACGATCGGCCAGCCGATCGTCATCGAAAACCGGCCGGGCGCGGGCGGCAATATCGGGCTCGACCAGGCCGCGAAGGCGCAGCCCGATGGCTACACGCTCGTCGTCGCCGATCCGATGACCTCGTTCTCGGCGAACGTCACGCTGTTGCCGAGCCTCGGCTTCAATCCGCTCAAGGATTTCGTGCCGGTCGCCAATTTCGGCAGCACCGGCGCGGCGATCATCGTTGCCCCGTCGCTGCCGGCAAGGACGCTCGCCGAATTCGTCGCGCTGGCGAAGCGCAGGCCCGGGCAGCTTCTGTACGGCTCGACCGGCGTCGGCTCGCCCGGCCATCTCAACGGCGAGGTGTTCGCGCGACTCGTCGGCATCGAGGCTGTGCACGTGCCCTATCGCAACGGCGGCCAGGGTACGACCGACCTCCTGGCCGGGCGCATCCATTTCTGGATCGCGCAGATTCCGACGCGGCTCGATCAGGTGCGCAGCGGCAAGCTGCGCGCGCTCGCGGTCGCGGGCAGCGAGCGCTCCCCCGACCTGCCCGATGTCCCGACCGTGCGCGAAGCCGGCTTTGGCGATTTCGATGCATCGTCCGACTATGCGGTGTTCGCGCCGGCCGGAACGCCGCGCGAGGCGATCGACAAGCTGCACGCGGAAATCCGCGCGGCGCTGCAGGACCCGTCACTCGTCGCGAAGCTCAAGGCCGCGGGCCTCGAACCGAAGCTGATGGATTCGGCGCAGGTCACCAAGGTGCTGCAGGATCAGATCGCCCGCTGGGCCGACGTCATCAAGGCCGCGCACATCAGCGTCACCGGACAATGAACGGGGGGATTTGCGACGTTGTTCATTCCAACGGAGCGGGCACGTGCGGCGCCGCATCGATGTTCACTAAATGTTCTTGCGAACCCCAATCTTCGGTGCTAAAATGTCGATTAAGACGGGGCGAGGTCTTCCCGCCGCCTTTCCCATCGCGGGGCCTGCCCGCCGTAGCTTCAAAAGCAAGCCAAGGCGGGACAACCTCCGCTAGATATCGCGCTCCAATCCGCATTGTTTCCATTGTTCTTCGCATTGTTCTTTTCATTGTTTCCCATTGTTCTTGCGCCAGCGGCTTTTCCGTCGTTATTTCAATGCC
>DATBZM010000301.1:0-8775 GCA_036513175.1 Xanthobacteraceae bacterium | reverse complement strand
GCCCGCTCGATCGCCTCGACGCGCGCCGGCGCGATCAGCTCGGCGCCGCGGGCGATTGCGACGGCGCGCAGCCAGCCATCGAAGTGCGCGCGGTCGAGATGCCAGCCGGACCCGTCCGGATCGCGCAGAAAATCGGTTTCGCGCGGCGCATCCGCGCCCCAGATCGAACGGTTGGCGTGGCACGGCGCATGGCCTTGCGCGGCGAATGAATCGAGGAGCCCCATGTCGGCGAGGAGCCGGCGCGCCGCAGGCGCGAGCGCCTCGCCGATACGGGCGCCGACCGCGCGGTCGCGCTCGATGAGGAGCACGCGGCGATGCGGCGCGAGGTTGAGCGCCGCGGTGGCGCCGGCAGGCCCGGCGCCGACCACCAGCACGTCGGCGATGGTCGCCACGCGGCGCTCAGCCGCGCGTGCGCAAGAGGCCGCGCGGGAACCGGTTGGCCTTGGCGATCGTGGACAGATCGGTACGCGGCGCCGCTGCAAGCCGCCGCTCGACCGCGGCGCTGAGCCGCGCGCGAACCACGTGCGGCAGGTTCTCGACCTCCATCACGAGCGGGAAGTGCGGACCCTTCTCGACGCCGTCGCGCACCTCGACCACGCCCATGTCGGCGAAATGATCGATCATGCGATTGATCTGCTCGGTGTAGCTCGTGTGCAGGCCGAGCTCGCGGTTCCAGTCGGCGCGGCGGGCGAAAGCGGCGAGCCGCTCGCCGAGCGGCTGCTTGTCGTCGATGACGATCTCGTAGTCCGCCTCGCTCAACACCTGGTTGGGCACGCGCGCCGGCCAGAAGGTCGGCAGATAGGGATCATAGCTCGGCGTGAGGCCCGAGCGGCAGCTCGCGGTGTCGGTCTGCCACGGCACCGCCATCCAGCGCGTGATGCCGCCGGGGGCCTGGCCGAAGAACGGGCCGTTCGGCAGCGTGAGCAGATGCGCCGTGAACGCCGCACCGTAGCTCGGCTCCGCCCATTCGGGATCGGCATGGGCGAGGCGGAATGGCGCCACGTACATGGTCTTGATGCGCATCGGCCAGGTCATCTCGCATCCGGGATCGAAAGCGTCGGCGAGACAGAACTCGAGCGAGGCGCGGTCGAGCGTGTCGGGCTGGGCCGCGAGCGGCACGTCCTCGAGCTTTCGCGGCGGCTCGCATTGCGGATCGCCCGGCTCGAAGTCGCCCGCGGCCCACTGGTCGAGCATCGCGAGTTGCGTGTCGGTGAGCGTCGCGAATGCGCGCGGCGTGTGCAGGGTGGGCACGTTCATGGCGTCGCCGTAGAGCCACGGCCACGGCACCGGCGACCACGCGTCGCGCTCGAAATTGCGGAAATTGTTGGCGAGCACGCGCCGCATTTCCATGTCGTCATCGGATTTGGCGCCGAGGCGGGCGAGCCACTGCGGCGTTGCGACGTCGAACGGGCCCTGCCAGCCGAATGCGGCGGCAAATCCCGCATTGACCCATTGCAGGCGGGAGAGCCGCTCGAAGATCGGTCGGATGTCGCCGTCGAACGACGGCCGCGGCGGCGCCTTGAGCGTGCCGGCCTTGATCGCCACGTCGCGCATGAGATCCCACATGGTACGGACCGATTTCTGCATCGGTCCATAGTTCGGCGGCGCGACCACGACCCAGGCGGGATCGACCTTGAGCACGCGGCCCTCATGCTGCACCTCGGCGCGCACTGGGCCGTCGGACACATCGTCGTGCCAGGCGTCGTTGTTGGCGAAGGTGATGGCACGCGTGCCGTTGTAGGAGGCCGACTTCCCGTGCCCGCCGAGCACGACCAGCCGGCCCGCCTCGTCGGTGCGCAATTCGCCGAGATAGACCGGCGTGCCCATGAATTTGCCAGTGTCGAAGACGTGCGCCTTGCCGCCATGCACGTTGGGCCCGCTGATGTGCCGGGACCCCGGATCGATCACGAGCCCGGCGCGATCGCCCACCGTGATGTTGCGCAGCATCGGTGCCGGCGCCGACTCCGCCTCGGGAATGTCCTGCGCAGCCCGGTATTCGTACCAAGCCGCCTTCTGGTTCGCGAGATGGACCGTCCAGTTGATCACCGCATTGGCGGCTGTCAGCTCGCGCACCGGACGGCCATCGGCGTCGAGCCCGTAGACCCGGAAGCGCACCGCCTGGCGCTTGAGAGCGCCGGTCCCGTCGCGGTAAAAGCCGGACGGCTGCGGCAGCGGATCGGGGACTTCCGGCGCCAGAAACCACCCGTCCTTGCTGTTGCCGACACGCGCGACGCCGATCGCCGGATAGATTGCGGCGCGCACGATTTCGCCGGCGCCCGCTGCGTGCCCGCGCGCCCGGCTCTTGCCGCCTGCGAGTGTACGTCTGAGTGTACGTCTCTTGGCGGCCATCTCAACCTCCCCACACCTCCGATTACAATCGGAGAGATTATCGGGGATCCGAGCCCAGAGAAAGTGAACCGCCGCGCGCGGGCCGCAACGGGTCTATCCCACCCGAAAGGTCCGCCCGCTGTCGGGCGCGCGCAGGTCGGCGAGCACGGTCTCGCCGGCGATCGCGGTCTGGCCCTCGGCCACCATCGGGCGCACCCCTTCGGGGAGATAGACGTCGAGCCGCGAGCCGAAGCGGATCATGCCGAAGCGCTCGCCGGCGCCGATGGTGACGCCTTCGCGCACGAAGGAGACGATGCGGCGGGCGACGAGGCCGGCGATCTGCACCACGACGACGCGGGCGCCGCTCGCCGTCGCGATGACGAGCGCGTTGCGCTCATTGTCCTCGCTCGCCTTGTCGAGATCGGCATTGAGGAATTTCCCGGCGTGATGGGCGATGCGCTCGATCCGCCCGCTGACCGGGCTGCGGTTCACGTGGCAGTTGAACACGCTCATGAAGATCGAAATGCGGGTGAGCGGCTTTGCGCCGAAGCCGAGCTCGGCGGGCGGCACCGCATTGATGATGCGGCTCACCCGCCCGTCGGCCGGCGAGACCACGATGCCTTCGCGCACCGGCGTCACCCGCGTCGGGTCGCGGAAGAAATAGGCGCACCAGACGGTCAGCACCGTGCCGATCCAGCCGAGCGGCGTCCACAGCCAAAAGAGGATCAGGCTCGCCAGCGCAAAGCCGCCGACGAAGGGAAAGCCCTCGTGATTGATGGGCGCGAGCTGCGAGCGGATGGATTTGATGATGGACATGCTCAGTGGATGTCAGGCCGATTTATCTTCCGACTTGGTATTTCTCGTCATGGCCGGGCTCGTCCCGGCCATCCACGTCTTAGTTCTTGCGCCGACGCAAGCAAGACGTGGATGCCCGCGCCAAGCGCGGGCATGACGGCGGAGCGTGTCTCGACGCACGTATTCACTCGGCAGCATCTGCCGGAGCCGGCACGATGTCGGCGACCGACGGCGGATTGCGGTTGGGCGCGACGTCGTCCTCCTCGACCTGCGCCAGCAGCTCGCGCGCCTTCTCGGCCTCGCGCTGCCGGTTCCACATGCTGGCATAGAGCCCGCCGCGCGCGAGCAGCGCCTGGTGCGTGCCGCGCTCGGCGATCGCGCCCTGGTCGAGCACGATGATCTCGTCGGCGCCGATGATGGTGGAAAGCCGATGCGCGATGACGAGCGTGGTGCGGTTCTTCGACACGCGGTCGAGCGCGTCCTGGATTTCCCGCTCGGTGTGGCTGTCGAGCGCCGAGGTCGCCTCGTCGAGCAGCAGGATCGGCGGGCCTTTCAGGATGGTGCGCGCGATGGCGACGCGCTGCTTCTCGCCGCCGGAGAGCTTGAGGCCGCGCTCGCCCACCTCGGTGTCGTAGCCCTTCGGCATCAGGCGGATGAAGCCGTCGATCTGGGCGAGGCGCGCCGCCGCCTCGATGTCGGCGTCGCTCGCGTCCCATCGGCCGTAGCGGATATTGTAGCGCACCGTGTCGTTGAACAGCACCGTGTCCTGCGGCACCATGCCGATGGCGTGGCGCAGCGAGGCCTGGGTCACGTCGCGGATGTCCTGGCCGTCGATGGTGATGCGGCCGCCCGTCACCTCGTAGAAGCGGAAGATCAGGCGCGACACGGTCGACTTGCCGGCGCCGGAAGGACCGACGATCGCGACCGTGCGCCCCGCCGGCACCTCGAAACTGAGCCCCTTGAGGATCAGCCGCGCCGGCTCGTAGGCGAAGCGCACGTCCTCGAACCGGATGGTGCCGGCGCGCACCTGCAGCGGCTTGGCGCCCGGGCGGTCCTTGATCTCGGGCTTGCGGGTCAGAAGCGCGAACATCATCTCGATGTCGATCACCGCCTGCTTGATCTCGCGGTAGAGCATGCCCATGAAGTTGAGCGGCTGGTAGAGCTGGATCATCATGGCGTTGATCATGACGAAGTCGCCGATGGTCTTGGTGCCGTTGCGCACACCGATCGCGCACATCACCATGACGACGGTGAGCCCGACCGTGAACACCGCCGCCTGCCCGGCATTGAGCACGGCGAGCGACACATAGGCCTTGACGCTCGCGTCCTCGTAGCGCGCCATCGAGCGGTCGTAGCGCCGCGTCTCGTGCGGCTCGGCACCGAAATACTTGACGGTCTCGTAGTTGAGGAGCGAGTCGATCGCCTTGGTGTTGGCGTCGCTGTCGCTTTCGTTCATGCTGCGGCGGATGCCGATGCGCCATTCGGTCGCCGAATAGGTGTACCACATGTAGACCGCGACGGTCGCCACGATGGCCGCGACGTAGCGCCAGTCGAACTGATAGAGCAGCACCGCGACGATCAGCCCGAGCTCGACCACGGTCGGGATCGCCTGCACGATCACCATGCGCACGATCGTCTCGATGGCGTTGCGCCCGCGCTCGAGCACGCGCGTAAGGCCGCCGGTCTTGCGCTCGAGATGGAAGCGCAGCGAGAGCTGATGCATGTGCTCGAAGGTGATGAGCGCGAGGCGGCGCACCGCATGCATCGCGACCTTGGCAAAAATGCCGTCCCGCACCTGGGTGATCGCCGCCATCAGGATGCGCATGCCGCCATAGGCGGCGGTGAGCAGGATTGGCGCCGCCAGCGCCCAGGTGAGCCAGGAATCGACCCAGCCCCCGGGCGTCGCGCCGTGCAGCATGGCGGGCGCATCCGGCCGCCCGGCGAGCGCATCGGTCGCCCATTTGAAGGTGAACGGCACCGCGATGGTCGCGAGCTTGGCGAACAGCAGCAGCACCAGGGCACCGATCACGCGCAGGCGCAGATCGAGGCGATCGGCCGGCCAGATATAGGGCCACAAATGCGCGAGCGTGCCGAGCAGGGTGCCGGGCTGGGCCGCGGCAACGGAATTCGGCGAGGGAATGGGGGCAGTCTGGTGAACGTTCATGCGGTAATGGTCGCCCGGCCAACGGTCCGCGAACAGCCGCGGCGCGCCTCTGATATAGGGCTTTTCATCGTCGGAAGCATCACGTCGAGGGCAAAGTCGCCCCGTTCCCACAGGAACCGGCCCAGCGCGCTTGACGCCCCCATTTGGGAATGCCACATGCGGACATGACCGAAATCCAGAAAATTTGCGTCTATTGCGGATCGGGCTCCGGAAACGAGCCCGCGTTTGCGGAAGCGGCTCGCTCGTTCGGCAAGATTCTGGCCGATAACCGCATCAGCCTGGTCTACGGCGGTGGCTCTGTCGGCCTCATGGGCGAGATCTCGCAGGCGGCGCTCGACCACGGCGGAGAAGTCATCGGCGTCATTCCGGAATTCCTGATGCTCCGTGAACGCGCATCGACCACGCGCCATCAGATGATCATCACGCGCGACCTGCACGAGCGCAAGCGCACGATGTTCGATCTGGCCGACGCCTTCGTCGCTCTGCCCGGCGGCATAGGTACGCTCGAGGAGTTGGTCGAGCAGGCGACATGGGCGCAGCTTGGGCACCACAGCAAGCCTATTCTGCTGGGCAATATCGGGGGATTCTGGGACCCGCTTTGCGTCCTGATCGATCACATGAAGGAGCACGCCTTCATCCGGCCGGGGTTCTCCACTAACCTTCTGGTAGTTGATCAAATCGACGAAATCCTGCCAACGCTGCGACGCGCAGCGCGACAGGCCTCGGACGCGGGCATCACTGCCGACGACATGCGCGTCGAGAGGATATAGCCCGCATCATACGACGTCGACCAGGGTCGCCGCCTCTCGATCAACCTGATCGCGCTTATGCGGCGTCGCCCTTCGGAACGCTGACCCATTCGCCGAGTTCCAAGCCGCGCCCGTCCCGCGCGACGGTCAAATCGGCCTTCAACGTGTGAAACAACTCGAAGCCGCGGACCTGTTCGGAGCGGAACATCTCAAGTCCAAGCGAGTCGTGCCGCACCGTGAAAAGATTGAAGTAATTCGATGCCGCGTGGGTCTCGACCGATCCGGCGCTTCCGCCGCCGACGATCGACAACTGGCCGAGCCGGTATTGCGGCCGATTCCATTCGGGCAGCTCGTACACGGTCGATCGCCAGATGAAGCACCGGTGCTTGTGACCGTGCAGCACGAGATGAACGCCCCTCTTGGCCGCCCGCCTTTGCACACCCACCGCGTCGATCGCCAGACCGTAACCTCGGCCGTAACCTTCAGCCGGCTCAAGATCTTCGGTGACCGCGAGATGATGATGGATGACCAACACGCGCAGCGCCCGGGTCCGCTCACTCGCCCATCCCAGAACATTCGCGGCGTCGTCAAGTGAACCTTCGTCGATGCGGCCCATGGCGGCAAGAAAGTCCTTACCCAGCTCGAGCGAGCTCGAGTTCACTCCGCACATTTCCACCATCAATCCGGACGGCAGCGCCAGCCGCCGTCCCATTGAGAGGTGATCGTTCGGCTCGTGCCGCAACAAATTTCGGTAGAATTCCTTATAGTTGTGTTTTGCCTCTTGTGGAGCTTGTCGAATCTTCGCGCCAGGCTTGTAGATCTTGTCGGTGGTCCACCGGATGTCATGATTGCCGGGAACGATCATCAGATGATCGGTGCTCAGTTCGAGATCGCTGAGCAAATAGGAAATCGCCGCCTGCGCTTCGTGAAATTCCTCGGGACTACCGACGAAAGTGAAGTCGCCGCTTATTACCACAAAGCCGACTTTTCGCCCGTGCAATGCAGCCTTGATGGCCTGAACCATCGTATGGCGCGGCGCGTCCGTTTCGCTCTCCAAGCGCCAGACGTGCTTCTCTCGGTTCGGCCCGATTGCGAAGTGCACGTCAGTGAGATGAAGAATGGTATTTTCCGCGCAGGACACGACGTCCACCGCGACCGGGTCAGTCAATTCGTTGATGCTGAGCAGGATCTGGCGCGAGTCATCGCTGGGTTTGGCGGGACGAACTTGCCAGATCGTCGTTTCCATTCCCTTGAGCTCTTCCACATTCACGATCTTCTTGTTCTTGAACCGGTCGAGCGTGGGTCCCGTGTAATTTCGCAACCGCGGCGCTTCGGTGAAGGAGTAGTTACCGAAAAAATCGATCGGCTTCTTGTGAATGTCGACGATCTTGATCCATGCTCTGCTCGCCGAGCTGTCGCGATAGTAGGCCGGCACGTGCTCCGAATGTCCGGCCTCCAATGCCTCGTCCGGCTTGATCACGCCGTCCGCCAGGGCGCAATAAACATTCCCGGTGCCGGAATCGACCAACCCGACCTGTACCTTGCCGTATGTCTTGATTTCCTCGTCGAACGCCTTCCATATGTCGTCGCGGCTGCCTTCGGTCGGGCGTTTCCACCATCCCCACCAACACCAATCTTTGGCTGCTATTATCTTCTTGTGCTCCTCGATGCTCGGAGCAATCAGGTCGCGAAAGCGAAACAGGAAATGTATTTCCGGCGCGCTGCCCGGGATGCCCGCAGGCGATTTTGCGCCGAATCCATCTCTATCGGCCGCCATTGCCCCTCCAGAGGGTTGCCGTTGCCCGCCGCGGACACCGAGCCATAACGGTATTGGCGATTTGGCGGCAGCGCAACCGCAAGTGAGCGTGCGCACGACGGCGCGCGAAAGCATGAAGCCGTGCGACTGAAACCGCGTTCGGCCTCCCCCCGACTTGATCCCCAGCCGGTGGCAGCCATGGGCGATATGCGCCGCCGATCAATGTCGAACGAAAGTCCGCTGCGGATCCGGCTGCAGCTTGGGCGCGCGCGAGAAAGGTCACCGCCTCGATGCGGTTGCCGTCCGGGTCGCGGATGAAGGCCGCATAGTAGCCCTCGCCGTGATGCGGCCGCAGGCCGGGCGCGCCGTCCGAGGCTCCGCCTGCCGCGAGAGCCGCCGCATGGAAGGCATCGACCGCAGCCGTGGTCGGCGCGCGCAGGCAGACGTGCACGCCGTTGTTCTGCGCGCCGCCGTCCCCCGGCAGCACGAACGTCTCGGGCCGCTAGTTGAGCCAGAATTCGGCGTAGCGGTTGCCGAACGCGACGGTCGTCGGCCGCGTTTCGAGCTTGGTAAAGCCGATGCAGCGCAGCACCACCCCGCAGAAGGCGGTCGCCCGTTCGAGGTCGCGCACCGCGATAGAGACATGGTCGATCATGGGTCCTACGTAGCCGTGTAGTCCGCATGAGCGAAGCGAAATGCGGGAGCGGAAGACCCGGATGTCGCTCCGCTCATCCGGGCTACAACCCCGACGCGCCCGATTTCACCAGCTTGTAGACGATTGAATCCATCAGCGCCTGGAACGAGGCATCAGAAGCCGATCTTGATCGCGAACCTCAACGGGTTCTGGGACGGCCTGCTCGGCGTGTTCGCCCACATGAACCGGGACGGCTTCATCCATTCGGGCACGCAGCTGAATTATCTCGTCGCCGACGATGTCGAGGCCATCCTGCCGATGCTGACCGCGGCGGCACCCCTGGTGCCGG
>DATBZM010000300.1:0-2331 GCA_036513175.1 Xanthobacteraceae bacterium | reverse complement strand
GTCACGCCGGCGCTGGCAGTCGTGATGAACGCGGTGGTCGACGCGCTCGCGGCGCACGGCATCGAGCACCTCGACATGCCGGCGACCCCGTCGCGGGTGTGGGAGGCGCTGCGGGCGGCGCAACGTGCGGCAAAATAAATGGCGTCATTCCGGGGCGCGCGTAAGCGCGAACCTGGAATCCAGGCGGCGGTGTCTCAACTCACAAAAATTCAGTTGTCATCGGCCGGCTTGACCGGGCGATCCAGTAACCACGGGACTTTCGGTGGGGCAAAGTCTCAGCCACATCGGGAGCGCGGGGGTTACTGCTGGGGTGGACGGCCCCCGACGGCATCGCTGTGCCAGAGTGAGGTCGCTTGGATCTCAAACGAGGGAGCCGTCCATGACCAAGATTATCCGAATCGGTATCGACACGTCCAAGAGTGTTTTTGTGCTGCATGGCGTCGACGAGAATGAGATGCCGGTGTTGCGCAAGAAGCTTCGGCGGCGTGAGGTGGTGGGTGTTTTGGCGCGGCTCGAGCCGACCAGGATCGGCATCGAAGCCGGCGGCGCGGCGCATCACTGGGGACGCACGATTGCGGCGCTGGGGCACGAGGTGGTGCTGTTGCCGCCGCAGCTGGTCAGGCCCTATGTCGCGCGCAACAAGAACGATCGCGCCGATGCCGACGGCATCTGCGAGGCGATGAGCCGGCCGCGGATGCGCTTTGTTCCGGTCAAGACGGCCGAGCGGCAGGCGGCGCAGATGCTGCTCGGCCTGCGCGACCGGCTGGTTCGCCAGCGCACTCAGTTGAGCAATGCGATCCGTGGCTATGCGGCGGAGTTCGGCATGGTGGCCGCTCGGGGTCTCGACAAGATCGATCCGTTGCTGGCGCGCATCGCCGGCGATCCGGCGCTCCCGGAGTTGGCCAAGGAGCTGTTCGCGCTGCACGGGCGGGAATACGCGCAGCTGATGGCGCGGCTGCGGCAGGTCGAAGCCAAGCTGATGGCCTGGCACCGGCACGACGAGCTGAGCCGGCGGCTCGCCGCGATACCCGCCATCGGCCCGATCGGCGCCTGCGCCTTGGCGATCAAGGTCACCGATCCGCACGCATTTCGCTGCGGCCGCGATTTCGCGGCCTGGATGGGACTGACGCCGAAGGACCATTCCACCGCCGGCAAGCAGCGGCTCGGCGTCATCACCCGCGCCGGCGACGAGACCTTGCGCAGCCTGATGGTGGTCGGTGCCACCGCGGTCATCCAACAGGCGCGGCGGCGGCGCGACCGTGCCTCGCCGTGGCTCGTCGACATCGTCGCGCGCAAGCCGCCCAAGCTCGCCGCCGTCGCGCTCGCCAACAAGACCGCGCGGATCGTCTGGAAGCTGATGGTCAGCGGCGAACGCTACGATCCCTCCCACGCGAGCCCAAGCCGCCGCGCCGCTTCGTCTCCCCCGGCGAGCAGGGTAGCGCCGTGCTCGCGCCGTCAAGGCCGCTCCGCGCCGCCGCCGGCGGTGCCCTGCGGGCAGCCTTGACCGCGCTTGCGCGCGGCGCTCCTCGCGCTGCCATGGTTGGACGAAGGGGAATGGTCGCATGCGAACACAAGGAAACGCCGCCATGACTTGACGACCAAAACCGAGGTTCGGCGCGAGCGCACTCGGCCTCGCGCCAACGCCGAAGCTTGCTCGAGTGATGCAGATGGCGCGATCGATCGATCCCAACACGCGAGACACCCCGGGCAATCCAGTGGTGGCTTCACGCCGCGTTACTGTTTGGAACTCGCGTTGCGGAACCCATCTTGGCAGCGGTCATGTGCGACCGCATCAACAGACCGGACATATGATCGCAATCGCTTCGATCCGCACCACGCAATCTCTTGCAGGCAGGGGGCCGTCCACATATGGATTGCCCGGTCAAGCCGGGCAATGACACTCTTTGTGGTGTAGGCGCGAGGCCGCGCCGTCACTTGTCCCGCGCGGCGATCGCTTCGGCGATGGCGACTGTACGGCGCGCCATCTCGGCATGCAGGCGTTCGACCATGCGGCCTCCGACCTGCACGACGCCCTTGTTGCGGTTCTCCGGCAAATCGAATGCGGCGATGATCCGGTAGGCGAGCTCGAGCTCGTTCGGCGTCGGCGAGAACGCCGCGTTGCAGGGCTCGATCTGGTTCGGATGGATCAGGGTCTTGCCGTCGAAGCCGAGGTCGTCGCCCTGCGCGCATTCGCGGCGGAAGCCCTCGATGTCGGCGATGTCGTTGTAGACGCCGTCGAGGATATCGAGACCGTAGGCGCGGGCCGAGATCACGCAGTGAGAAAGCCAAGCCAGCATCGGGGCGCGCCCCGGAATCTGGGCGGCCAGGGTT
>DATBZM010000299.1:0-21366 GCA_036513175.1 Xanthobacteraceae bacterium | reverse complement strand
GGTCACGGTGCCCGAAACACCACCGATGTCGGACTCCGCGTCAGAGCGCGGCGAGCGCGGCGTTCAGCGTGGCGCTCGGCCGCATCGCGGCCGCAGCCTTTGCGTCATTGGGCAGGTAGTAGCCGCCGAGGTCGACCGGCTTACCTTGCGCGCCGATCAGCTCGCCGTTGATCTTGGCCTCGTTCTTGGTGAGCGTCTCGGCCAGCGGTTTGAAGCGGGCTTGCAGCGCCGCATCCTTGGTCTGCGCGGCCAGCGCCTGAGCCCAATACAGGGCGAGGTAGAAATGTGTGCCACGATTGTCGATTTCGCCGACCTTTCGCGCAGGAGAGCGGTTGAACTCGAGGATCTTGCCGATCGCCGAGTCGAGCGTATCGGCGAGAACCTGCGCCTTGGCGTTTTTGTAGGTCTGCGCCAGGTGTTCGAGTGACGCGCCAAGGGCGAGGAATTCGCCGAGCGAATCCCAGCGCAGATAATCCTCTTCCTGGAACTGCTCCACGTGCTTGGGCGCCGAGCCGCCGGCGCCGGTCTCGAACATGCCGCCGCCCGCCAACAGTGGAACGATCGATAGCATCTTGGCCGAGGTGCCGAGCTCCATGATCGGAAACAGATCGGTCAGATAATCGCGCAGCACGTTGCCGGTGACGGAGATCGTGTCTTGCCCCTTGCGGATGCGATCGAGGGAAAACTTGATCGCTTCGACCGGCGGCAGAATGCGGATGTCGAGCCCCGCGGTGTCTTGATCCTTGAGGTATTTCTCGACCTTGGCGATGACCTGCGCGTCATGCGCGCGCTGTGAGTCGAGCCAGAACACCGCCGGCGTGTTGGTGAGGCGCGCGCGGCGCACGCCGAGCTTGACCCAGTCCTGGATCGGCGCGTCCCGAAGCTCGCACATGCGGAAGATGTCGCCGGTCTCGACTGGACGCTCCAGCAGCACCTTGCCGTCATCGGCGACGACGCGGACCGTTCCGCCCGCGGGGACTTCGAACGTCTTGTCGTGCGAGCCGTATTCCTCGGCCTGCTGCGCCATCAACCCCACGTTCGGCACCGAGCCCATGGTCTTGGGATCGAACGCGCCATGCGCCTTACAATCCTCGATGACCGCCTGATACAGCGTCGCGTAGGAGCGATCCGGGATCGCCGCGATGGCGTCGTGCAGCTTGCCGTCGGCGCCCCACATGCGGCCGGATTCGCGGATCATCGCCGGCATCGAAGCGTCGATGATCACGTCGCTGGGCACGTGCAGGCCTGTGATCCCCTTGTCGGAATTGACCATGGCGAGGCCCGGCCGTTTTGCGTACTCGGCCGCGATGTCGGTCTTGATCGCTTTTTTCTCGGCTTCCGGCAGCGTTTCGATCTTCGTCAGCAGATCGCCGAAGCCATTGTTGAGATTGACGCCGAGACGCTTGAGCGTGGCGGCGTGCTTCTCGATCACGTCGGCGAAGAAGACGGAAACGGCATGGCCGAACACGATCGGATCGGCGATCTTCATCATGGTCGCCTTCACTTGCAGCGAGAACAGCACGCCTTCCTTCTTGGCGGCCTCGATCTGCTCGGCAAAGAAGGCGCGCAGCGCCTTACGGCTCATCACCGCGGCGTCGATGATCTCGCCGGCCGCAAGCGGCGTCTTCGCCTTGAGCACCGTGACGGCGCCGTCGGCGCCGACCAGCTCGATGCGGGCGTTGGTCGCCGCCGCGACGGTGGTCGAGATTTCCGAGCCGTAGTAATCGCCGCCCGACATGTGTGCCACGTGCGATTTGGAGTCCGACGTCCAGGCGCCCATCTTGTGCGGATTGTTGCGGGCGTATTGCTTGACGGCGCCGGCGGCGCGGCGGTCGGAATTGCCTTCGCGCAACACGGGGTTGACGGCGCTGCCGAGAACCTTGGCGTAGCGAGACTTGATGTCCTTCTCGGCGTCCGTCGCGGCGTTGTCCGGATAATCCGGAACGTCGTAGCCTTTGCCTTGCAGCTCCTTGATCGCGGCCTTGAGCTGCGGGATCGAGGCCGAGATGTTGGGCAGCTTGATGATGTTGGCCTCGGGCCTCATCGCCAGCTCGCCGAGCTCGGCGAGCTCGTCGTTGATGCGTTGCGCAGGTGTGAGCCTCTCGGGGAAATTGGCAAGGATGCGACCGGCCAGCGAGATGTCTTTCAGCGTCACGGACACGCCCGCCGCGCCCACAAAGGCTTCGACGATCGGCAGCAGGGAATAGGTCGCGAGCGCCGGGGCTTCGTCGACCTTTGTCCACATGATTTCGAGATCTGGCATGCTTGCACCTCTGGTCGCCGTGCGTGTCTTGGCCGATCGGAAACTGACCATCGATGGCTGCGGGGAAGGCTTCTCCCCGGCCCTCAAATGAATTGTTTTCGGCGCCGAGACCGCCAACCGGGGGATCCGGCTGACGCGAATTGGCCGAGCGCCCCATGGCATCCGGGGCCGCTCATCGGCGGCGCCCGTATAGCACCGGCATTGCCCCCCGCAAAGGTGGCTGGCCCGCCGGGCGGCCGTTATAAGCGCGTAGCCCGGATGGAGGTGCGCAGCACCGTGATCCGGGGAGGTCACGTCCCCGCATTCCGCTTCGCTGCATGCGGGCTACCCTGCTTACACAAGGAGCCGCATGCCCGGTTCGGGGACCGACAAGAGCAAGCCGTGGAGCGATGTCGGCGGGCCGATCGTCGTGCTGGTCGAGCCGCAGCTCGGGCAGAACATCGGCACGGCGGCGCGCGCCATGGCGAATTTCGGCCTCACCCGCCTGCGCCTGGTCAAGCCACGCGACGGCTGGCCCGACATCCAGGCGATGCGCGCCGCCTCCGGTGCCGACGCGGTGCTCGACGCCGTGCAGCTGTTCGACACGCTGGAGGCGGCCGTCGCCGATTGCCAGCTCGTCTTCGCGACCACCGCGCGCGCGCACGACCAGGCGAAGCCCGTGCTCGGGCCGGAGGCGGCGGCGCGCGAGATCGCGCCGCGGGTTGCCGCCGGCGAGACCATCGCGGTGGTGTTCGGCCGCGAGCGCTGGGGGCTCGAGAACGACGAGGTCGGGCTCGCCGACCGCATCATCACCTATCCGGTCAACCCCGCCTTCGCGTCGCTCAACCTCGCGCAGGCGGTGCTCGTCATCGCCTACGAGTATTTCAAGCTCGCGGGCGGCGGCGCGCTGCCGTTCGCGATGCCGGTCCGCTCGCGGCCCGCCGGCAAGCAGCAGCTGTTCGCCTTCTTCGCCGATCTCGAGGCGGAGCTGGAGAAGGTCGAGTTCTTCCGCCCGCCGGAAAAGCGCGCGACCATGACGATCAACCTGCGCAACATCTTTTTGCGCATGCAGCCGACGAGCCAGGACGTGCAGACGCTGCACGGCGTGATCATGGGGATCGCCGAGGGCCGCAAGGGGCCGGCGCGCGGCGGCGTGCTCGACGGCCGCGAGGCCGGCCAGCTGCGCGCGCTGCTCGCCGAGCATGGGCAGGGGCGGGTGCCGAACGAGCGCGGGCCGGTGCGCGGGCTGTCGCGGCTCCTGCGCCGCAATCCGACCGACGCGGAGCGCACCTTGTGGAACGCGCTCGTCAAGGACCGCCGCTTCGCCGGCCGGGGCTTCAAGCGCCAGGTGCCGGTCGGGCCGCACATCACCGATCTCGTCTCATTCCCGCTGCGCACCGTCGTCGATCTCGTGCCGGGCGACGAGAGCGCCGCTGCCGCCCAGGCGCGCACCGACAAGCAGGCGTGGCTCGCCGAGCGCGGCTATCGGGTGCTGCCGGTGCGGCTGGCGGATGTCGAGGCGGACGTCGGCAAGGTGCTGGACGAACTCGCCGCCGCGGTCGCAGGCAGCGTGCGCGAAGGTTGAGCCCGACGGGTCGTTGCGCGGACGTTGTAATAACGGCGCCACAATCGGCGCCCTTAGTTCGTGCATATCCTTGTCGGCGAACCGCTGTCCACCCCCGATCGCGTCGGGGGCAGGCTTCGCCGGGATATGCGCCAGATCGGCCGTGATGCCGGGAGAAAGCACGATGATCAGATCAATCGCAATCGCCGCCTGTTTCGTCGCGATGTCGGCCGCCGCCGCGACCGCGCAGGATCCCAATCAGCCGGTGCTCGGCGTGCCGCAGCCGCTGCGCCAGACGCCGGTGCGGATTTCGAGCCAGGTCAATTTTTTCCTGCCGGGGCCGACCGGCGACAGCGAGGCGGCGACGAAGACCCGCGAGGACGCGCGCCGCTCGATCTACGACATGGCGGCGCACGAGTGCGACCTGTTGCGTCAGACGCTGGCGAAGGACTGCCGGCTCGAATCGGTCAACGCGAGCGTGACCGCGAACCGCCAGTTCAACCAAGTCCTGCCGCAGCTCGAAGGCTGGCAGGTGAACGGCACGATGACGTTCCAGATCAATACGAAGTAGGCTCGCTCTTGTAGCCCGGATGAGCGACCCGCCTTCGCTCGCTGCGCGAGCTACAGACGGGTTTGAGTCCGCCGTAGCGCGTAGCGCGAAGGCGGAAGCGACATCCGGGAATGTCGTCGCCTCCGTCGCTGTCGTCCCCGCATTTCGCTACGCTCATGCGGGCTACAGGCTGCGATTTCTACGATTTCAGCGCTTTCAACTGCGCGGCCGCGCCGATGCGCAGGAACGAAAGGTCGCTGCCGACCGCGAGGAAGCGGAAGCCGCGCTTCGCCGCAAACACGGCGCGATCGGCATTGACGCAATAGAGCCCCGCGACCTTGTGCGCCTTGGCGGCGGCGGCAAGCACACGGTCGAGCTCGCGCTCGACGAGGGCCGAATGCGGCTCGACCTCCTTGCCGTCGGTGAGCGCGATCGACAGGTCCGAGGGGCCGACGAACAGCACGTCGATCCCGTCGGTGCCCGCGATGGCGTCGAGATTGTCGAGCGCGGCCTGCGTCTCGATCATCGCGATCGCGACGGTGAGCGCGTTCGCGTCGCGCAGATATTCCTTGGCGTCGGTGATGCCCGCGAGCGTCATCACCCGCGCCGGGCCCCAGCTGCGCTCGCCGACCGGCGGATACTTGGCGGCCTCGACGAAGGCGCGGGCGTCGGCGACCGTGTTGATCATCGGCGCGATCACGCCTTCGGCGCCGAGGTCGAGCACGCGGCTTGCGACCGCAAAGCCGCCGAGCGGGATGCGCACGATCGGCGCGGCGCCGCCATGGCGGATGGAGGCGAGGCCCGTGACGGTCGCGCCCATGTCCCACAGCCCGTGCTGCTGGTCGATGGTGACGGCCGGAAAGCCCTCGCGCGCGAGCGTCTCGGCGACGATCGGATAGGGCAGCGGGCACCAGCCGGTGTGCACGGTCTCGCCCGCCTTGAGGCGCCGCGCGAGCGAAAATTGCGCCGTCATCGTTTCCTCCCTGCTCGCCGCTTGCGGCGAGCGCTTGCCGTGCTTATTTGCCGGCCTTGATCTCGCCGATCGCGCGCGCCGCCAGATCGTTCATGACGCGACGGATCTGCTCGTCGGACTGAATGACGCCCTTGGCATCGAAGTCCTTGCGCACCTTGCCGAACGGATCGTGCGTCTCGATATCGGCGATGACGATCGACTTGGCGTAGGCGTCGGCCTCGGCGCCGCCGAGCCCGAGCTTTTCGGCCGCCCACTGGCCGAAGAGACGGTCGCGGCGGGCCGTCGCCTTGAATTTGAGCTCTTCATCGTGCGCGAACTGCTTCTCGAAGCCTTCCTCGCGCTTGTCGAACGTGGTCATGTGTCGCGCCCCAGATTTTGCGCCCCGGATGATCGCTCATCACCGCCCAGCGCGGCGTTTTCGTGCCGCCTTGCATATCGACTGGTAGGCGTCAAGGCAACCGACGCAAGGACAGCAAACTCATCATTGCGCCGACCGCGCGAGGGGTCTATGCCGATTGTACTCTGCACCGCGTTCGGTTAGCTTGAACCCTGCGGAGGAGCCGGCCGCCGACGTCATGAGTAGCGTGCCGCTCAAGTTCCGCCGCCGCGGACACTGACTTATGGGAGCCACGGCATCATGGACTTTCTCAAGCCACGGTACACGCCGATGAGCCGCCGTCGCCGCATCTACGAGGGCAAGGCGAAGGTTCTCTATGAGGGACCGGAGCCTGGCACACTGATTCAGCATTTCAAGGATGATGCCACCGCCTTCAACGCCAAGAAGCACCAGGTGATCGAAGGCAAGGGCGTGCTCAACAATCGCATCTCCGAGTACGTCTTCCAGCATCTCAACGACATCGGCGTGCCGACGCACTTCATCCGCCGGCTCAACATGCGCGAGCAGCTCATCCGCGAGGTCGAGATCGTGCCGCTCGAGGTGGTGGTGCGCAATGTCGCGGCCGGCTCGCTGGCGCAGCGGCTCGGCATCGAGGAAGGCACCCAGCTACCGCGCTCGATCATCGAGTTCTACTACAAGAACGACGCGCTCAACGATCCGATGGTCTCGGAAGAGCACATCACGGCGTTCGGCTGGGCGACGCCGCAGGAGATCGACGACATCATGGCGCTCGCCATCCGCGTCAACGATTTTCTCTCCGGCCTGTTCCTCGGCGTCGGCATCCGTCTCGTCGACTTCAAGATGGAGTGCGGCCGCCTGTGGGAAAATGATCTCATGCGCATCGTCGTCGCCGACGAGATCTCGCCCGACTCGTGCCGGCTGTGGGACATCAAGTCGAACGAGAAGCTCGACAAGGACCGCTTCCGCCGCGATCTCGGCGGCCTCGTCGAGGCCTACACCGAGGTCGCCAAGCGCCTCGGCATCATGAGCGAAGGCGAGCGCCCGCAGGGCAACGGCCCGGTGCTGGTGAAGGGCTGAGCGCATGTTCCGGCGAAGTGGACGCCGGTTCGCCGACAAGAACATGCGCAGATAAAAGATCTTGGCGCGAGGGACGCATGGACGTTCCGGTCCGCAAAGCAGAGCCGATGAACGTGGAGGAATACTTCGCGTTCACCGACTCGCGCCCCGACAACGAGAAGTGGGAGTTGATCGAGGGGGAGCCGGTCTTGCAGGCGTCGCCGACCACACGGCATCAGACGATCGTCGCCAATGTCATCTATTGCCTCCAGGTCATCCGGCGGGAACGCCGTCCGTCGTGGATTGCCATTCCCGGCATCGGCGTTCGCGTTTCCGATACCAGCCTGCCCGAACCCGATATCCTGATCGGGCCGCCAGCCGATGCGTCGAGCCGCGAATGCGACGACATCGTCGTCGCGATCGAGGTCTTGTCGGATTCAACGGCCGACCGCGATCTGCGCTGGAAGCGAAAGGCTTATGCGCGCCTCGGCTCATTGATGTACTACGTCGTCATCGCCCAGGATGCGGTCGAGGTCTTGGTGTACGCGCGCGCGGCCAATTTTGCCGAGCAGCGGACCGAGTCCCTTGCCGCGTCGCTCGAGCTTCCGGCACTCGGGATTTCGCTGCCGCTCACTGAGATCTATCAGGACACTGGCCTTTCGTAGCGTTGGTCGCGGCCAGCTCACGGGAGGGCTGCCGACGGTTTCGCGCGTCACGGGCGGATGCTTGAAGAATCGGCCCAGCGGGCGCATTTATTGATCGATTGGGAGCCGGTCTCATGAAAGCGCGCGTCACCGTCACCCTCAAGTCCGGCATCCTCGATCCGCAGGGCAAGGCGATCGAGGGGGCGCTCAAATCGCTCGGCGTCGAGGGCGTCGCCAGCGTGCGCCAGGGCAAGGTGTTCGACATCGAGCTTTCCGCGACCGACAAGGCCAAGGCCGAAGCGGCGCTCAAGCAGGCGGCCGACAAGCTTCTGGCCAACACGGTGATCGAGAATTATCGCGTCGAGGTGACGGGATGAAATCCGCCGTTCTCGTTTTTCCCGGCATCAACCGCGAGCGCGACATGGCGCGCGCGCTCACCCTGATCTCGGGCCGCGCGCCCGCCATGGTGTGGCATGCAGAGACCGCGCTGCCGGCCGGTACCGACCTCGTCGTCATCCCGGGCGGCTTCTCGTACGGGGACTATCTGCGCTGCGGCGCGATCGCGGCGCGCGCACCGATCATGGACGCGGTGCGGGCGCATGCCGAGAACGGCGGCCTCGTGCTCGCGATCTGCAACGGCTTCCAGATCGCTTGCGAGGCGGGCCTCCTGCCCGGCGTGCTGATGCGCAACGCCCAGCTCAAGTTCATCTGCAAGGACGTCTACCTGCGGGTCGAGCGCTCCGACACGCCGTTCAGCCGCGGCTACAATGCGGGCCAGGTGATCCGCGTGCCGGTCGCGCACGGCGAAGGCAATTACATCGCCGATGCCGACACCATCGCGCGGCTCGAGGCGGAGGGCCGCGTGCTCTACCGCTACGTCTCGCCCGATGGCGCGCTCGATCCGGCCTGGAACCACAACGGCGCGACCAATGCCATCGCGGGCATCATCAACGCGCGCGGCAACGTGCTCGGCATGATGCCGCATCCCGAGAACCACGTCGAAGCCGCCATGGGCTGCACCGACGGGCGCGGCCTGTTTGCCGGCCTGGTCGAGCACTTGGCGCAGGCCGCCTAGGTCCATCCGCGGCGCACCTCGACCTATTCCCAATTCCCCGGAATTTTTGGCATAAAAGGCGCGTGAACCCGTCGCCCGCGCGGATCGACTGAAGTTTGATCTGCGGTCCGGTTGGGGCGTGGATCAAGCGGGGAGAACCATGCCCATTGCGCTCATTCTCGGCGTCATCGACATTGTCCTCGTGGTGCACGCCGCCAAGACCGGGAGGTTCGCGCCCTGGGCCTACGTGATCCTGTTGATCCCGGGTTTCGGCGCGCTCGCCTACGTCCTGGTCGAGTTGATGCCCGAATGGTTCGGCAGCTATCAGGGCCAGAAGGCGCGCCAGCGCTTCGTCAGCGCCGTCAACCCGGAAGGGCAGTACCGCGCGCTGACCGACCAGCTTGCCATCACCGACACCATTGCCAACCGCGAGGCGCTCGCCGCCGAATGCCTGGAGCTCGGCAAGTTCGATGAGGCAAAGCACCACTACGAGGCGGTCCTGGCGCGTCCGCTCGGCGAGGAGCCCATCTACATGCTCGGCCGCGCCCGTGCCGAATTCGGCCTCGGCCATCCGGCCGACGCGGTCGCGACCCTCGACGAGCTGCGCCGCCGCTGGCCCGACTACCAGTCGGCGGACGGGCACCTGCTCTATGCGCGCGCCCTCGAGGAGAGCGGCCACACCGACGCGGCGATCGAGGAGTACAAGGCACTGGCGAGCTATTTTCCGGGCGCCGAGGCGAGGGTACGCTACGGCATGCTGCTCGACCGCCTCGGCCGCCGCGCCGAGGCCAAGCTCGTCTTCACTGACCTGTTGACCCACATGCGCCGGGCGCCCAAATACGTGCGCAAGGTTCAGGCCGAGTGGATCGGCATGGCCGAGAAGGCGCTGCGCGGTTAGCGGTTCTCGCCGCGCCGCTCCTGATGAGCCGCCGTCTCAGCCGTCGCGGCGCTCAAGCAATGTTGGCAACCGTGCCGAAATAGAATTCGTTCTGGCTCGTCCCGCCCGCAAACGCGATCATAAGTGCTTGACCGAGGCCGTAGCACGCAACGTTGCGGCCGCATGAATAGTATTGGTTCGTGTCCGTTCTGAACGCCCTGTCGCCGGCCCAGGTGCCGGTCTGCGGATCGAAGTTGCACTGGGCGGCAAGGCCCGTATTATTGCCGGAGCTGCAACTGTATCCGCATGCATATGTGACCACAATCCGGCCGCCGAGGAGGGCCAATGAAGGCGGGCCGAAAACGTCCACGTTGGTGCCGTTCACGTTGGCTTGCGAGCCCTTCCAGACGATCTCTGTCGAGCCACTTGCGTCCTTTTGGGGAAACCCCCAGATGAGATAAAGATAGTTCTCCGTTGATGCGACGAAGGCGACATAGAGGATATCGCCGACGACGAGCGCCGCCGGAGAAAAGAAAGTATTGGGTTGAAACCCGAGGTCATCGACCATTCCGATCGTGTCATTGCCGGTCCATGTCGGCTGGCCGTCCTGATAGGTCAGACTGGCGTAGTGGATGGCGTAGGCGCCGCTGGGTGCGGCCTGCGCGCTGGCGTAGACCGCGAACAGGATCTCGTTCGTGGCATTGGATGCGAGCCCCGGCCACGTGTTGGCGGCGACTGTCGTCGTGACCATCTGGCCGGAAGCCTGTCGGATCATTGCGGTCTGCGGCGGATACCAGAAAAGATGGCTGTCATCGGGCACTGCCATCCCCCAAGACAAGGCTCCCTGGCCCGAGGGCGAGAATTGAGCGAAGGCGCAGTAGAGCGCATTGTTTGGGCCCAGGCTGAATGCCGGCGGCGTCAACCCCGACGTCATGTATGGAAGAGCCGATTCGTTGGTGGGCTTTTGGAGGACCGGCAAGGCTCGGTGGCCGTTCCAGCCGGCCGCGTCGCCGAACATGTAGAAAATCGGAGAATTGTACCAAACATACCCGGTTATGAACCAACCCTGATATCGCGCCAGCGTCAGCCCGACAGGCCCGGTACCCATCACGGCAGGGCTTCCGTTCATCTCGATAAGGTCGATCTTCGTGCCGGCATCGGGACTCCCGGCGAATGCGGGTTCGATCGTCTCGCTGCACAGCTTGTCGGCGGTCGAAGGCTGTGGCCCGCTGTAATCCTGATCCCAACTGGGGTACTGATAGTAGTCGACCGTGATGGTCGGCCCTTCGCCACCCGACGGCGGATTGAGCGTCATGAGCGCGAACATGTGATTGTAGAAGGTGCGGGTCGCGGTCGTGTGCGGCGAGAGGCTGACCTGGTTCGACGTAGTGCTGGGTGGAATCGGGCCATAATTGATCTGCTTATATTTATAGTCGTAGGGATCGTCGCGTTTCGCCTGCTCGTAAGCGCTGCAGCCGACCAATCGGCAGTTCTGCACGCCGAGCTGATCGGGATATTGCGCGAAATTGTGCTCGTGCCCCCAATACCACGCTGCGATTCGGTCGAACTTGGGCAGGAAAGCCTTGTAGAGATTGTCGTTCAGAAACGCGGGCCCCCATGCGCTTTGCCCGTTGATCTCCGAGAACGCCGAATAGAGCTGATGATGTGAGAGCAGGATCGTCGAGCCGGAGAAGTTCTCGAGCTTGTCATAATGCCACACGAGCTCCGTCGGATGCAGGCGCGGACCTCTGGTAAGCGTCGACATTGCGTCGTCGGTGGGATCACAATCGTCGTATCCCGTGTCCATGGCGAGGAATTGCCAATTTCCGTCGCTGCTGCGCAGGCAGAAATAGCTCGCCTGCTGTTGACCGCCCCCAACTCCCGAGTTGATCGAATCGATCGTGCCGTAGAAGCCTTGGCCACCAGAGTAATAATCGTGATTCCCAGGCATCGTGAAAAATGGCAGCGCAAGCCCGGTTTGGCTGCGCAGACTTGCGATCACGCCGCCGACATTCGCTTGGCACTCGTCGGCAGTCCCGGAATAATAGACGTCGCCCAGATGGATGATCGCGTCGGGCTGCAGGTTGACGACGCCCGCCTTCAGCATCGCGACGGCGTCCGTCATGCCGGTGCCCCAATCGCCTATGATCAGGATCTTGGCGTTCGTCGGCAGCTGATAGGTGATCAGGCCGTAGTTCAACTGAGCGGGCTGCGTGACCCAATCGCGATAGACCTGCGGATTGCCGTCGACCAAGTACCACTGCGCAAAGACCACTTCACATGATGCCCATCCGCTGAGATCCCAGTTGCTATAATTGCGAATGACCGCGACGGCATCGGCCTCGCCACGTCTGTCGCCTCGGCGACGGGCGTAGACGGCATCAAAATACGCTTTCGAGAGAGCCACATGGTCCTCGAGCGTCAGCGGCGCTCCCGGAGGCGGCGGGTTCGGCGTCGGGATCGGATGGTGCTTGACGGTCGCCTCGGCATGCAGGCCGGCCGCATAGCCCATCAGCCTCGCGAGGCCGGGATCGGTCTGCTGCAGCCCTTGGGTGCCCTGTCGAACGGCCGACTGCCAGAGCGACAATGGGCGGTTGCGGACAGTGATGAAACGCGGGGCGGGGTTGTTGGCGGCCATGCGGATTCTCGCGACAGTGCTGGTGAAACAATGTCGTGATGGTAGCGACGAACCGGCGTGAAAACAACAAAGAGCTGACATTCAGGCACGATGCAATCTGTGGATTACGGGAATTACGGGGCCGGCCGTGTCAAATCGACCGAGAACCGTTGCCGCTGGCGAAACCTCGCAGGGACTTGTTCGCAAGACCGCATCTGGGGCTTCCGGCGCGGCTTTGACTTGCCTAACTAAGATCGTCCCCGGTCAGGTCGTCACATGATTCCCAACGAACCCAAGATCACCCCGGCGCTCGTCGCCGAGCATGGCCTCAAGCCCGACGAATACGAGCGCATCCTTGAGCTGATCGGCCGCGAGCCGACGGTCACCGAGCTCGGCATCTTCTCGGCCATGTGGAACGAGCACTGCTCGTACAAGTCCTCAAAAGTCCACCTGCGCACGCTGCCGACCAAGGCGCCCTGGGTGATCCAGGGGCCGGGCGAGAACGCCGGCGTGATCGACATCGGCGACGGGCTCGCGTGCGTCTTCAAGATGGAGAGCCACAATCACCCGAGCTACATCGAGCCCTATCAGGGTGCCGCGACCGGCGTCGGCGGCATCCTGCGCGACGTGTTCACCATGGGGGCGCGGCCGATCGCCTGCCTCAATGCGCTGAGCTTCGGCGATCCGCAGCATGCCAAGACACGCCATCTGGTCGCGGGCGTGGTCGCGGGCATCGGCGGCTATGGCAACTCGTTCGGCGTGCCGACGGTCGGCGGCCAGGTGCGCTTCCATCCGCGCTACAATGGCAACTGCCTGGTCAACGCCATGGCGGTCGGGCTCGCCGAGACGGATAAGATCTTCTATGCGGCCGCGACCGGCGTCGGCAAGCCGATCGTCTATCTCGGCTCGAAGACCGGCCGCGACGGGATCCACGGGGCCACCATGGCGTCGGCCGAGTTCGGCGCCGACGCCGAGGAGAAGCGCCCGACCGTGCAGGTCGGCGATCCGTTCGCGGAAAAACTGCTGCTCGAGGCGTGCCTGGAAATCATGCACAAGGATTGCGTCATCGCGATCCAGGACATGGGCGCGGCCGGGCTCACCTGCTCAGCGGTCGAGATGGGGGCGAAGGGCGATCTCGGCGTCACCCTCGACCTCGACAAGGTGCCGTGCCGCGAGACCGAGATGACCGCCTACGAGATGATGCTGTCGGAAAGCCAGGAGCGCATGCTGATGGTGCTGCGCCCCGAGAAGGAAGCCGAGGCCGAGGCGATCTTCCGCAAATGGGGGCTCGACTTCGCGGTGGTCGGCGAGACGACGCCGACCAAGCGCTTCATCGTGCGCCACCGCGGCGACGTGATGGTCGAGCTGCCGATCAAGGAGCTGGGCGACCAGGCGCCCGAGTACAAGCGGCCGTTCGTCGAGGCGCGGAAGCTCCCGGTGATCGAGGCGGGCGACGTCACGCCGCCGATGTCGAACGTGGACGCGCTGGAAAGGCTGATCGCTACGCCCGAGCTGTGCTCGCGCCGCTGGGTATGGGAGCAGTACGACCACGTCATTCTCGGCAACACCGTGCAGCGGCCGGGCGGCGACGCCGCGGTGGTGCGCGTCAACGACGGGCCGAAGGCGCTGGCGCTGACCGCCGATGTGACGCCGCGCTATTGCGAGGCCGATCCGTTCGAGGGCGGCAAGCAGGCGGTGGCGGAAGCCTGGCGCAACATCACGGCGGTCGGGGCTCAGCCGCTCGCGCTCACCGACAACCTCAATTTCGGCAATCCGGAGCGACCCGAGATCATGGGCCAGCTCGTCGGCTGCGTGCGTGGCATCGGCGAGGCGAGCCGCGCGCTCGACTTCCCGGTCGTGTCCGGCAACGTGTCGCTCTACAACGAGACCAACGGCCGCGCGATCCTGCCGACGCCGACGATCGGCGGCGTCGGCGTGCTCGCCGATTTCCAGAAATCGGCGGCCATCGCCTTCACGGCGGCGGGCGAAGCGATCGTGCTCATTGGCACGACGACGGGATGGCTCGGCCAATCGCTCTATCTGCGCGACATCTGCGGGCGCGAAGAAGGCGCGCCGCCGCCGGTCGATCTCGCGGCGGAAAGGCGCAACGGGGATTTCGTGCGCGCGCTGATCGGCGAGGGGATCGCGACGGCGGTGCACGACGTGTCGGACGGCGGCCTTGCGGTGTCGCTCGCCGAGATGGCCATGGCCTCCGGAATCGGCGCGACAGTTGAGTCAGCGCCGCCGCCTGCGCACGCTTTCTGGTTCGGCGAGGATCAGGGGCGCTACGTGATCACCATGGCGGCAAGTCGCGCCGCCGAGATCATCGCGCGCGCCGAGAGGGCGTGCGTGCCGGCCCGACGGCTCGGCACGACGGGGGGCGACGCGTTGACGCTCGGCGCCGAGCGGCCCATTCTGGTCAAAACCCTGGTTCAGGATTTCGAGGGCTGGCTGCCCGCCTATATGGCCGAGCCCGACGTGACGTAGAGCATGATCCCGAAAAGTGGGTACCGGTTTTCGGATCAAGATCATGCTCCAATAAATTGGAGACCGCCATGGCGATGGATGCCCGCGAGATCGAGCGCCTGATCAAGGCGAGCATCCCTGACGCCGAGGTGACGATCCGCGACCTTGCGGGCGACGGCGACCACTATGCGGCGACGGTGATCTCGGCAAGCTTCCGCGGCAAGTCGCGCGTGCAGCAGCATCAACTGGTCTACGCCGCCCTCAAGGGGCAGATGGGCGGCGTGCTGCACGCGCTTGCGCTGCAGACCGGCGTCCCGACCGTCTCATAAGGGAATGGCCGCGGCGCCGCCGAACGGGGTGAAGACGCTTGCGCCTGCCGGCGCCATCAGGCCGACCGGCACCTGGAGCCTCGGCACCCGCGCCGGCGATTTCGTGTTCGTGGCCGGTATGCGCGGGATCGACCCGCAGACCAATACGCTGGTCGCGGGCGACGCGGCGCGCATCCGCCAGGCCTTCCGCAACATGGAGCTGATCGCGCGATCGGAAGGCGCCACCCTGCGCGATGCGGTCCGCCTCGTCGTCTACGTCACCGACATGGCCTGCTATCGGCCGCTGGTGAACAAGATTCAGGAGGAGTTCTGGGGGCAGGGTCCGTATCCGCCGCGCACCATCGTCGAGGTCGCCCGCCTCAATCAGGACGATGTCGTCGAGGTGGAGGGCACGTTCTACGCCCCGGCGAAAAAGTGAGCCGGACGCCTCGCAGCCGGTTGGGTGAAATGGTGTCTTGCGCTATATATATGGTTCGAACCGGCGGGTTCTTGACCCCGCCCTGGACACGAAGGACGACGTTCATGGCCATCGAGCAATTCATCGCCAACGAGGTGAAATCCAACGACGTGGTGCTGTTCATGAAGGGCACGCCGCAATTCCCCATGTGCGGCTTCTCCGGCCAGATCGTGCAGATCCTCGATTACCTCGGCGTTCCCTACAAGGGCCTCAACGTGCTCGAGAACGACGAGCTGCGTCAGGGCATCAAGGAGTTCTCCAGCTGGCCGACCATTCCGCAGCTCTACGTCAAGGGCGAGTTTGTCGGCGGCTGCGACATCGTGCGCGAGATGTTCCAGGCGGGCGAGCTGGCGGGCCTGCTCAAGGACAAGGGCGTGCCCGTGAAGGAGAGCGCCGCGACCTGATTTGGCATTGGTCTGCCGTTGGTCGTCCTGATTCTCCTATTCCTTCGGCCGGATACCGGTCGGGTCGCACGACGCGGCTGTTCATCCTCGACCCCGGCGCCGTATCGCGGTTCGGCGACGATGAAAGCCGCGGGGTTCCTTCGCGCAGCGGAAGGATCTCATGACACCGGAATGGCCGGGTTGACGATCGGCGCGTTGTCCGGATGGTGAATGTGGATCGAGGAGAGCGGTTTGACCGGCGCCTTGCCAAAGAGTGAGGCGATGTGGTCGACGAGGCCCTGGCATGCCGCCTGGTCGGGCGTCTCATTGTTGACACCCATCTCGAAGGTGCCGCCGATCACGACGTGGTCGGCGCGTGGAAACATGTACCCGTTCTGACCGTAAAGGTACTGCAGGTTCGGCTGCGCCGGCAGCATTGCCAGTTGGCCCTTGATGGGCTGCATCTTGGGATCGTTCCACAGCGTCATCGCGCCGAGGCCCGTGCAATTGACGATGATCTTGTCGGCGACCGACGTGAGCACATCTGACTTGCTGGAAAATTTTCTCGGCACGATCGCAACGCCGCGCGCGTTCAGATCCGTCTGCAGCCGCGTCAGAAAGATCGGCGGCTCGATCAGCAAGGTCCGATATTCGCGCCCCGGGCCGGTGTGTCCCTCGAACGGCATTCGCGCGAGGACAATCGGCTGAGGAATGAGACCCGGCGCCAACTTCAACACGGCGTCGAGATTCTCCGATGGGCCAGCCGTGTAGTTCGGCTGCTCGGATACGCCGAAGCCCTTGCCGATGCTGTCTTTGAAGGTCGCATAGGCAGCTCTGAGGATGCCGCCAAGCTCCTGCTCCTTTCCGTTATATTCGATGACGGACACCGCCCACTGCCCGCCGGCCTTGAACGACGTTGTCTCAATCGGCTTACGCTCCGAATAGATCGTGACCTTGAGCCCGAGGTCGCACAGCAGTGTCGCGGCCGTCAGGCCCATCACGCCGGCGCCGAGCACGGCGGCCTGCGTATCAGGTGACGTAGTGAGGTGCTGCTTGACGATGTCGCGCACCTTGGCGGCGCATCCCCAGCTAAGGGTGATGCCCGCACCGCCGTGGCCATAATTGTGAACGATGAATTTGCCCGAGGCTGTCTCCGCCTCGAGCCGATAGGATTGATTACGATAGGGGCGCACGCCGGCGATGCAAGCGCCCGGCGCGTTTGGATCGAACGTGAAGTCGGGCGTCGGGAGGTTGGGTGCTGCTGGCATGAAAATCCCCGCGTCAGGCCGCGCGAATGCGTCGCGGGCGGCTGACATCAATCATGAAGGGTAGACCGCTTACCTGCAAGCAGCACGATCAGGGGTGACGGATGACGAAGAACGGCACGTCACGCGGCTTTTCCTTATGCACCGCCCGCCAATTCAAAAAGCCGCCCCAAAGGGCGGCTTTGTGTTGGCGGATCGCGCGGCGTGAAGATCAGCGCGAGTAATACTCGACCACGAGGTGCGGCTCCATCTGGACCGGGTAGGGCACGTCGGTGAACAGCGGGATGCGCGTGAGCTTCGCGGTCATCTTGGTGTGGTCGGCGTCGATGTAGTCGGGCACGTCGCGCTCGGGAAGGCCGGTGGCCTCGAGCACCAGCGCGAGCTGCTTCGAGGCCTCCTTGACCTCGACCTCCTCGCCCACCTTGAGCCGATAGCTCGGGATGGTGACACGCCGGCCGTTCACCTTGATGTGGCCGTGATTGACGAACTGGCGCGCCGCGAAGATCGTCGGCACGAGCTTCGCCCGGTAGACCATGGCGTCGAGACGCCGCTCCAGCAACGCGATCAGATGGGCGCCCGAGTCGCCCTTCATCTGGATCGCCTCCTCGTAGATGCCGCGGAACTGGCGCTCCGAAATATTTGCGTAATAGCCCTTGAGCAGCTGCTTCGCGCGCAATTGCACGCCGTAGTCGGAGATCTTGCCCTTGCGGCGCTGGCCGTGCTGGCCGGGCCCGTATTCGCGGCGGTTGACGGGGCTCTTCGGGCGGCCCCAGATGTTCTTGCCCATGCGGCGATCGATCTTGTACTTCGCCTCGTTGCGCTTGGTCATCGCGTCCTCAGTTGCGGCGGGCGCCTGCCCGGCCGGTTGATGTGTGCTTGTCGAGGATCGCGCCCTCCTCCTTCCCTGATTTTCAGGGACGACAGGCAGGGGCCTAATCAGCGCCAAGGCCCAGCCACGGGTCGCGAAACGCCACGCGGCACTAAATAGGCCCGCGGGACGCGCGGTTTCTAGGGGCAATGGCGACGCTTGTCAAATCGCCGGCGTGTCCGCCATCGCGTTGATTCCAAAGTCGGAAAGCGCGGCCGCCAAGGCTGGTCCGGGCGGTCGTCCGGAGGTGAAGCGCGCGACCGCTGGTTCGCAGCGGGCGTCGGCCTGCGGCGGGCCGATGAGATCCACCACACGACGCGCGATCGCGGGGGCCGGGTCGACCCAGGCGACCGGCCAGGGGGCGAGCCGCGCCACGCGGTCGAGCAGCAACGGAAAATGGGTGCAGGCGAGCACGACCGTGTCGGTCCGCCGCCCGCTGTCGTCGACGAAGCATGGCGCGATCTCGGCCCTGATGGCGTCGTCGTCGACCGGCTGCGCGCGCAACGCATCCTCGGCGATCGCCGGGAGCCTTGCTGCGCCGACCAGCGTGACGGCGCAGCCCTGGGCAAAATCATCGATCAGCTTGCGGGTGTATTCGCGCCGCACGGTCGCCTCGGTGCCGAGCACGGACACGAGCTTGCTCTGCGAGGACGCGCAGGCGGGCTTGATGGCCGGCACGGTGCCGACGAACGGCACCTCGTAGCGCGCGCGCAGCGCCGGCAGCACCAGGGTCGAGGCAGTGTTGCAGGCGATGACGATGAGATCGGGCGCCGTGCGCGCTATCAACTCGCCCATGAGCGGCACGACGCGCGCGACGAGCTCCGTTTCGCCGTGCCGGCCGTAGGGAAAGAAGGCGTCATCCGCCGCATAGACGAGCTTCGCGTCCGGCCGCGCCGCCGCGATCTCGCGAAACACGGTCAATCCGCCGAGGCCGGAGTCGAACACCAGGATTGTCGTTTGCGCCATGGGCTTGGGGAGGGCGTGCGGGAGAGCCGTGCGTCGGAAACGAGGATGCAACTGTGGCGATGGTAAGACGGGACGATTGTATCGTCTGCGCCGTCACCGGCCCCGCCGCGCGGCGCTATTGCGGCAGCTGCTCGATGACGCCGTACCAGCCGAGCCCGCGATAGGTCTCGTAGCCCGGGGTCACGTGGAAAGCGATGAGCCGGCCGGACGGATCGGTATAGCTTCCGCTCGGGCGCCCTTCGGCATTGAGCGGGAAGTCGCTTGTCAGGATGCCGCGGCCGTCCGAGGCCGCGATGATCTTGCGCTTGGCATCGACCAGCATCACGCGGGTGCGCGCGGCTTCCTCCGGCGTGAGCCGCACGCCTTGCACGATCGCGCGCGACTGCGGCTCCCAATCGAAATGCACCGCGAGGACGCCGATCGGCTTGCCATGCGTGTCGCCGCCGGCGCGGACGGAGGCGATGTAGGTCGCGACCTGTGCGCCCTTGAGCAGCGCGCAGGAATTGATGTCGGCGACCGCGTAGTCTTCGCCCGACTGCAGGTCGCGGCCGCGCGCATACCACGCCTCGCCGCCGACCTGCGCGCCGACCACCTGGTAGCGATCGGGCCGCCCATTGGCGATGACGCGCCCCGCGAGATCGCACAGCCACAGATCGAGATAGACCGTGTACGAGGAGAGGATGACGCCCAGGCGCTTGCTGGCGTATTCGACCGCCGCCGGCGCCGGCGCGGCTGCGCAATCCACCACCGCCGCATCGGTTGCCCACCAGCGGACGTCGCAGGTGCGCTCATAGAGGTTGCGATCGGCGATCTCGATGGCGTTGAGCGCGAGGTCGACCAGGCGGTTCGCGCGCGCCTGCTCGGCCATCTGCTCGGTCGCCTCCTTGAGCGCATGGATGCGGCCGCCGAGACTTTGCTGCAACTCGCTCGCGACGTCGGCGATCTTGGTCGAGACCGAGCGCACCTCGCCGGCGACGACCGAGAAGCCGCGTCCGTGCTCGCCCGCGCGCGCGGCCTCGATCAGCGCGTTGAGCGCGAGGATCCGCATCTGACCGGTGATGTCCTGGATGATGCGGATGTTAGTGTCGGTGAGCGAGCTCAGCGCGTCGGCTGCCTCGGCGACGACGCCGATCAGCGCGCGGGGGCTGCCGTTTGCGGGATTGGGAACCGACATGGATACCTGTGAATCGAAATCGAGTCACGATCGCCGAGTTCCTTTAACTGCCAGTAAACGCTGCATCCTGACGACCGCCGCTTTTTTGTGCAGCGAGTGCCTTCAACTCGGTACCTCCGGTCAAGCGCCGGCCCCGAAGACGCGCTGGAAAATCGTGTCGACGTGCTTGAGGTGATAGTCCAAGTCGAACTCTTTTGTGAGCTCGCCCTCGCTCAGATATTTCCGCACGTCCGGGTCGGCCTTGAGCAGGGTGAGGAAGTCGTCCGCCTCGCCGCGCCACACCTTCATGGCGTTGCGCTGGACCAGGCGGTAGGCGTCCTCGCGCGCCGCCCCCTTCTGAGTGAGCGCGGTCAGCACGCGTTGCGAGTGCACGAGCCCGCCCAGGCGGTCGAGGTTCCGGCGCATGTTGTCGGGATAGACCAGGAGCCGGTCGACGAGGCCGGCAAGGCGGTTGAGGGCGAAATCGAGGGTCACGGTCGCGTCCGGCCCGATCATGCGCTCGACCGAGGAATGCGAGATGTCGCGCTCGTGCCACAGCGCGACGTTCTCCAGCGCCGGCGTCACATAGCCGCGCACCAAGCGGGCAAGCCCGGTGATGTTCTCCGACAGCACCGGATTGCGCTTGTGCGGCATCGACGAGGAACCCTTCTGGCCCTCGGAGAAGAACTCTTCCGCCTCCAGCACCTCGGTGCGCTGCAGGTGGCGGATCTCGGTCGCGAGCCGCTCCATCGAGGAGGCGACGACGCCGAGCGTTGCGAAATACATGGCGTGGCGGTCGCGCTGGATCACTTGGGTCGAGATCGGCTCGACCGTAAGCCCCATGGCCTTGGCGACATGCGCCTCCACCCGCGGATCGATCTGGGCAAAGGTGCCGACCGAGCCCGAGATCGCGCAGGTCGCGACCTCGCGGCGCGCGGCGATGAGCCGCTCGCGGCCGCGCGCGAATTCCGCATAGGCCGAGGCGAGCTTGAGCCCGAAGGTGGTGGGCTCCGCATGGATGCCGTGGGAGCGCCCGACCACCGGCGTCATCTTGTATTCGAAGGCGCGCCGCTTGAGCGCCGCCAGCACCTTGTCGACATCGGCGATCAGCAGATCGGCAGCGCGCACCAGTTGCACGTTGAGGCAGGTGTCGAGCACGTCGGACGACGTCATGCCCTGGTGGACGAAGCGCGCCTCCGGCCCGACGATCTCGGCGAGGTGGGTGAGGAATGCGATGATGTCGTGCCTGACCTCGCGCTCGATCTCGTCGATGCGGGCTATGTCGAAGGTCGCGTCCTTGCCCTTCGCCCAGATCGCCTGGGCGGCCTCCTTCGGCACCACGCCGAGCGCCGCGAGGGCGTCGGTCGCATGGGCCTCGATCTCGAACCAGATGCGAAAGCGCGTCTGCGCGTCCCAGATCGCGGCCATCTCGGGCCGGGTGTAACGCGGGATCACGCCGCTTCTCCGCGCGCCAGCGCCGCGGCCTGGCGGATCGCCGCGATATTGGCCCGGTAGCTCTCGGGCTTGCCGCCCTTGAACACGGC
>DATBZM010000298.1:0-17161 GCA_036513175.1 Xanthobacteraceae bacterium | reverse complement strand
CACCACCGTGATCTACCGCGAGCTCGGCCTGCGCGACCTGTGGCGCGTCGTGGTGAGCGCTGCGTTCCTCATCTCGCAGATCCTGATCATCGTCGCGGCGGCGGGCATCTACTCGTGGCTGCTCACCACCAGCGGCATTCCCCAGCACATCGTCGGCGGCATCGAGGCGATGCACATGCGGCCGTGGGAGACCCTGCTGCTGATCAACGTCGGCCTGCTGGTCGCCGGCAGCTTCCTCGAGCCGCCGGCCGCGATCCTCATCCTGACGCCGCTGCTGCTGCCGATCGTGACGGCGGCGGGCGTCAACCCGATCCACTTCGGCATCATCATGGCGGTCAACCTCAGCATCGGCCTCTATACGCCGCCGTTCGGGCTCAACCTGTTCGCCTCGCACGCGATCTTCGACGTCGGCATCGGCCAAGTCTATCGCGGCGTGATGCCGTTCGTGCTGATCAACTTCGTGACGCTCCTCGTGATCACCTACGTGCCGGCGATCTCGATGGTGCTGGTGCACGGGCAATGACCTGCCCTCACGCCCCCTCCATCATGGGCAGCGTCAGCGCTGATGGATACTGCGCCGAGTGGTGGATGGTGTCGGCGCCGATCTTGTCGGGCGCGTAATAATGCGTCCACAGCACGTCGGTGACGGTCGAGTCGCCGTTGACGATTTCGAGCCGGATGCGGTTGCCCTGCTTGAAGCGGTGCGCCATCGGCTCGAGGCTGATGTCGAAGCGATAGACCTTGCCGGGCTCGATCGGCTCCGGGCTGGTGTGGGTGTGGTAGGGCTCCATCGCGGTGCTTCGCTTCGGATCGAGCGCGCGGTGCGAGGCGCGCAGCCAGCCCTTGGTGATCCAGTAGGATGCCGGATTTAAGCCCTTGGCGCGGTCGTCGGGCGCCTGCGGCATCTGCTCGGAGAGCTTGACGAAGAAATCCATGTCGTCGCGCGTCGACGCGCCGTAGAGCGTGAGCAGGATCGGTCCGGCGATCTCCAGATCGTGGCCGAGCGGCGCGGTCGTATAGGTGAGCACGCGGCGCGCCGGATCGGGGGCATTGTTGGGGCCGAATCCGACCACGCCGAGCATCCAGCCGGGATCGGGATAGCGATAGGTCGTGCTCGCCGTGCCGGCCGGCGCCTCGCGCGTGAGCGAGCCATCATTGAGCGATGTGACGCTGCCCGACCGCTGCGCGCCGAGATGCCACGTGACGTAGCGCACGCCCACGGGCGGCCAGGTCTCGGCACTGCGCACCGCGTCGGCGCCGCGCACGAAATATTCGACCGTCGGGCGCGAGGCGTACGCGGTCGCCTTGCCCTTGAGATAGTGATCGTAGAATGGCAGCAGCAGATCCGCGTGCAGCTCGGGGCTGTTGAACTCGCGGTTCGCGACGAAGGCGTTGATCGGGCCGATCATCTTGAGCTTCTTGTCGCCCTTGGCGCGGCGGAAGCCGTCGATGTTGCCGCGCGTGTGCAGATCGATCTTGCCCCACACGCCGATCGAATAGAGCGGCACCTCGATCTCGTCGAGCCGCTCGGCGGCGCAGCGCTCGCGCCAGAAATCGTCGTAGGTCGGATGCCGGTGGATCAAGAGGTTGAGATCGCAGGTCTGCTCGGTCGGGTGCTCGCCGTTCGCCGGAAAGCGATTGATGATGCGGTTCTGATTCCACCAGTAGCTGCCGAAGAAATCGCCCAGGATGCCGCCCTGGTAGACGGAAGCGCGATAGGGATCGGCGAGGCCGTCGAAGGCGGCGATGCAGGCGAGCGCCGGCGGCTTCGCGATCGCCATCCACCATTGCAGCATGCAGAAATAGGACTGGCCCATGCCGCCGACCTTGCGGTTCGACCACGGCTGGCGGCCGATCCACTCGATGACGTCGTAGAGATCCTTCTGCTCGTTGCGGTCGAGGAAGCGAAACTCGCCGCCCGACTTGCCGCAGCCGCGCACGTCCATGTGGGCGTACACGTATCCGTGCTGCAGATAGAAGGCGATCGGCCCGGTCTCGCGCCAGAGGAACTGCGGGCTCGCCGGCAGGATGTTGTTGTCATAGCGGTAGGGCGAGGCGCCGAGCACGGTCGGAAACGGACCCTCGCCCTGCGGCATGTAGAGCGCGACTGCGATCTCGACGCCGTCATGCACGCGGATCTTCACCTCGCGCGGCTGCGGATGCGACGGCGTCTCGTAGGTCATGCTGTGCGTTCCCGGTTGCGACAGGTGCCTAGTCAATGCACGCGCGCACGGCGGGTCAAGCGCCATCCAAAGAGAGGGCGCATGTTGCGGCAAGAAACGGAGTGCGGCGGCAGGCGGCGGCGGCCATATCAGACGCACAACATCATGAGGAGCCAACCATGCACTTCCGCGTCACCGGCCTGCCGGCCGAAGATTTCGCCCATCTTTTCCAGCTGTCCGACGAGGAGCTCGCCGCGCAGGGCGCGGTGCGGCGCATCGCCGACGGCCGCAACCCCGGCTATCCGTGCCGCGTCAGCCTGACCGACTCGCGGCAAGGCGACGAGCTGATCCTCGTGAACTACGAGCACCATCGGGTCGATTCGCCCTACCGCATGCGGTTCGCGATCTATGTGCGCAAGGGCGAGGAGACCTTCGACGCAGTCGACGAGGTGCCCGAGCAATTGCGCAGCCGCACGCTCGCGGTGCGTTCGTACGACGCGAACGCCATGATGGTCGGCTGGGACCTGGCCGACGGGCGCCAGCTCATCGCCGCGATCGAGAAGCTCTTCGCCGAGCCGCGCGCCGCCTATCTGCACGTGCACTACGCGGCGCCCGGCTGCTACGCCGCAAGAGTCGAGCGCGCGTGAGCGCCGGGCAGAGCGCGTAGGGTGGGCAAAGGCGGCCCGTATGTCCGCCGTCCGGAAAGGGCCAACGACCCGCCGTGCCCACCGTGCGAGGGCGCAAGTGCGCGTGGGCACGGCGGGTCAGGCATCGTGCATCCAACGATCTTTCGCGGCCGCCTTTTGCCCACCCTACTTGGCAAGATCGTTGCGGATCACGACGCCGCCCTTCATCACGAACTTGACGCGCTGCATCTCGGACACGTCGAGCGTCGGGTTGCCGGAGACCGCGATGATGTCGGCGAGCTTGCCCTTGTCGATCGAGCCGATGTGGTTCTCCATGTCGTAGTTGAGCATCCGCGCGGCGGGCAGGAAGGCAGTCTGCAGCGCCTTCACGGGGCCCATGCCCCAGGCCGAATAGAAGGCGAACTGGTTGGCCTGGGTGCCGTGCGGGATCGCCTCCGAGGTGGCGCCGCTGCCGAACACGATCGGCACGCCGGCCGCGACGGCACGACGCACCGCCTGCTCGAGGAGCCTCATGCGCGAGTTGCGCCCGCCGGTCGCGGCGAGATCGCCTTTTTCCAGGGCGATCAGGTCGTCGACGGTCGGCACGAAGGGCAGCTTCTTCTCCAGCAGGACCTTGACGCCCGCGTCGTCGAGCTCGAGCAGGTGATTGGGCGCGTCGACGCCGGCGGTGAGGCAGCTGCGCATGCCCTCGCCGCCATAGGTGTGGCAGGCGACCTTGACGCCGAGCCGGTGGGCCTCGTCGACGATCGCCTCGACCTCCTCGAGCGAGAGCGAGGGGCTGTTCACCAGCGTCGCGTCGGGCTTCCACATGTGCATGGTGCCGGCGAAATCCTGGGTGGTGTAGATCTTGATGTAGTCGACGCCGTGCAGCTTCGCCTCGCGCACGGCGGCGCGGGCGAGCCAGGGGCCGTTGATGTTCTTGGTCTCGGCGTAGCCTTGGTAATATTGCGTCGACTGCGTGTCCGGGTAGTAGTTGGTGGCGCGCGGATTGAGCGACTGGCCGACCACCTGCATACGCGGGCCCTGCACGTTGCCGGCATTGATCGCGTCGCGCAGGTCGACGGTGTAGAAGCTGCCGCGCGAATCCATGTCGAGCACGGTGGTGAAGCCGGCGGCGAGATCGATCTGCGCATTGGCGAGCGCGCGCAGGGTGCGCTGCGCCATGGTGAGGCCGCCGGTGTTCACGTGCACGTGCGCGTCGATCATGCCGGGCAGCACGGTCGCGGCGGAGAGGTCGATGACGGTGGCATTGTTCGGGATGCTGAGCCCGGCGCCGACCTCGGCGATACGGTCGCCGCGGATCACGATCACCTGGTTGTCGAGCAGGTTGCCGCTCTTGGCGTCAAAGAGCTTGCCGGCGCGGATGGCGACGACCTGGTCGTGCGGCGCGAGGTACTTGCCATTGCTCTGGGCGTGGGCAGGCACGATGGCCGATACGATGAGAAGTGCCGTGATGACGGCCGCGTGCAGGTGCTGAATCCGCATGAAATCCTCCCTGTGGCACGGACCCTGTTGTCGGGCCCCCGTGCGTGCAAGGGAGATTATACGGGGTTTCCGGCGGGCTCGGCGCCCCAAATCAAGAGGCCAAGCCCGGCGCATCGCGCGAGCGCCGCATTCCGCGCACGCGGGGCGCGAAGAGCCCCGCGTGCGTCACGTGGAGTGCTTGTCAGGCGGACTTGCGCCAGGGAATCAGCATCGATACGCGCGCGCGGTAGCGGCGGTAGTCGTCGCCGAACAGGTCGACGAGGTCGCGCTCCTCGAGGAGGATGCCGATCAGGATGTAGGCCGTGGTCGCCGCGGCGAACAGCAATCGTCCGACCGTCATGGTGGGCATCGACCAGAACGCGATGACGAAGCCGAGATAGATCGGATGGCGCACGAACTTGTAAAAAAGCGGCGAGCGAAAACGCGGTGGCGGCATCGTGCGGCCGGTGAGATTGTTCGCGACCTGGTGCAGCCCGAACAGCTCGAAGTGGTTGATGAGGAACGTGCTGGTGAGCACGATCAGCCAGCCGAGGAACGACAGGCCGACCAGCATCATCGCGACGGTCGGATTGTCGACATGCCACACGATCGCGGGCAGCGGCCGCCACTGCCAGCACAGCAGCACGAGCGCAAGCGAGGCGAGCAGCACATAGGTGCTGCGCTCCACCGGCTTCGGCACGAACTGCGTCCACCATTGCTTGAAGCGGGGGCGCGCCATCACGCTGTGCTGGACGGCGAACAGTGCGAGCAGCAGAAGATCGATCACTACGGCCTGCGCCGCCGGGACCACCGTACCGTCGTCGATCGCCTTCGGCACGACAAGGCCCTCGACAAAGCCGATGGCGTAGAGGAACGTCGCAAAGAAGATGGCGTAGCACACGCCGCCGTAGAGGAATCCAGCTACGCGCCCGGCCGCCGTGCTGCCGGCGGAATGGACGTCGCGCGTGGTCGCCTGAAGCTCGCTCATGTCCCGCTCCATCTTGCTTGTTGCGATCGCGCGAGGCGCGAACCGACTGCCCCCACATGCCCACCCGCGGGGACCCAAGTCCTTGCCCGCGGCTTGATTTCCGCTTGAGACCGGATTGATTATTCATTGAGAAGGCCGCGCGCGGCCGAGGGCGACGCACGTGCAATTTTTCTTTACCGATCATAGGCTTGACACGGCGCTGCGCGAGCTCGTGCGCGGCCGCGAGGCGATTTCGGTCGAGCCGCAGGTGTTCGATCTCCTGGTCTATCTCATCGAGAACCGCGACCGCGTGGTCACGCGCGACGACCTCATCGCCTCGGTGTGGGGCGGCCGGATCGTCTCGGATTCGACGCTCACGACCCGCATCAACGCGGTGCGCACGGCGATCGGCGACAGCGGCGCCGAGCAGAGGCTGATCCGCACCATCGCGCGCAAGGGCTTGCGCTTCGTCGGCGACGTGCACCTCGCGCCGGGCGGCGACGCCGAGACGGCCGGCGCCGCGCCAAAGGAGCCCGGCGAGCCAGGGCGTGCGCCGCTGCCCCTGCCCGACCGGCCCGCAATCGCGGTTCTGCCGTTCGTCAACATGAGCGACGATCCCGCGCAGGAGTATTTTTCCGACGGCATCAGCGAGGACATCATCACGGCGCTCTCCCGGCTGCGCTGGTTCTTCGTGATCGCCCGCAACTCCTCGTTCGTCTTCAAGGGCAAATCGGGCAACCTCAAGCAGATCGCCGCCGAGCTCGGCGTCGGCTATGTGGTCGAGGGCAGCGTGCGGCGGTCCGGCGAGCGCCTGCGCATCACGGCGCAGCTCAACGACGCGGCGACCGGCGGCCACATCTGGGCCGAGCGCTACGACCGCGACCTTGCCGACGTATTCGCGGTGCAGGACGAGATCACCACCGCGATCGTCGCCGCGATCGAGCCGCAGATCTATGCGGCGGAGAACTTCCGCGCGCAGCGCAAATCGCCAGACAGCATGGACGCCTGGGATCTGGTGATGCGGGCGCTGTCGCACTACTGGCGCGTCACGCGGCAAGACAATGTGGTGGCGCAGGCGCTGCTCGAGAAGGCGACCGCGCTCGATCCGAACTACGGGCAAGCGCTCGGCCTGCTCGCCACCACGCATACCTTCAGCGCGCACATGGGGTGGGCCGACATGGCGGCGGTCGCGATGAACGCGGAGCGCGCAGCGCGCGCGGCGGTGCTCGCCGACGACGGGGACCCGTGGGCGCACCTCGCGCTCGGCTGCGTCCACTTGTTCGCGCGGCGCTTCGATCATTCGCTCGACGAATTCGAGGAGGCGCTGCGGCTCAATCCCAACTTCTCGCTCGCGCAGGGCTACCACGGACTGACGCTTGCGTATTGCGCCCGTCCGGAGGAGGCGATCGGGGCGGCGCGTCGCGCGTTGCGCCTGAGCCCGCGCGATCCGTTCGCCGCGGTCTATGACGGTATTGCGGCCTATGCGCACTTCGTCGACCGCGACTACGAGGACGCGATCCGCCTCGCGCGCGACGGCATCCGCCTGCGCGGCGATTTCGTCGGCGCCCATCGCGTACTCACGGCCGCGGCCGGTATGACGGGGCAGCGCGAGCTCGCGGCGGCGGCGCTCGCCGAGTTGCGGCGTGCGCAGCCCAACATCTCGCTCGCCTGGATCGCGCGCGAGATGCCGATCCGCGAGGCGGCCGAGGTGCAGCACTATCTCGAAGGATTTCGCCGCGCCGGCTTGAGATAGCGCATGGCTGGGCGGCGAAGTGCTATGGAGGCGCACACAAGAGGCCGCCGCGCATGCTCACTTACGCCTTCATCCTGGCCGCTGCGCTGTGCGCCGGCACCCTGAGCGGAATCATCGGCACCGGCTCCTCGATCATCCTGCTGCCGCTCCTGGTCTACCAGTTCGGGCCGAAGCAGGCAGTGCCGATCATGGCGATCGCCGGGCTGATGGCCAATGTCGGCAAGGTCGCGGCGTGGTGGCGCGAGGTCGATTGGCGCGCCTTCGCGGCCTACGCGATTCCCGGCGTCCCGGCGGCCGCGCTCGGTGCCCGCACGCTGCTGGTGCTGCCGTCGGCCTGGGTGGACGCCGCACTGGGCGCATTCTTCCTCCTGATGATCCCCACGCGGCGCTGGCTCGACACCCATACGTTCCGCATCCGCCTGTGGCAGCTCGCGCTCGCGGGTGCATTCATCGGCTTCCTCACCGGCATCGTCATCTCGACCGGGCCGCTGAGCGTGCCGGCGTTCACCTCCTACGGGCTGATGAAGGGCGCGTTTCTTTCGACCGAGGCGGTAAGCTCGCTCGCGCTGTTCATCAGCAAGGTCGCGACCTTCCGCGAGTTCGGCGCCCTGCCGCTGCCGTCGATCCTGCGCGGCCTCGCGATCGGCGCCGCCGTCATCGCCGGCACCTTCGTCGGCAAATCGGTGGTCCAGCGCATGAGCATCCACACGTTCCAGCTCGTGCTCGACGGCGTCCTGCTCTGCTCCGGCCTGTCGCTGCTGTGGGAGGCGATCGTCCACGCGGGGTGAGCGTCAGCCTCGCGCCGGCAGCGGCGTGGCGCCGGCGAGCGCGCGTGCGGACGGCTTGGGGACGACGAGGATCAAGAGCGCCGCGATGACGCATAGCGCGCCGGCGACGAAGAACGCCGGCAGGTAGGTCGACCATGCGGTGCGTACGACGCCGGCGGTGAGGGCGGCGGTGGCGGCGCCGAGCTGATGGCCGGTGAAGATCCAGCCGAACACCATGCCGGCGCGCTCGCGGCCGAAGCGGTCGGCCGTGAGCTTCACGGTCGGCGGCACGGTCGCGATCCAATCGAGGCCGTAGAACACGGCGAAGAGCGAGAGGCCATAGAACGAGAAATCGGTGAACGGGAGGTAGAGCAGCGACAGCCCGCGAAGGCCGTAGTACCAAAAGAGCAGCCAGCGATTGTCGAAGCGGTCGGACAGCCAGCCCGAGCCGATCGTGCCGATGAAATCGAACGCTCCCATCATGGCGAGCACGCTCGCGGCGGCGGTGGCGGCGAGCCCGTAGTCGGCGCAGAGCGCGACGAAGTGCGTCTGTACGAGGCCGTTGGTGCTGCAGCCGCAAACGAAGAAGGTCGCAAACAGCACCCAGAAGATCGGCACCCGCGCGCAGTCGCGTAGCGTGACGAGCGGCGACAGCAGCAGCGCGCCAAGACCGGCGGCGCCGGCGGGCGGCGGCGTCACGGCGGTCTCGCCGTAGAGCGGCAGATCCAGATCGCTCGGCCGGTCGCGCATCAGCGCAAGCACGAGGAGGCCGGTGGCGCCGAGCGCGATGGCGACCAGCACCAGGGCGGCGCGCCAGCCGAAGCGGGTGGTGAACTCGGCGATCAGCGGGAGGAACAGAAGCTGGCCGGTCGCCGAGCTCGCCGCGAGGATGCCCATGACCAGACCGCGCCGGTGATTGAACCAGCGCGTCGCGACCGTCGCGGCGAGCACCATGGCGGTTAGCCCGGTACCGATGCCGACCACGACGCCCCACAGCGCCACGAGCTGCCAGACCCGGGTCATCATGAGCGACGCAAGCATGCCGCCCGCGATCAGCGCCAACGCACAGAGGATGACGCGGCGCACGCCGAACCGGTTCATCAGCGCGGCCGCGAAGGGCCCGAATAGCCCGAACAGCAGGATGCGCAGCGCCAGCGCCGTGGAGATCTGCGCGTCGCTCCAGCCGAACTCCTGCTCGAGCGGCACGATCATCACGCCGGGCGTGCTCATCGCGGCCGCCGTCACCAGCAGGGTGACGAAGGTGACCGCCGTCACCACCCATCCGTAGTGGATGTTGCGGCGCGCGAAGGCGGCGGCAACGTACGAAGAGGCCATGGCGACCCTTGCCCGAGTGCGGAGCGGCGCCGTTAGATGACGCCCAACATCAAAACTTGCTTATTCATGTCGATCATCATATAACTTGTCAACCGCCCTTTCGGGCTGCATGGCTGAGGTGCGTGTCATGAAAGTGAGCCGCGAGCAGGCCGCCGCCAACCGCGAGCGCATCATCGAGGCGGCGGGCGAGCTCTTCCGCCGCAAGGGCTTTGCCGGCATCGGCGTCGCCGACATCATGAAGGCGGCGGACCTGACGCATGGCGGATTCTACGGCCATTTCGCCTCCAAGGACGACCTGATCGCGCAGGCGAGCCGCCGCTCGATGCAGCGGTCGGCGGAGGCCTGGCGCAGGATGGTGGCGCAGTCCGGCGGCAACGCGCTGGCGGAACTGCTCACGCACTACGTTTCGTCGCGCCACCGCGACGACCCCGCCCACGGCTGCGCCTTCGCGGCGCTCGGCAGCGAGGCCGCCCGCTGCGGCAAGCCGGTGCGCGCGGCGTTCGCCGAGGGCCTCGCGCCGCTGATCGACATTCTGAGCGACACCGTCGCCGGCCGCACCAAGGCGGCGCGCCGGCGCAAGGCGATCGCGACGCTCGCCGAGCTGGTCGGCGCGATCATCCTGTCGCGCGCGGTCGGCGATGCCGGGCTGTCGGACGAGATCCTCGACGCGGCGCGGCACGAGGTGCTGGCGATCGGGCGGTAGATGCGCGCGTCGGACCGATGGCGCCGGGCGTTCACCGGACGATAACCAATCAGAAAATATTCCTGCCAATTTTACACGATGTTTCCAGCGGCACATTAGCGTGCACGGCAAATCACCCGTGCGTGGGGGCCGGGAGTGGGGAAATGACCTTGATCGCGGCAAATGCCGCCTATGTCGTCGTGGGCGTCATCGTCTTGATGATCGTCGCCGGCCTCGGCATGCACTATGCTGGGCGGACGTTGCGCCGCCGGCGGCTTCACCTCGACACCGCGCTCGATAACATGCCGCACGGCGTCTGCGTGTTCGATGCCGCGGGCGTGCTGCGGCTGTTCAACACCCGCTATCTCCAAGTCTTCAACATCCCGGGCGGGCTGGTCGAGACCGGCTGCACGCTGCGCGACCTGCTGGCACGGCTGGAAGGCGCCGGGATCGTCTCGGGCGATCAGGATAAGTACGCAAACGAGCTCATGGCCGCGATGGCGGCTGGAGAGTGGACCCAGAGCCATCGCGCGCTCGAGGACGGCCGCACCGTCCTCGTCACCAATCGTCCGCTGCCCGGTGGCGGCTGGGTCGGGACGCATGAGGACATCACCGAGCGGGCGCGCGCCGAGCAGCAGGCGCAGGAGGCGAACGCCTACCTGCGCGACGTGATCGAGGCGATGCCGGCCGGGCTCATCCTGTATGACAGCGAAGATCGCTACGTCCTGTGCAACCGGCGCTTCGACGCCATGTATCGCAAGACCGCCGACCTGCGGGTGCCGGGCACACGATTCGAGGACATCCTGCGCGAGGGGCTCGCGCGCGGCGTCTACGACGAAGCCGAGGGGCGCGGCGAAGCCTGGCTCAAGGAGCGGGTCGCCGCTCACCGGCGGCCCGCCAGCGTGTACGAGCAGCGCCACGCCGACGGGCAGTGGCTGCGCGTCGAGGACAGCCGCACGTCCAACGGCGGCCATATCGGCATCCGCATCGATATCACCGGGCTCAAGCAGCGCGAGGAGCAGCTGCGCCTCGAAAACATCAAGCTCGACGCCGCCCTGCAGAACATGTCGCAGGGCCTCGCGATGTTCGACCGCGACGGCAAGCTCATCGTGTGCAATCAGAAATACGTGCAGCTCTACGGGCTGCCGGACGAGCTCACCAGGCCCGGCACCTCGCATCAGGCCCTCCTCGCCCATCGGCTCGCAAGCGGCGTGATGGCGGAATCGGACATCGGCGTGATCGAGCGACGCACCCGCCCGGGAGCACCGCTGGCGCCGGCCGAGTCGCTGTTCGAGCTCAAGGACGGACGCACCGTGCTGGTGAAAATGCGGCTGCTCGACAATGGCGGCTGGGTGGCAACGCACGAGGACATCACCGACCGCCGCGAGGCCGAAGCACAGATCGCCCACATGGCGCATCACGACGCGCTGACCGGGCTTCCCAACCGGGTGCTGCTGCGCGAACGCCTCGACGAGGCGCTCGCCCACGCCGAGCGCGGCCAGCGCATCGCGGTGCTCTACCTCGATCTCGACCATTTCAAGAGCATCAACGACACGCTCGGCCACGGCGTCGGCGACGAGCTGCTCAAGGAGGTCGCGGCGCGCCTGCGCGGCTGCCTGCGCGAGACCGACACGATCGCGCGCCTCGGCGGCGACGAGTTCGCCGTCATCCAGACCGAGATCGGCTCGCCGTCCGACGTTGCGGCCCTCGCGGCGCGCATCCGCGACGCGCTCACCATGCCCTACGAGCTCGACGGCCATCAGGTCCCGGCCGACGTGAGCATCGGCATCTCGCTCGCCCCCGAGGACACGCTCGATCCCGACCAGCTGCTCAAGAACGCCGACATGGCGCTGTACCGGTCGAAGGCCGATGGACGCGGCACCTATCGCTTCTTCGAGCCGCAGATGGACGAGCGGGTCCGCGCCCGCCGCACGCTCGAGCTCGACCTGCGCAACGCGATAGCCCATGGTGAGTTCGAGCTCTACTTCCAGCCCGTGCTCAACCTCGAGCGCAACCAGATCAGCGCCTGCGAGACGCTGCTGCGCTGGCATCATCCGACGCGCGGCATGGTGCCGCCCGCCGAGTTCATCCCGGTCGCGGAAGAGACCGGGCTGATCAACCAGATCGGCGAGTGGGTGCTGCGCCAGGCGTGCCGCGAGGCCGCGACCTGGCCGGCGAACATCGCGGTCGCCGTGAACCTCTCGCCGGTCCAATTCAAAAACCAGAACCTCGCTTTGCTGATCGTCGGCGCGCTCGGCGACTCCGGCCTCGCGGCCGGCCGCCTCGAGCTCGAGATCACCGAAGCGGTGCTGCTGCAGAACAACGAGGCGACGCTCGCAACACTGCACCGGCTGCGCGACCTCGGCGTACGCATCGCGATGGACGATTTCGGCACCGGCTATTCGTCGCTCAGCTACCTGCGCAGCTTCCCGTTCGACAAGATCAAGATCGACCGCTCGTTCATCAACGACATCGGCGAGAAGGGCGAGTCGGGCGCGATCGTGCAGGCGGTCACCAGCCTCGCCAGCCGTCTCAAGATCGCCACGACCGCCGAAGGCGTCGAGACGCAGGCGCAGCTGCAGATGATCCAGGACCTCGGCTGCACCGAGATGCAGGGCTACCTCTACAGCCGGCCGGTGCCGGCCAAGGAGCTGGCGCGGCTCTTCGCGCCGGTGCAGCGGGCTGCAGGGTCGCCTGCGTAGCGCGCGGCGACGATTTCAATACATCCGCCATGCAGGCTCGCGGAAGCGTGCTGATGCATGTCGATGGGCCGAGCGGCCGCCTCCCGCACGTTGCCCGGCGCGTGAACGCCGTGACAGCGAAGCTTCGGCGGCGTAGCGTCAGCGAACCAAGCGGCGCCATCGCGGCATCTCGGAACGCAAAGGAAGACGCCAATGGACGAGACGCCCATCTCGCGCGGGCCGGTCAGCACGCCCTTCCCACACTGAGACTTGAGCCGTTACGATGACGACCGGCTGATTTTGCGAGCGGATGATCCATCGATGCGTTCCACCGGTCGCCTTTTCCCCGACGGCGGCGAGCGATGGCTTATCCTCGCCGTCCTGTTCCTGGCGCGGACCGTGATGGGGCTGCAATTCCAGGCAGTCGGGGCGCTTTCCCCATTCGTCGTAGCCGATCTCAAGATCGATTATACGCAGCTCGGACTGCTCATCGGGCTCTACCTGCTGCCCGGCATCGTGATCGCCTATCCGGGCGGCCTGCTCGGCCAGTCCCTCGGCGACAAGCGCGTCGCGGTCCTCGGCATGGCGCTGATGGTCGTCGGCGGTGCGCTGACGGCGACGAATGCCGATTATGCGATCCTGTTCGCCGGCCGCCTCATCAGCGGGACCGGCGCGGTGCTGCTCAATGTCCTGCTGACCAAGATGACGACCGATTGGTTCGCCGGCCGCGAGATCGCCACCGCATTGGCCATCCTCGTGAGCAGCTGGCCGATCGGCATCGGCGTCGCATTGGTCGTCTTGCCCTGGCTTGCGGTCCGCACGTCGGCCGCCACGGCATTCGCCGGCACGGCGGCCGCGTCCGCGGCGGTGCTGATTCTCATTGCACTCGCCTACCGCTCGCCGTCCGCCGCGATCATGCCTGCGCCCGCAAACGACAACGAGCGCGCGCGCCTCTCCGCCATGGAGATCGGGCTTGTCTCCGTGGCGGGCGGCGTCTGGATGCTGTTCAACGTCGGCTACATACTGGTCGTCAGCTTTGCGCCTGCGCTGCTCGCCTCACGCGGACTATCGCCACAAGGTGCCGGCTTCGTCACCAGCCTGGTCTCCTGGGCCGTCATCGTCACGATCCCGCTCGGCGGCCTGCTGATCGACCGGGTCGGCCACGCCACCCTGCTGATGACGGCGAGCTTTGCGGCCCTCGGGCTCGCCACCATGCTGGTGCCGGCCGCCCCGTCGCTGGCGCTGATGACGTTGGTCGGCGCCGTCGCCGGCCTGCCATGCGGCGCCATGATGGTGCTTCCGAGCGAGGTGCTGCGCCCGCAAAACCGGGCCGCCGGAATGGGGGTCTTCTACACTTGGTACTATGTCGGCATGGCGCTGCTGGTGCCGATCGCCGGCGTTCTGCGTGACGCCAGCGGCTCTCCCGGCGCACCGTTGCGCTTTGCCGGCGCGCTCGCGTTTGCCGCAATGGCGGTCCTCGTCCTGTTTCGATTCTTGCAGCGACGCGCCGGGAGTACCGCCTGAGATCTCGTCGACATGCGCTACAATAGCGTCACAAGGCGACAAGGGAGGACAACATGGCGTCGCGCACGAACATCTATGCGGGTCTCGCCGGCTACATCGGCCGCCCCGATCAGCAGGGCAAGGTCGGCGTGTTTCGCCGCACGGCCGATGGCGGCGACTGGGAGCACGTGCTCGGCGCGGTCGAGACGCATACGGTGTGCATTCTCCCGGCCGATCCCGACGTGGTGCTCGCCGGCACGACGGACGGCGTGTGGCGCAGCCGCGACCGCGGGGCGACGTTCGCGCGGACGCGCTTTCCCGACACGGGCAAGCAGGTCTGGTCATTCCTGGTCGATGCCGCAAACCCGCAGCGCATCTATGCGGGCGGCGCGCCGGTCGATGTCTATCGCAGCGACGATGCCGGCGAAAGCTGGCGGCGCCTGCCGCGCCCGGCGATCGCGCCGCGGGCAAGCTGTCCGTTCCCGCCACGCGTCATGCGCATGGCGCAGCATCCGCGGCGACCCGAGGAGATCTACGCCGCGCTCGAGGTCAACGGCGTGATCCGGACCACCGACGCGGGCGAGACTTGGGCCGATTGCAGCGACGACCTGGTCCGCCTCTCCGAACTGCCGCATCTCAAGAGCAAGATCATCAGCGATACCTTCGCGGAGGGCATGCTCGACGGCCACGCGATCGCGATCAGCCCGGCCGACCCCGACGCGGTCGTTCTCGCGGCGCGCATGGGCCTGTTTCGCAGCGCCGACCAGGGCCGCACCTGGCAGGACATGGAGATGAAGCGATTCTCGCCGATCACCTATGGGCGCGACATCAAGGTGTCGCCGCAGGATCCGAGGACGATGTATGCCGCGTTGAGCGTGGCGGCGGCGAGCCACGACGGCGGCGTCTATCGCAGCGAGGACGCCGGCCGCACGTGGCAGCGCTTCGACAAGGTGCAGGTGCACGGCACCATCATGTCGGTCGCGCTGCATCCGACCGACCCGCGGCAGATCTGTATCGGTGCCCGCTACAACGGCGAGGTCTTCGCCACGCGGGACGGCGGGCAGACATGGGCCGCGATGCCGCTGCCGGGGCCTGTCAAGGACATCTATTCGGTGGCGTGCGGGTAAGAAGAAGGAAAGCGGAGGAGGAACGCACCATGCCATTGACCGATCAGGAACGCGCCGATTTCATCGCGCTCGCCAGCGGCCAGATCAGCGACGCCATGGAGGGCCTGGGCCTGCGCCGATCGGTCGTGACCGGCCTGATGATGCTGGCTGCGCCCGGCGCGAAAATCGTCGGCACCGCGGTCACGGTGCGCCAGGTGCCGAAGAATGCCGGCGAGGAGCGCGAGGCCAAGCTCACGCGCCACCAGGAGGTCACGCGCAAGATTGCCGGCCACGGCGACGTCGTCGTGATCGACAATGGCGGTCGCCTCGACGTCGCGACCTGGGGCGAGTTCCACTGCTACGCCTGCAAGCAGAACGGCGCGGCCGGCGCCATCGTCGACGGCGCGACCCGCGACGCGCCCGACGTCCGCGCCTCCGGGTTTCCTACCTTCGTGCGCGGCCTGAGCCCGGTGAAGAGTCAATGGGACCTCAAGACCGCCTCGATCAACGAGCCGGTCATGCTGGGGCTGGTCCAGGTCAATCCGGGCGACATCATCTTTGCCGACGAGACCGCGGTCGTGGTCATCCCGGTGGCGAAGAAGGCGATCGTGCTGGCGAAGGCGAACGAGATCCGCCGGTTCGAGGACGCCAATCGCGCGACGCTCGTCGGGCGTCCCTGAACTCACGCGATCTCAGCCCCCGGCCGGCTGCGCGCCTTCGGCCACCGCGTCGCCCCATGGCGACATGATCTCGGTGCAGCCCATGTTGAGGTCGCCGTCGCGCAGCACCGCGGACGGACAGGCAAACGCATAGGGGTAGCCGGCGCGCGCCGTGATCGTGGTCGGAAAGATCTTCGCCAGCGCGTCGAGCACGGGCCGCGGCAACGTGCGGTCGGCCGTGACCCGGCCGGCGCCACTCATGTCGATGCGCGGCTGATGAAAGGCTTCTTCCAGGGTCAGCCCGTGGTCGATCATGAAGGAGGCGATCTGCTGCACGGCGCCGATGATCCGGCGCCCGCCCGAGGCGCCAAGCGCGAAGCGGCGGCCGTCGCCGTCCTCGCCGATGACGGGACAGAAGTTGCCGAGGCAGCGCTTGCCGGGGCCGAGCGAGTTGGGGCGGCCCGGCTCCGGATCGAACCACATGATGCCGTTGTTCATGAGCAGGCCGGTCGAGGGCGATACGGTGCGCGAGCCGAACAGCGAGAGCAGCGTCTGCGTGACCGAGCACATGTTGCCGGCCCGATCGACGATGCAGAAATGCGTGGTGCAGGACGGCGCGTGCGCGGCCTCGCGCAGGCCGGCGGCGTCGCCCGGCGCGTCGCCGCTGCCGGCGAGTCGTGCCGCGAAGGCGCGATCGAGCGCGCGCGCATAGGCGACGTAGCTCGCGATGCCGGGCGTGCCGCGCGCAGGGACGAGCTCGGATGCGAGGAAGCCCAGCGCCTGCGCGAGGGTCGGCCCGCCGGTGAGGCCGGGCGCGACGTGGATGCGGCCCGTGCGGTACGGCACTGCCTGCGCGTCAACGATCTTCGCCCGATAGCCCGCGAGGTCGGCCTCGGTCATCACGCTGCCTTTCTGGCGCAGGTCGGCGACGAGCGCGCGCGCCACGTCGCCGTCGTAGAATTCGCGCGCGCCGCGCCGCGCCAGCGCCTCGAGCGTGACCGCCATGGCGCGCTGGTCGAGGTGGCGCTCGCTCGCCGCGTTCCAGATCCCGACGATCGGCCAGGTGCCGTCGTCGAGGAACATGCGTGCGGCGTCGGGGTCGGCGGCGAGCGAGCGCGCCACCGCGGCGGTGAGCAGCGCCGAGACGGCGTCCGTCACAAGGCCTTCCTGCGCGAATTGCACCGCGGGCGCGAGCAGGTCGGCCCACGGCAGGCGGCCGTATTCGGCGTGCGCAAGGCCCATGCCGGCGACCACGCCCGGCACCGCGACCGCGGTCGCGCCCTGCACGTTGCGGTCATCGACGACGCGTGGCCACGGAAAGAGCTCGTTGGTGACGGTGCCGCCGGCGAGCGGATAGTCGGCCGGGTCGAGCGCCATGGGCGCGCGCATGCCGTAGTCGACCACGCGGGCGCGGCCTTCCGCGGCGCGCCACAGC
>DATBZM010000297.1:0-3420 GCA_036513175.1 Xanthobacteraceae bacterium | reverse complement strand
CGAGCGTGGTCGCGCGCACCGACGAGCTCGCGATCAGGCTGCCGCGCCGCTGTCGCACCATGATGCGGCCGAAGGCGCGCAGAAAAAGGAACGTGCCGCGCAGGTTGAGATCGGCGACGCGGTCGTATTCCGCGTCGGTGTAGTCGAGCATCAGCTTGCGCACATGGATCGCGGGCGTCGTCACCGCAATGTCGAGCGCCTCGTGGCTGGCCACGATCTTGTCCGCGAGCGCGTTGACGGCATCGCCGTCGCCCGCGTCCAGCACGTGGGCCTCGCTGCGGGCGTGCGGCGCGAGCTCGGCCGCGGTCGCCTCGACGCCGGCCTTGTCCTTGTCGGCACAGATGACCGTCGCGCCGAGCGCGGCGAACGCCTCGGCGGACGCCTTGCCGATGCCGGACGCCGCGCCGAGCACAAGCGCGGTCTTGCCGTCGAGCCGAAACAGGTTGCGCAGCGCCTCGACGCGCTGCTCAACCGGCACCGTCGTATCGGTCATCGCGCCGCGCTCAGCCGGTGCGGCCCTGCTCGGCCATGGCGCGGAACTTCTTCACGTTCTCCTCGCCCGCATAGGCGGCGATGCGCCGGTAGGCCGGGTCCATCATGGCGCGGAACGGCGCGAGATCGGGCTGCGTGACCGCCACGCCCGCCGCCGCGATTTTCTTGATCTGGTCGGCCTCGGCGTCGGCGATGAGCTTGCGCATCAGGTCGCCCGACGCGACGCTCTCCTCGCGGAAGATCTTCTGCTGGTCGGGGGTGAGCTTCTTCCATGCCGCCGCGCTCACGGTGTGGATCATGTTGTTGTAGATGTGGCGCGTGATCGCGAGGTGCTTCTGCACCTCGTAGAACTTGTTGAAGTAGATCACGGCGACCGGGTTCTCCTCGCCGTCGACGACCTTCTGCGACAGCGCGAGGTAAAGCTCGGGGAACGCGATCGCCTGCACGATGGCGCCGACCGCCTCGAGCGAGGCCTGGATCTGCAGCTCGGGCGGCGTGCGCAGCTTGAGGCCCTTGACGTCGGCCGGCGTGTTGATCGGACGCACGTTGTTGGTCACGTTGCGGAAGCCGTAGTCCCAGTTGCGCAGCAGGACGAAGCCCTGCGCCTCGGCGAGCGGCGCGAGCCAGTCCATCGCCAGCCCGTCGAGGACGCGAAAGGCGTGCTGCGGGCTGTCCCAGATGAACGGCAGCATGACGGCCGCAAACGCGATCGCGTATTTGTCGAGCTGGCCCTGCGTCGGCAGGCCCATGTCGATGGTGCCGAGCTTGATCTGCTGCGCCTGCTCGGGCGGGCCGCCGAGCACGTTGTTGGCGAAGATGTTGATCTTGATCTCGCCGCCGGTGCGGTCGGCAACGCGGCTCGCGAACTGCTTCGCCGCGATATTGGCCGGATGATCCTCGGCGGCGAAATGGGCGAACCGCAAGGTCGCCTTGGCGGCGCGGGCCGGTACGTAGGGCGCCGCGACCGCGAGCGCTGCGCCGCCGATGCCGGTCTTGAGAAGCGTTCTGCGATCCATGGTGTTCTCTCCCCTTACGCTTATTGGATCTATTGAACCCGGAAGCCGAAATATTTTGGCAGCGCGAGCGCGAACCACGGCACGAAGGCCACGACCAGGAGGCCGACGAGGATCATGACCATGTAGGGCAGCGCGGCGCGCGAGGCCTTTTCGATCTCGCAGCGCATGATAGCACAGCACACGTAGAAGCCCACGCCGGCGAGCGGCATGAAACCGCCGATGCCCATGGCGATGATCAGCACCAGCGAGTAGTGCAGCTCGCTCAAGCCGAGCTTGCCGGCAATCGGGATCAGCAGCGGCGCGACCACGTTGAGCGACGGCAGGCCTTCGAGCAGCACGCCGACGACGATCAGCAGCAGGATCGAGCCGAGCATGAAGATCACGGTGCTGTTGCCGAGGCCGCCGAGGAGCTCCACCAGCCGTTGCGGCAGATACGCGACGGTGAGCGTCCACGAGAACGCGGACGCGGACGCGAAGATGAACAGCAGCACGCCGGTAAGCGCCGCCGTGTCGGTGACGACACGCATGAGGGTCTTAAGGTTGAGCTCGCGATAGATCCCTATCGCCAGCACCAGGCCGTAGATGACCGCGAACGAGGCGACCTCGGTCGGCGTCGCGACCCCGGCCAGAATGCCGCCGATCAGCATCACGGGCATCAAGAGCGGCAGCACGGCGCCGAGCCCGGCGCGCGCCATGACGCGCAACGGCGCGCGCGGCGCCGCCGGCGCTCCCGCGATGCGGGCCCGCGCGTAGATCAGCGCCATCAGGCAGAGCGCCATCACGCCGGCCGGAATGAGGCCGCCGATGAACATGCCGGCGAGCGACACGCTCGAGATCGAGCCGAGGATCAGCATCGCGATGCTGGGCGGCACGGTCTCGCCCATGATCGCCGAGGCGGCAAGCACGGCGGCGCCTTCCGCGGCGCCGTGCCGCTCGCGCAGCTGGTCGCGCATGATGGTGCCGACGGCGGCGACGTCGGCGGGCTTCGAGCCCGAGAGGCCGGACACCACGTACATGCTCGCGACCGTCACCTGCAGCAGGCCGCCACGCCAGTGGCCGACCAGCGCGTGGATGAAGCGCACCAGCCGCGCGCTGATGCCGCCGCGCTCCATGATCAGCCCGGCGAGAATGAAGAACGGGATGGCGAGCAGGATGAAATTGCCGGTGCCGTTGACCATCGTCTGCGGCAGCACCACGAAGGAGGCATCGCTCGCCCACAGATATGTTGCGGTCGCGAGCATGAGCACGAACCCGACCGGCACACCGGCGAAGATCGCGACGAAGAACAGGACGAGGGCGAGCACGATGGCGGCGTCGCCGCCGAGCCACGGCAGCCAGGCGTCGCGCGTCAGCGCCGCGATCGCGATCGCGGCGGCGAAGGCCGCGCCGACGCCGCAGGCGAGCGCGAGGCCGCGGCGGACGAGATTGTCGACGGCGTGCAGCGCGAACAAGGCCATGCCGAGCGGCAGCGGCAGCGCGATCAGGGCGGCGGGGACCTGCAGGATCGGCGTGCGCTCGCTCCAGCTCGAGGCGATGAAATCGGCCGACACGATGCCGGCGAGGCCGACCGCGAACAGCACGATTACGTCGGCGAGCACGACGCAGACGCGCTCGACCGGCGGCGGCGCAGTGTCGAGCAGGATGCGCACGCAGGCGTGATCCTGGCGGCGAAACGCGACCGCGCCGCCGATGAAGGCGAGCACCGACAGCGCGAGCCGCGCGACCTCGTCGGTCCACAGGAACGAGTGGTGAAAGAAGGCGCGGGCAAAGACATTGGCGAGCACGAGGACGAGCTCGCCGACGAGCGCGATGACGACCAGGCCCTCGGCGAATCCATCGACGACCCGCATCGCGGCCGATGGCGCCCCGCGCGAGGGCTCGCTCGCGCGCGGGTCCGCAAGGCTCGCCTCAA
>DATBZM010000296.1:0-13028 GCA_036513175.1 Xanthobacteraceae bacterium | reverse complement strand
CGCGCCGCCCGCGCAGCACATGGTTGACCGAGTCGTGGTGGATCAACGCGCCGCGCCGGCCACGCCGGGTGCTGAAGCCTTCGGCCAGCATGGCGACAACGGCGGCGAAATCCGTCCGCGCGAGCCCGCGATAGGGCGCGGCGCGGCGGACAAGATCGTAAAGCGCGTTCTCGTCCCAGTCGCGCACCGCGGCCTCGGCGACGATGTGCTGGGCGAGCACGTCGAGCGGAGCGGAGCGCACCGTGAGCGCATCGAGCTCGCCGCGGTGCACGCTGTCGATCAGCGCCGCGCATTCGACCAGGTCGTCGCGCGAGAGCGGAAACAGCCGGCCCTTCGGGGTGCCGGCGATCGCGTGGCCCGAGCGCCCGACCCGTTGCAGGAAGCTCGCGATCGCGTGCGGCGAGCCGAGCTGGCAGACGAGGTCGACCTCGCCGATGTCGATGCCGAGCTCGAGCGAGGCGGTCGCGACCAGCGCCTTGAGCCTGCCGGCCTTGAGCCGTTGCTCGGCGTCGAGGCGCGCCTCCTTGGCGAGGCTGCCGTGATGGGCCGCGATAGGCGTCTCTTCACCCTCCCCTGCAGGGGGAGGGTCGCTCGCCGCAGCGAAGCGAAGGCGAGCGGGGTGGGGTGGCTGAGTCGCCGTCACCCCACCCCGGCTCGCTTCGCTCGCCGACCCTCCCCCTGCAGGGGAGGGTGAAGCGCCTAAGCGCAACGCGAGCTCGCGCGTGACCCGCTCGGCCATCCGCCGCGTGTTGACGAAGATCAGCGTGGTGCGATGCTCGTTGATCAGCGCGGCGAGCCGGCCGTAGACCTGCTCCCACACCTCCGCCGACATGACGGCCTCGAGCGGCGAATCGGGCACCTCGAGCGCAAGATCGCGCGCGCGGCGATGACCGGTATCGATGATTTGGCAGGCGGCGCGTTTGTCGTCCGCGCTGCCGCCCACGAGAAACCGCGCGATCGTCTCGATCGGCTTCTGCGTGGCCGAGAGCCCGATCCGCAGCAGCCGCCGGCCGCATAGCGCCTCCAGCCGCTCGAGCGACAGCACGAGATGCGTGCCGCGCTTGTTCGGCGCGAGCGCATGGATCTCGTCGACGATCACGGTGCGCGTGGTCGCCAGCATCTTGCGGCCCGACTCGGAGCCGAGCAGGATGTAGAGCGACTCCGGCGTCGTGACCACGATATGCGGCGGCCGGCGGCTTGCCCGGGCGCGTTCGCCCGCTGGCGTATCGCCGGTGCGCACCCAGGTGCGGATTTCCACGTCCGGCAGGCCTTGCGCCTTGAGCGCCGCGCGGATCCCAGCGAGCGGCGCCTCGAGGTTTTTCTGGATGTCGTTCGACAGCGCCTTGAGCGGCGACACGTAGACGACCTGCGTCGCGTCCGCGAGCGTGCCCGCGAGCCCTTGCCGCACCAGGTCATCGATTGCGGCGAGGAACGCCGCGAGCGTCTTACCCGACCCGGTCGGCGCCGCCAGCAGAACGTTGCGGCCGGCCGCGATCGCCGGCCAGGCCTCTGCCTGCGCCGGCGTGGGCGCGGAAAACTCGCGCGCGAACCACGCGACGACCGCGGGATGGAACAAGGACTCGGGTGCCATGGCGATGAGATTGTAGGGCCGGCCGGCGACGTCCGCCAAGCTGTCGCGCAGCCACGTTGCCTCGCGAAGCCCCAGCATGCCCGGTGCCGCCGGGATATGGGCCTTGATCAGAGGGGTTCAAGAGGCGGGTCCGCGTCCCGCGGCCGGCCGAAAACGGCGCCGCCCGGGATGCAATCCGGACGGCCGATACAAATATATGGGCCATGAGCAGAGCGTTCGTAAGCGAGGACCACGTCGTCGAGAATGTTCCCGACCGACCGGTGTCAAATCATCCCAATTACGTCACCCAACGCGGCCTCGCCTTGATCGAGGCGGCGCTCGCGGACGCGCGTCGCGATTATGCCCAAGCGCAGGCCACCGGCGACCGAACGGCGTTGGGGAAAGCGGCCCGTGACGTACGCTATTGGAACGCGCGGCGGGCGAGCGCCCAGTTGCTGCCGGTCGCGGCCGATCGCGACGTCGTGGCGTTCGGCAGCGAGGTGACGATCGTCAGAGATGACGGTCGTCGGCAGACCTTCCGGATTGTCGGCGAGGACGAAGCGGACCCGCGGAATGGGTCGATTTCGCATGTCGCGCCGCTCGCAAGATCCCTTCTCGGCGCGCGGATCGGCGACACGGTCCGGGCCGGTGCGGCCGATGCCGAGATCACGGCCATCGCATAGACCGCAAAACGCGCCGGCCGAAAGACAGAGAGTCCGCCTTGCCCGCAAGCACCCATCGAAGCATCGCTCAGCCGAGCCTGTTCGACGTGCCGGACGAATTGCCGGACGGCATGCGTTATGCGCGGGACCTGATCTCGCCCGACGAGGAACAGGCGCTGGTCGCCGAGATGGTCCGCCTGCCGTTTCGCGCGTTCGAATTTCACGGCTTCCTCGGCCGGCGGCGTACTGTGTCGTTCGGCTGGAGCTATGACTTCAACGACGGCAGATTGCGCCAGGCGGGCGCGATCCCCGACTTCCTGTTGCCGGTGCGGGCGCGCGGGGCGGCTTTTGCCGGCCTCGATCCCGCCGCGCTCGAGCACGCGCTGCTGATCGAATATTCGCCCGGCGCCGGCATCGGCTGGCATCGCGACCGTCCTGCCTTCGCCGACGTGATCGGCATTTCGCTCATGTCGCCCTGCACGTTTCGCCTGCGGCGTCGGCGCGGCAGCGGATGGGAGCGGCGTTCGCTGGCGGCGCAGCCGCGCTCTGCCTACCTGCTGCACGGGGCGTCGCGCACGGAATGGGAGCACAGCATCCCGCCGCCCGCGACGCTGCGCTACTCCATCACGTTCCGCAGCCTTGCGCGGCGCGGCGGCGGCGGTCGGCGACGGGAAGCCTCACGCTGAGGTATCAGGGACGCATTGATGCGGACCGAGAAGCTGCCTCACCGCACCGCTGCGACGCGCGCCTGCGATCCGGTCAGCTCCGCGTAGCGCTCGATCGGCAATGGCCGTCCGATGAAGAATCCTTGCAGCTCGTCGCAGCCTTCCTTCACGAGGATGTCGCGCTGCTGAGATGTCTCCACGCCTTCGGCGACGACCGGCAGGCTGAGCCCGTGCGCGAGGCCGATCACGGCTCGCACGATCGCCATCGAGTCGTTTCCTTGCTCGAGATTGCTGATGAACGTGCGGTCGATCTTGATGAGATCGAGCGGAAACGATTGCAGATAGGACAGCGAGGAATAGCCCGTGCCGAAGTCGTCGAGCGCGATGCGGATGCCGAGCGCCTTCAGGTTGCGGAGGATCGCCGCGGCTCGCGACACGTTCTCGATGAGGACGCCCTCGGTGATCTCGAGCTCCAGCCTCGCCGGCGCAAGGCCGGTCTCGAGCAGCACGGCGTGCACGAGACCCTGCAGGTTGCCGCGGCGAAATTGCACGGCCGAGACGTTGACCGAAATCTTCAAATGCTGCTTCCAGGTTGCCGCTTCCGCGCAGGCCTGTCGCAGCACCCACTCGCCGAGCTCGATGATGAGCCCCGACTCCTCGGCGATCGGGATGAAATCGCGCGGGCTGACCACGCCGCGCACCGGGTGATGCCATCGCAGCAGCGCTTCGAAGCCGATGGTTCGCCCGTCCGCGGTCGATTGCGGCTGATATTCGAGCCGCAGCTCGCCGCGCTCGATCGCGCCACGCAGATCGCGCTCGAGCGCGCGCCGCTCGCGCAGCTGCTGATCCATGTCGGAGGTGAAGATCCGGGTCGTCCCGCGACCCTCGTGCTTCGCCCGGTACAGCGCCGCGTCCGCGTTGGCGATCAGGGTCGTCGCGTCCCGGCCGTCCCGCGGGTGCATCGCGATCCCGATGCTGAGCCCGATCGGGAAGGCGTGGTCGTCGATCGCGAGATCCTCGTCGAGCACATGCTCGAGCCGTTCGATCAGGTCGGTGATGCCCGCCGAATCGAGCGCCGCGATTGCGATGAATTCGTCGCCGCCGATCCGCGCCAGGAAGGCGCCCGCGCAGACGTTGCGCAGGCGTCGCGACACTTCGCATAGCACCGCGTCGCCGACAGAGTGCCCGTGCAGGTCGTTGATCTCCTTGAAGCGGTCGAGATCGATGCAGAGCACCGTGAAGACGGCGTCGCCGCGCTGCGCGTCCCCGAGCAGCTCGCGGAAGTGCTGGTCGAGCGCGGCACGGTTGGGAAGATCGGTGAGCGGGTCGTGCATCGCGCTGCGCGCAATGGAGCGTTCGGCGCAGTTGCGCTCCGTCACGTCGATGATCGCCACCATGACGGCGATCCGGCCCTGATAGTTGATCGACTTTCCGTATGTCTGCACCTCGATCATGCCGCCGTCGGCCTTGATGTGGTGCCAGGAGCAGCCGTGACGGTGCGTATCGTCGCTCGACAGGGCGCTTGCGCGTAGCGCGTCCCAGTCCTCGCGCGGGCGGATGTCGAGCAGCGTCATGCGCAGGAATTGCTCGCGCGTGTAGCCGTAATGAGAGACGACGGCGTCGTTGACGGCGAGGAATCCGAGCGTCTCGCGATCGAATACCCACATCGGAACCGGATTGCTGTCGAACAGAAGGCGGAATTTCTCCTCGCGCTCCTTGAGGTCGGTGATGTCGACGCGCAGGCCGATGCTGCCGATCTTCGTGCGCCTTTCCTCGATCCGGCACCACCGACCGGGTGCGATCTGGTGCTCGAGCCGGATCTGCGGTTGGCCATGCTGCGCGAGGCGCTCCGCGAACCACTCCTCCTCGCGGCCTGCGGCTTCCGGAAAACAGCCGCGCGCGAGGCGAATGCGCAGCACGTCCTCGAAGCGGGCGCCGGCCGTGATGATGTCGCCGGCGGGGTCGAACATCTCCTGGTATTTCCGGTTCCACAGCACGTACCGGTCATCCTGGTCGAAGATCACCAGCCCTTCCGGGATGAGGTCGATCGCATCGAGCAGCCGCGCATGGGCGTCGCGGGCCTCGGCCTCGGCCCGCTCGGAGTCCGCCTTGGCTGACGCCAACGCCTGCTGCGCATGGAATCTGGCAGTCACATCCTCATGCGTCGCGACCCAGCCGCCATCCGGCATGGGCCGGTGCCGGATTTCGAACACGCGGTCGTTGGCGAGCTCGACGACGGAGTCGCTCGGTTCCATCGCCACCGCGACATTGTCGCGCCACCTGAGGTACTGCTCCGGACTCATCTTGGGGAAGCTTCCGGCCGCAAATCGCTGGGCGACGATCTCCTTGAGCCGCATGCCCGGTCGCACGCGATCCGCATCGAGGCCGTACATCTCGGTGTAGCGGCGGTTGCAGGTGATCAGCCGTTGCTGCCCGTCGAAGAAGCACAGGCCTTGCGACATGTTGTTCATCGCGGTGTCGAACCGCTCGGCAAGCGCGCGAAGCTGGGCATGCTCGGCGGCCGCCGCGCGTCGCGCTGCGCGAAATCGTGCGTCTTTCGCGGCCATGCGGGTTCGCAATGCCCGGTTGAACCGTGTTCTCCGGCTCCGAACGCCCAACCACCTTTGCAAGATTGCGAGAATGCGCATGGTTCATCCCCGCCGAGACTCTACACCCCACAACACAATCCTTGATGAATCCGCCTAGTTAACGGGTGCTGAAGCAAGTTCCGTGGGCCGCTTCGAAGCGGACCCCCGGAATGGGTCGATTTCGCATGTCGCGCCGCTCGCAAGGTCCCTTCTCGGCGCGCGGATCGGTGACACGGTCCGCGCCGGCACGGCTGAGGCCGAGATCACGGCCATCGCGCGGGCCGCAACGCACGAGAAACCTCGGAACGTCCGCGTGTCGCATCGGTGCGCAGGAGGCGATCCGCAGCAACGAGCCCACACCTTGCCCGCACGCATCAATCGAAGCATCGATCAAGGAAGCCTGTTCGACACGCCGAGCGAATTGCCGGACGGCATGCGCTATGCGCCGGACGTGATCTCCCCCGACGAGGATGAGGCGCTGGTCGCCGAGATGGCGCGCCAGCCGTTTCGCGAGTTCGAATTCCACGGCTTTCTCGGCCGGCGCCGCACCGTATCGTTCGGCTGGCGCTACGATTTCAATGGTGGCGGGTTGCAGCAGACTGGCGGGATCCCCGACTCCCTTTTGCCGGTGAGGGCGCGCGCGGCCTCCATTGCCGACCTCGATCCGGTCGCGCTCGAGCATGCGCTGCTGATTGAATATGCCCCCTGAGCCGGCATCGGCTGGCACCGCGACCGCCCGGCCTTCGACGACGTGATCGGCATCTCGCTGGGCTCGCCCTGCACGCTCCGGCTGCGCCGCAAGCGCGGCAGCGGATGGGAGCGGCGCTCGCTCGTGGTGCGGCCGCGCTCCGTCTACCTGCTGCGCGGCCCCTCGCGGACCGAGTGGGAGCACAGCATCCCGCCGCTCGCGACGCTGCGTTACTCGATCATGTTCCGCAATCTTGCGCGGCGCGCAGCCTCCGGGCGCTGACAGCGTGGATGAGCTCACAGTCGCCGATAGTCCTGAATCTCGCCCGCTATATCGGCACGGTCTCGGTGATCAATCTCACCATCGGCGTGATCACCGGCGTCGGCGCCTGGCTCATCGGATTCAAGGAGCCGTGCTCTTGGGCGCGCTCGCCCTCGTGTTCAACTACATTCCCTATGTCGGTCCGGCTATCCTCGTCGTGATCCTGTTCGTCGTCGGCTTGATCAGCTTTCCCTCGCTCGCGGATGCCGCCCTTGCTCCTTCGTTGCTCATCGCGCTGCCGACGATCGAGGGGCATTTCGTGACGCCGAAGATCGTCGGCATGCGGCTGTCGTTGAATCCGTTCGCGGTCTTCCGGTGCCTGGCGTTCTGGACCTGGCTGTGGGGGCCGGTCGGGGCCTTCCTGTCGGTCCCGATCCTGATCGTCGCCCTGGTGATCAGCAACCACCTCGTCGCCGACACCCAGAACGAGCTGCCGGGCTGATCGCAGCGCCGCCTTTTCAGTTGCAACCTTTTCCTTCTTGGCGCGTTGGATTGGGCTGGTTTCCCCCGGCAAAATCTGGAGCGTGACATGGCATCTGCGAAAGAGGCCGCGGCGACGGTCGCCGACGTGAGCGTTGATGTGCAGGCGTTGCGCGACGATCTGGCGCAGCTGACGAAGCAGGTGGCGCGGCTGCTGAGCGCCGTCGGCGAGGAGGCGGTCGGCGAGGCGAAAACGCGCATGCGCCGAATGCGCGACGATATCGGCGAGTCCGTGTCGGCCGCCGGCGATCGCGGCCGCGAAGCGCTGAGCGACATCTCGGAAAACGTCGGCGAGGCGCTGCAGGGTTCGCTGCGCGAGCATCCGTACACGAGCGTCGGACTGGCGCTCGGGCTCGGATTTCTGTTCGGGGCGGTGTGGCATCGCTGATCATGGCGCGTCAAGACAAAGCTCCACCTGATCGAATAGCGATTGTTACTTTCTTGCTCGCGCGTCCCTCCACATCTCCATATACGCGTGGCCGTGACATCGATCTGTCGCGCGGCGCCGCGCGCGCCATCGGCCTCGTCGACATCGGCTTGGCCTGCGCAGAAATTTCGTGATGGCCTGCACGATGTCCGGTGCTGCCTCCGGGAATCAGGCTTGAATGTTGATGGTCGCCTGAGTCTCGGTCGCGATCAACTGCGCGAGCTCTTGGAGCTGCAGCTGTAAGCCGACGGGCGCCGCGCTGACGACGTTGCCGTTCAGCACGTCGAGCATTTGAAACATGTAACTCTGCGTCGCCGGATCGATGATCGTATTGGTGGTGGACGCGGGCTGGTTCAGCGGAGAGGCCGCGAAGGTGTTGCCGATCGCGCCGGCGGCGTTTGAATCGGAGGCGCTTTGCCCTAAGGCGAGCTCGGTCGTCACGTCTTGGTTCGTCGCGCCTGCCCCTGGCGGCTGGGCAACTCCCAATTGCGCGGATATGCTGATCGGCTGTACGGTCATGCTCATGTGAGCCTCCTGCGGCGTCCAGCCGCGCGCCCCCCCTGCATGGGTATAACAGCGCGGACCTCTCCGGATCCGTGCGGCCTTGCGGATGTTCGCAAGCGTGGGTAATTCCGGGTCAAGCTCGAGATAGGTACTAATGCCGGGTCAAGTCCGAGATAGGTACTAATGCCGGGTCAAGCCAGAGATAGGTACTATTGCTCGTCACCTTGCAGGAGGCGAACCACGAAAAGCTGGTCGAACGAGTTGGCGAATGCGGCCGCAAGGGTGAACAGCGCGACCCACAGAATCGTGAGCTGCAGGATCCGGATTCGCCCGACCCGGTCCGCGAAGATTCCGGTGGCCCAGCCACCGACAGCCGTCCCGGCCAATGCGGCGGTCGCGAGATAGCCGGCTTGCGGCGAGGTCAGCCCGAGCACGACGATCAAGGTCGGGATCACCAGCGCGTAGATGGTGGTGTCCATCGAGTCGAGCGCATACCCTGCAAAGCAGGCCCAGTAGGTGCGCCGCTCCACCGAGGTAAGGTCGGAATACCAGCCGAGCCGCGGGCTGCGTCTCGCGCCGGCGATCGCGGGGATCGTCATGCGGCACCCGCCGGGCCGGAGAACCCTTGATCAGGCGCGGTCATCGGCGCTCCCCTTTTGTGGCAAGCGAACCGATGAAATGTCCGCGGCGCGGCGGATGGCCGACTTGATCCACATCAACCGGCAGGTCGAGGTTATCAGGCTTGAATGTCGACTGTCGCCTGAACCTCGGCCGTGCTGCCGTCCTCGATCAACTGCTCCAGCTCTTGGAGCCGCAGCTGCGCGCCGACAGGCTCCTCGCGGATGACGTTGCCGGTCACCACGTCCACCGTTTCAAACATGAGACTCTGTGTCACCGGATCGATCATCGTATCGGTGATGGTCGCGGGCTGGTTCAGCAAAAGGTCCGCGAAGGTGTTGTCGTTCGTGCCGACGGCGGTTGAACCGAAGGCGCCTTGCCCTGACGCGAGCTCGGTCGTCAGGTCGGCCTGGTTCAGCAGAGCGGCCGCGAAGGTGTTGTCGTTCGTGTCGACGGCGGTTGGAGCGAAGGCGCTTGCCTCCAAGGCGAGCTCCGTCTCCAGGTCTTGGCTCACCGCGTCTTGGCTCATCGCGACTGCCCCTGGCTGCTGGGCAAGTCCCAATTGCGCGGATATGTTGATCTGCTCCGATATGCTGATCGGCTGTACTGCGCTGATCGGCTGTACCGCGCTGATCGGATCTACGGTCGTGCTCATGTGAGGCCTTCTGCGGCGTCCGGCCGCGCACCCCCCTGGCTACAACCGCGCACCCCCCCTCTCCGGGTCCGCGCGGCCTTGCGGATGTTCGCAAGCGTAGCTAATGCCGGCTTACGGCAGCAAGCCGTAGCCCGGATTGGCGCGCTGCGCTTGTTGCGGCCAGGCTGAACACCGCGCTCATCCATGGGGCTTTCGCGCGCCGGGCGCATGCTCCTCGCGCCATTTCTGGCAACTACTGGCGCACGCGCCGGCGCGGGGGATGGATTACCTGACGCGCTGGCGCATTCTGCTCGCGGGCGCACGGTTGGCGAATTCCGTCGATCCGGTCTCCGTCGTTGCGCGCTCGCTGGGCTACAGGTCCGGAAGCGCCCGCGCACGGCGCTCAAGCGGGTGATAGGCTGCTCGCCATGGCAATACGACCGCGGCAGTGGCCGTGGCCCGGTGCCGATCGGCGCGCGGCGCTTGCCGCGTCGCCGTAATCGCGGCGGCCGATGCGCCGCCTCGAGCGCCGCAGGACGCACAAGCAATGAGATCCGGCAATCAGGCTTGGATGTCGATCGTCGCCTGAGCCTCGGTCGCGATCAACTGCGCGAGCTCTTGGAGTTGCAGCTGCGTGCCGACAGACGCCTCGCTGACGACGTTGCTGTTCAGCATGCTGAGCATTTCAAACATCAAACTCTGCGTCGCCGGATCGATGATCGTATCGGTGGTGGTCGCGGATTGGTTCAGCAGAGAGGCCGAGAAGGTGTTGTCGATCGCGCCGACGACGTTTGAATCGAAGGTGCTTTGCCATAAGGCGAGTTCGGTCGCCACGTCTTGGCTCGTCGCGACTGCGCCGGGCTGCTGGGCAAATCCCAATTGCGCAGATATGCTGATCTGCTCTGATATGCTGATCGGCGCTACGGTCATGCTCATGTGGGGCTCCTGCGGCGTCCGGCCGCGCGCCTCCCCTGCATGGTACAACCGCGCACACCTCTGCGGGGTCCGCGCGGCTTTGCGGATGTCCGCAAGCGTGCCTAATTCCGGGTCAAACCAGGCTAGGTACTATTTCTCGTCGCGCCTCCCACTGCAGGCACGTTGCATAGTGGCTGGCGCCGATGTGAGCGATCGTGCCACCGTCTGCCGTCGCCCATTGGAATCATCCTGTCGTCGAGGCCGCCCGTGACGCAGAACGCCAAACCCGCCCGCGCGCGCGAGATCGGCCTCGGCATCGTCGGCTCCGGCCGCATCGGAACGTTGCGCGCGCGCCTCGCCGCGGGCCATGCCGCGGTCACCGGCATCGCGGTCTCCGATCTCGATCCGCAGAACGCCGACAAGCTCGCCGCGCTGGTCGGCGGCCGCTCGCACGGCGCCGACAACCTCGCGGTGATCGACGATCCCGCCGTGACGGCGGTGATCGTCGCGACCAGCGAGGGCGAGCATCTCGCCCCGCTGCTCGCCGCGATCGAGCGCGGCAAGCCGGTGCTGGTGGAGAAGCCGATCGCGCTCACGGTGCGCGAGGCGGACGGTGTGCTCGAGGCGCTCGCCCGCGCCGGCGGCAACGTGCGGGTCGGCTACAGCCGGCGCTACAAGGAGCGCTACCAGATCGCCAAGGAGCAGGTCGTGCAGGGTCGCCTCGGCACGCTCACCGGCGGCGCCGCGCGCGTGTTCAACTCGCGCTCGCAGGCGCTGGCGATGCTCGCGCGCAACCCGCACGCCACCCCGGTGGTCGATGCGCTCACCTACTATGTCGACCTGATGAACTGGCTGTTCGAGCGCCGCCGTCTCGTCGAGATTTACGCGCGAGGTCAGACGGGAGTGCTCAAGGCCGCCGGCCACGACCACGTGCCGGACGTGAGCTATGCGGTGCTCACCTACGACGACGGCGCCGTGCTCAATCTCGGCGTGAGCTACGCGCTGCCGGAGAGATATCCCGCCCTCGGCCACGCGGCGCGGGTCGAGCTCGTCGGCACCGGCGGCGTGATGATCCTCGACGACGACCACACCGACCAGCTCATGTACACCGAGAAGGGCATTCCGCACGTCTATCTGCCCGACCATGTGGTCAACATGGTCTTCCTGCAGAGCGGTACGCCGGGCGACTGGGCGCTGGGTGAATTCTGGGGCCCGATCGCCAACGAGACGCGCGCCTGGCTCGATCATCTCGCCACCGGCCGGCCCTGCACGCTGGCGACGCCGCAGGACGCGCGCGCGACGCTCGAGGCGACGCTCGCGATCGAGCACTCGATGCGCATCGGCATGGCGGTGACGCTGCCGCTGCGCGACGGGTGAGGGCTGAGCGAGCCGTCCGGCGGAACGTCGGCAGAGCGCGATGAGGCGCCACGAGATCACGAACCTCTATCCGCAGGGCTGAGCGAATCGTGTTAATTTTGCCGCCGAAAGGGATCGCAGCGATGTGCGGCTTTCTCCATCGACAACGATCTGGTTGCGCTCGCAATGGCGCCACACATGTCGCGATGCTTGCCGCCGTGATCGCCGCATGCCTATCGGGCCTTGCACCGCAGGCGCGGGCACAAGAAGAGCAGCTGTTGCGGACCGGTCAAGCCGATCATCCGATTGTCATCCGCGAGCACGCGGGCTGGAACAGGGACTGCGACGCCATCGCGCCTCCGACGCTTTATCTGTATGAGCCTCCGCGCCACGGCAGCGTTTGCGCGCGCGTCGAAAATATCCGCATACACGACATGTACGTCGGCACCGAGTCGCAATGCATCGGGCGTCTGGTTCGCGGTGTTGCGTTCATTTATCGCCCCGATCAGGGCTACACGGGCAGCGACGGCCTGCGCTACGCGGCACAATATCCTTCGGTCCTGAGAATGGTTTCGGTGACGGTCAAGGTGACGACGCATCCACGGGCCGCGTCGAGCACGGCGCCATCCGACGTCGTGGCGCCCAGCCCGCAATCACCACAGTCCTCGACGCCGGTCCCCGTCTGCGACGCGCTTGTGTTCTAGAGTGTCAGGGGGGAAAGCGATAACCATGGCTGATCCGCCGCAACCCGAGCTCCTTTCCTTCGACGTCTTCGGCACGCTCGTGCGGTCGCGCGACGGCTCCTACGGGACCTTCGCATCGATCCTGCGCGAGTGCGGCGCGGCCGATGTCGACGTGAAGAAGTTCGAGGAGTTCTGGGAAGCGCGCAACATCGCCCACTATTGGGAGCCATATCGGTCCTACAAGCAGATCTGCGAGCAGTCGCTGGCCGAGGCCTTCGCGCATTTCGGCGTGCGCGGGCGCCCGCAATTGATCCAGCGCTATTTCGACGCTTACGCGGGCTTCGCGCTCTACCCGGACGTCGTGCCGACGCTCGACGCGCTCAGCCGCACCTACCGCCTCGCGATCGTCTCCAACATCGATGACGATCTCCTGGCGGCGACGTCGCTGCGCCGCGACTTCGATCTCGTCTGCACCGCCGAGCGTGCGCGCGGCTACAAGCCGGACGGCACCCTGTTTCGCTACCTGCTCGCGCACGCGGGCGTGCCGAAGGAGGCGATTCTTCACTCCGGGCAGTCGCAATTCACCGACCTGGTCGGCGGCAAGCCGCTCGGATTGACCATCGCGTGGATCAACCGGCGTGGCGTCGAGCTGCATCCCAGCGTTCCGCGTCCGGATTTCGTCTTCAGCGATATTGCCTCGCTGATCCCGCTGCTCGGCGGCGACCGCGCCGGGCAAGCGTAGCGGACGCACGGCTCGAGCGGGCGTAGAGCGGGCGCGATCCTTTCGCCGACAGAAATCCCTGCGCCGGCCGCTCAGGTGGTCCGCGGTCCACGCCATGGACTCCGTTCCGAGACACGGTCCATAAGGGCCGCCCTGCTGCGCTGCAGCAGCGCTGAGTCCGAAGGATTCTTGATGA
>DATBZM010000295.1:0-5852 GCA_036513175.1 Xanthobacteraceae bacterium | reverse complement strand
CATGGATCCGCTCGCCTTCCGGCTCGCCAACTATGCCGAGGTCGAGCCGATCTCGGGCAAGCCGTTCTCCTCGAAGGCGCTGCGCGAATGCTATGCCCAGGGCGCCGAGCGGTTCGGCTGGGAGCGCCGCCCGCTCGGCCCCCGGCAAATGCGCGACCGCGACGGCCTCCTGGTCGGATGGGGCGTCGGCACCGCGACGTTCCCGGCGATCCTGTTCGCCGCCAACGCCCGGGCGCTGCTGCGCCGCGACGGCGGCGGCGTCATGGAGATCGGCGCGCACGACATGGGTCAGGGCGCCGGGACGGCGCTGGCGCAGATCGCGGCCGATGCACTCGCGCTCGATCTCGATCGGCTCGACTTTCGCTCTGGCAGCTCCGATCTTCCGGACGGCGGCATCGCGGGTGGCTCGGCCCACACGGCGACCGCCGGCACCGCGATCCACAATGCGGGCGCCGACGCGATCGCCCGGCTCGCCGAGCTCGCGACGAGCGACGAGCGCTCGCCGCTTTACGGCGCCGGCAATGCGGGCGTGAGCGCGCGCGGCGGGCGCCTCCACCGCCGCGACGACGAGGCGCGGAGCGAGAGCTATGCCGATATCCTCGCGCGTGCCGGGCTCGCGCAGATCGAAGGGCGCGGGACGGTCGCGGCCGACCCGTTCGCGCCCTCGGACTACGCCAAGCACGCGCACGGCGCCGTGTTCGCCGAGGTCAAGGTCGATCCCGACCTCGGCCAGATCCGCGCCACGCGCCTGGTCGGCGCCTTTGCGGCCGGACGCATCATCAACCCGCGCCTGGTGAAGAGCCAGCTCAACGGCGGTATGATCTGGGGCGTCTCGTTCACGCTGCACGAACGCGCCGTCATGGATACGCGATCCGGCCGTCCGATGAATGCCAATCTCGCCGAGTATCATGTGCCCGTGAATGCCGACGTGCCGTCGCTGGAAGCGATCCTGGTCGAGGAGCACGATCCGCACGTCAATGTGCTCGGCATCAAGGGGGTGGGCGAGATCGGCATCACGGGCACCGCCGGCGCGGTCGCGAATGCGGTGTGGCACGCGACGGGCGTGCGCGTGCGCGAATTTCCGATCACGCTCCATCGCCTGATCGCGCCGAGATGAGCACGCCGGTCAACTGCGTCGTCACCCAACCCGCCGCCGTCATCGTGCTCACCTCCGCGCGCGGGCTCGCGGCTCTGTTCGACCTGCCGGGCTGCGCGGCGGCGAAGTGAGCTCAGCTTGAATGAAGGCGTGATGAGTCAGCGCGCGATGCCCTGTGGTCATTTTGTCTTTTCTCTCGCCTCATCAAGGCCTTGCATTGTATTTGGCGTCAATTTCCCATTGTAGATCGATTGTATTTTGCCTGCACGCCTTGGCGTGCGCCGAGCTGCGCCGCGGCGAAATGAGTGCCGGAGCAAGCGTCGCCGTCGGCGCGCCTTTCAGAAGACGTCGACGGTGGGAAAGCACGGCACGCCGCTCAGGCAGTCCGACAGATAGACCGCAAGGCCCACGTCGCCGGTCCACAGCGAATAGTGACCGCGCCCGAGCTCCTCGCGCGCCTCGCGGCATTGGGCGATGGCCGTCATCGCAAATGCCCGCGCGCGCTCGAGCCAAACCGCGTCCGCCGTGCGGCGATGCAGCTTGAGGAATGCGTAGCCGTTGCCGCCGGTGCCGTGGCAAAGATTGGAGCCCTTGGCGAGCGGACCTGCCGCCCAGGTGAATCGGCCGCCGTCGACAAGCAGCGTCTCCAGCTCCGGCGAGCTGAAGGGCGCGTCGGCAAACGTCGCGACCATGCCGGGCGCGCCGTGGCAATAGTGGCAAAGCGAGGGCGGCTTGTCGTGGCCGACGGCGGCGAGCCACGCGGCTCCGTCGTCCGTCCGCCACGCGTTCTTGCTCAGCGTGCGCGGCACCGCATCGGCGATGCGTGCGCGCGCGTCCTCCGTGAGCCAGTCCCACCCGCGCAGCAGCGCGACCATGTTGCCCGCGTAGCCGTGCACGGGACCGAGAAACTTGCGATGGCGGCCGTAGAGGTCCTGCTCCCAGATCGGGCCGTCGGCGGATTCCATGAGATCGGCGAGCAGCCGTCCGGCCTGGATCGCGAAGGTCGCGCGCCAGCGCGCTTCACCGGTCATCTCGCCCATCGCGAGGCAGGCGATCATCGAGCCGGCCAGTCCCCACATCAGCTCGCGGATCGGCAGTTGCGTATTGGCCTCGGCGCGCGCGTGAATGAGGCCTGCCAGCTCAGGACTGGGCGCCAGCCGCATGACCATGAGCGCCGTTCCCATGTCCCCGAACAGCAGCGATCCGTTGACCGCATAGTCGCCGTAGCCCGCCATTTCGGCCTGGGTTTTTTCCAGGAGCCGCGGCAGGTAGGGGCGGAAGTCGAGATCGGCCGTGGTCGCACCAAGCCGTCGCAGATGTTCGAGCGCCCAGATGACGCCCGCCGCGCCGACATAGATGCTGCTTTGGCCGTCCTTCACATTGTCGTCGCGCGGGTGCGCAGGCCAAAATTGCTCGCCGTCGAAATGATTGAGCGCATCGGCCACGATCTCGTCGATCGCCTGGGCGGCAGCCATCGCGTCCCAGGGCACGGCGCGCAGCGGCACATGACGTGAAGGTTCGATCATATTGGCGTCCGTGATCGGCGGAGCATTTTGGCAGAACGAAGCCAAGTCAAAAACACGAATAATTTCAATGTCGCTCGGCCGCCCGGGCGCTTACGTTGGCGGCGCCAGCTCCGCCAGCGCCCGCCGCAGCTCCGCGGCAAGCCGGCCGAGGCCGTCCTGGCAGCGTGCGCGGTCGCCGGCCTTGCCGGCCTGCTCGAGCGTCGCGGCCGCGGTGCCGACCGCGTGGGCGCCGACCGCCTGCGCTGCACCTTTGAGCTTGTGCGCGGCCGCGGCGAGCCGCGCGAGATCGCCGCTGCGCGCCGCCGCCTCGATGTCGCGCTCGCCCTCGACCGCGGTCTCGCGGAAGCGCGCGAACAGCGAGTCGATTGCCGCCGCATCGTCACCGAGCCAGCCCGCCAGCACGCCGCGGTCGATGGCGGCGCCCGCCGGCGTACCCTCGGCCGCGTGGCCCGCGTCGGCGTCGCCATGCAGCGCCAGCCAGCGCTCCAGCGTCGCGCGCAGCCGGTCGATGTTCACAGGTTTCGCGATATAGGCGTCCATGCCCGCCGCGAGGCAGCGCTCCTCTTCGCCCTTGAGCGCATTGGCGGTGACGGCGACGACCGGCGTGCGGTCGCGCCCGCCTGCCTCGGCCGCGCGGATGCGGCGCGTCAGCTCGTGCCCGTCCATGCGCGGCATGTGGATGTCGGCGAGCACCGCCGCATAGCGGCCGGGCGCCCAGGCGGCGAGCGCCTCGATGCCGTCTGCCGCCGTGTCGCTGTCGATGCCGATCAGTCCAAGCTGGCGCACCAGCACTTCGCGATTGACCGGATGATCGTCGACCACCAGCACGCGCGGACCGGTGCCGGCGCGCGCCAACGCGGCCGCGCCGCCGGGCGCCGCCGGCCGCATCAGCGTCTTGAGCGGGGAATCGGCCGGCGCGGTGGCGAGCGTCAGCGTGACGGTGAATTCCGAGCCCACGCCCGGCGTGCTCTCGACCGCGACGCTTCCTTCCATCAGCTCGGCGAGGCGGCGCACGATCGAAAGCCCGAGACCGGTGCCGCCGAAGCGGCGCGTGGTCGAGGAATCGGCCTGGGCGAACGGGCGAAACAGGCGCGCTTGCTGCTCCGCATCGAGCCCGATGCCGGTATCGCGCACACCGAGCGTCACGCGCGTGCGTCCGCTGCCGAGCGGCGACGTCGAGGCGTGCACCCAGATGCCGCCGCGCTCGGTGAATTTCAGCGCGTTGCCGAGCAGGTTGAACAGGATCTGCCGCACGCGGGTCGGATCGCCGACCAGCACGTCGTCGGAGCCGGCATCGATCTCGGCCGCCAGCGTGAGCCGCTTGGCGGTGGCTTGCGGGTCGAACGTGCTGACCACGCCGTCGATCAAGCCGGAAAGCGAGAACGCGGTCGCTTCCAGCTCCAGCCGCCCCGCCTCGATTTTCGAGAAATCGAGCACGTCGTCGATGATGCGCAGCAGCGATTGCGCCGACTCGCGCATGGTCGCGACGCTGCGCCGCTGGTCCTGGTTGAGTCCTTGGTGCTCCAGCACGTCCATCATGCCGAGCACGCCGTTCATCGGCGTGCGGATCTCGTGGCTCATGGTGGCGAGGAACGTCGATTTCGACTGATTGGCGGCTTCCGCCTCCGCGCGCGCCCGCTCGGCCGCGTCCGCGCGCTCCTTGAGCTCGGTGATGTCGCGCTGGACCGACAGGATGCTGCCGTCGGACAACGGCATGAAGTCGAACTCGAGATAGCGGCCGTTCGGCGTCGTGCGCTCGTAATGGCAGCCGCTCGGGCTCAGCACGCGATCGTTGTGCTGGCGCACGAACCGTTCGACGTCCTCGACCGGGCCGAAATCGCCGCGCTGCACCAGGAAGCGCACGATGTCGGACGACAGCATGCCGGGGTGGACCTCCTCGGCGGTGTAGCGATGGATTTCGAGAATCCGCTTGTTGATGAACTTGAGCTCCCGGTCGGTGCCGCGCTCCTGGCCGCCGAACAGCATGACGCCGTCGGTCATGTTGTCGAGCACGGTCTGCAGGACGGCGCCGGAGCGCTCGACCTCGGCGCGCGCCGCGGCGAACGCCGCTTCGCGCTCCTTGAGCTCGGTGATGTCGGTGTGCCAGCTCAGCAGCGCGTTCTCGCCCTCGTATTCGATCAGGTCCACCGAATTGAGCGACCACCACCGCGTCCCGTCGGTGCGGCGGCGCGCGGTCTCGATGTTGCGCTGGCGGCCCTCGCGCTTGAGTCGCTCGACCAGCCGCTTGCGTTCGGTCGGATTGACGTAGAACGCGACCATGTCGACGTCGGCGAGGTTGTCGCGCGAAATTCCGTTCTGCCGTGCGAACTCCGAATTGCAGAAGAGGAGCCGCCCGTCGGCGACCGAGATCGCGGCGCCGACCGGGCTGCCCTCGAGGATCGCGCGCATGCGATGCTCGCTCGCTTCGATCCGCTCCTCGTAGCGCTTGCGCTCCGTGATGTCGCTGTAGATCGACACGAAGCCACCGCCCGGGATCGGGCTGTTGCGGATCTCGATCACGGTGCCGTTCGGGCGCACATGCTCGCTCGCGCGCTCATCGTCGATGTCCTGGATGATCGCAGCGACGTGCGCCTCGACGTCGATGTCGCCAAACTCGCCGCGCCGCGCCAGGTCGCGGATGATATCGGCGATGCCCGGCTGGGCGGCGAACAGCGCGGCCGGAAACTCGAACATCTGCTCGAATTGCCGGTTGTGCGCCACGAGCCTGTAGTCGCGATCGAACATCGCGACCGCATGGCTCATGTAGTCGAGCATCACGGTCATGAGCTCGCGCGTGCGCGCCATCTCGCGCCAGGCGGCGGCCGCCTCGGCCTTGGCGCGCTCCAGCTCCTGCGCGCGCCGCCGGCTCTCGGTGATGTCGCCGGTCGCGCCGACCATGCGCCGCGCCCGCCCGTCCGGCCCGCGCAGCACGATGCCGTGCTGGCGTGCCCAGCGTACCGTGCCGTCCGGCATCGCGTAGCGGAACTCGCAGTCGAGGCGGGGAATGTCGCCCTTGAAGAGTGACAACAGCAGGCTGCGATGATAGGGGCGGTCTTCCGGATGGATGCGCCCAGCCCATTGCTGCAGTGTCGCGTCAGCCGGGAGTCCGAGCATCGCGATGAGCGTCGGCGAGAGATAGAGCGCGCCGCTCTCGAGGTTCCAGTCGTAGACGTTCTCGTCGACCGATTGCAGCGCGAGCGCGTAGCGCTCCTCGTTGCCGGTGCGGCCAT